>NZ_CP038438.1:5470160-5805240 GCF_004683905.1 Pseudomonas fluorescens
TTCCAGAACCGTCGGTACACTCATCCCTCATTCTCCACTTTGAATACCGCGGTAAAGGCACCCAACTCCTCGAGTTTTTCCCGAGCAAGACCGGTGTGCAGAGCATCGTGCGCAAGTGCCACGCCTTCTTTGAGACTGGTCGACAGGTCAGCCGCGTACAGCGCCGCACCGGCATTGAGCACAATCATTTCGGCAGCTTTCTGGCCGTTCTCGGTCTTGCGCTTGCCCAGCGCATCGCGAATCAGCGCCAACGACGCTTCCGGGCCTTCGACCGAGAGGCCGTGCAGGCTCTGGCTCTTCATGCCCAGATCTTCCGGCTCGACCCAATATTCGGTGATTTCGTTGTTCTTCAGTTCAGCGACGAAGGTCGGCGCGGCGAGACTGAACTCGTCCAGACCGTCCTTCGAATGCACCACCAGTACGTGCTTGCTGCCCAGGCGCTGCAAGACTTCGGCCAATGGCCGGCACAGCGCGGGCGTAAACACGCCCACCACCTGATGTTTGACACCGGCCGGATTCGTAAGCGGGCCGAGCATGTTGAACAGCGTACGCAGGCCGAGATCGCGACGCGGGCCAGCGGCGTACTTCATGGCTTTGTGATGAGTCTGGGCAAACATGAAACCGATGCCGACGTTGTCGATGCAACGGGCGACCTGTACCGGCGTCAGGTTCAGGTAGATGCCGGCTGCTTCGAGCAAGTCGGCGCTGCCGCTCTTGCCCGATACCGCGCGGTTGCCGTGCTTGGCCACGGTACAACCGGCTGCCGCGACGACAAACGCGGACGCCGTCGACACGTTGAAAATGTTCGCACCGTCACCGCCAGTGCCGACCACATCGACCACGCCGTCGAGGGTCTTGAGTTCGACCTGATCGGCCAGCTCACGCATCACCGAAACGGCGCCGACGATTTCATCGATGCTCTCGCTCTTCATGCGCATGGCCATCATGAATGCGCCGATCTGCGCCTCGGTGCATTGACCGGTCATGATTTCGCGCATCACGTCGCGCATTTCTTCGGTGCTGAGGTCGAGGTGTTCGACGATACGGCTCAGGGCTGTCTTGATATTCATGGGAAGTCCTTAGCGCGTGCCGCCGGTTTGTTTGAGGAAGTTGGCAAACAGTTCATGGCCCTGCTCGGTCAGGATCGACTCAGGGTGGAACTGTACGCCCTCAATGTTCAGGGTCTTGTGCCGCAGGCCCATGATTTCGTCGACTGAACCATCATCGTGCTGCGTCCACGCGGTCAGCTCAAGGCACTCGGGCAAAGTATCGTGCTTGACGATCAGCGAGTGGTAGCGGGTAACCGTCAGCGGATGATTCAGACCGGCGAAAACGCCCTTGTCCTCATGGAATACCGGGCTAGTCTTACCGTGCATCACCTGACGGGCACGCACGACATCGCCGCCGAACGCTTGGCCAATCGATTGATGGCCGAGGCAGACGCCGAGGATCGGCAGTTTGCCGGCGAAATGCTTGATGGCTTCGATGGAAATGCCGGCTTCGGTCGGCGTGCACGGGCCTGGCGAGACCACGATGCGCTCGGGGTTGAGCGCTTCGATTTCGGCGACGGTCAGTTCGTCGTTGCGCACGACTTTGACCTCGGCACCCAGCTCGCCGAGGTACTGCACAACGTTGTAAGTAAAGGAGTCGTAGTTGTCGATCATCAGCAACATGGCGTTTCGAACCTCTTGAATTCTGACTTGAAGACAGCCTTCGAATGACTTGCCCGCAGGGCGCTGCACGATGTCGGACGCGCAGGTGGCGTCGGCACAGCGGCATTTCAAACGGGCAAGGAAGGCAAAGCGATACAGATCCGGCCGGGCCGGCAGAAAAGATTCAGGCGCGCCAACGCCAACGGGCGTGTGCCTTGATGACTTGATCCAGAAGTTTGCTGACGATCAACACGGGGAAGGTCTCGTTCATACGTTCCGGCACAGTAACTTAGCTGGACGGAGCGTGCAATATGGCGGGGCTGACGGGGGACAAAACTAAGGGAGGCTTCGCGACCGATGGCAAAACGCCGGGAGTTTTTGGTACTGTCGTTTCGTTCACCTACAACAATAAATAAACGGACTTGCTCATGATCAAACAGACGTTGTTTGTACCGCTCGCCGGTTGCCTGCTCGCCATGGCTTGCGCCCAGGCGTACGCAGCACCCGCGCCCTACTCTAACTTCATCGTCTTCGGCGACAGCCTGAACGATGCCGGGACCTTCAAGGACAGCGGCGGCCCGGCCGGCGCCACGCAGCGCTACACCAACCGCACCGGTCCGCTGTACAAGGACGGTACCGGAGAAAACCGTGACCTCAACGCCACCCAGATCATCGGCGGCAAACTCGGTTTCAACCCCGACCAGACCGCCTCCTCGTCCTCGGCCGTGCGCGCCGGTGAAGGTCTGGCCGATGGCAACAACTGGGCGGTGGGCGGTTACCGTACCGACCAGATCCTCGACTCGATCACCACCCAGTCCGCCACCGGCGAACGCACCCGCAGCGGTTACCTGCCGTCGAACGGCTTCCGTGCCGACCCGAACGCGCTGTATTACCTGTCGGGGGGCGGCAACGATTTCCTTCAAGGCCGCGTACTCAGTCTCGATCAGGCCAGCGCCGCAGCCGATCGCCTGGCCGACAGCGCCCGCACGCTGCAAGGCGCCGGCGCCAAATACATCATGGTCTGGCTGCTGCCGGACATCGGCCTGACCCCGGCCATCAACGGCTCGCCGCTGCAGGGTTTCACCTCGCAGCTCAGCGCCCAGTTCAACACCGAGCTGGTCAAGCAGTTGCAGGGCATCAACGCCGAAATCATCCCGCTGAACATCCCGGTGCTGCTCAAAGAAGCGTTCGCCAACCCGGCGCAGTTCGGCCTCGCGACCGACCAGAACCTGACGGCCACCTGCTTCAGCGGCAACAGTTGCACCGAGAACGCCCGATACGGCATCAACAGCGCTACGCCGGATCCGACCAAGCTGATCTACAACGACGCAGTGCACCCGACCGAAGCCGGCCAGCGCTTGATTGCCGACTACGCCTACTCGCTGCTCGCCGCCCCTTGGGAGCTGACCCTGCTGCCGGAAATGGCCCAGGGTTCGTTGCGCGCGCATCAGGATGAACTGCGCAATCAATGGCTGGCCGATTGGGAAAACTGGCAAGCCGTGGGCCAATGGCGCGCCATCGTTGCCGGCGGCGGTCAACATCAGGACTTCGACGGCCAACACAGCGCCGCCAGTGCCGACGGCAACGGCTACAACCTGAACATCGGCGGCAGCTATCGCGTCAACGAAGCCTGGCGCGTCGGTTTGGCCGCAGGTTTCTATAACCAGAAACTCGAAGCCGGCGACGCCGACTCGGAATACAAACTCAACTCCTACATGGGCACCGCGTTCGCCCAGTATCAGCAAAACCGCTGGTGGGGCGATCTGGCGATGACCGCCGGCAAACTCGACTACGACAGCCTCAAGCGTAAATTCCAGCTTGGGGTCAACGAGCGCGGAGAGAAAGGCGATACCGACGGTTACGTGCTGGCGATCAGCGGCCGCCTCGGCTACGACATCGCGCAGCAGGCCAGCAGCCCGTGGCACCTGTCGCCGTTCGTCAGCGCCGACTTTGGCAAGACCGAAGTCGATGGCTACTCGGAAAAAGGCGCGGATTCCACAGCGCTGACCTTCGATGACCAGTCGCGCAACTCGCGGCGTCTGGGCGTGGGTATCCAGGGCAAGTACCAGATCACCGCGCAGACTGAAGTGTTCGGTGAGTTCGCTCACGAACGTGAGTACAACGACGACCGCCAGGATCTGACCATCAACCTCAACAGCCTGCCGGGCAACCGTTTCACGCTCGAAGGCTACGAGCCGCAGACCAACCTCAATCGCCTGAACCTGGGCGTGAGCCATAAGCTCACGCAGGATTTGGCGTTGCGCGCCAGCTACAACGTGCGCAAGGATGATGACTTTACCCAGCAGGGGGTGAACGTCGGGGTCAGTCTCGATTTCTGATCTGCTGGCATAAAAAACGCGGCGCCCTCACAGGCGCCGCGTTTTTTTATGGCTGATCACAACACAATGTGGGAGCGGGCTTGCTCGCGAAAGCGGTGTATCAGCCGACATCCATTTTGAATGCCAGCCCGTATTCGCGAGCAAGCCCGCTCCCACAGGGGGATTGTGTGGACTCAGCTTTCCGGAGTCTGCTCAGCCAGGGCCACGGCGCGGAACATCGCGCGGCGTTTGTTCAGGGTTTCTTCCCATTCCAGCGCCGGCACCGAGTCGGCAACAATACCGCCACCGGCCTGCACGTGCAGTTCGCCGTTTTTGATCACCGCGGTACGAATCGCAATCGCGGTGTCCATGTTGCCGTTCCAGGCGAAGTAACCGACCGCACCGCCATATACGCCACGCTTGACCGGCTCCAGTTCGTCGATGATTTCCATCGCACGGATCTTCGGCGCGCCGGACAAGGTGCCCGCCGGCAGAATCGCCCGCAGCGCGTCCATCGCGGTCAGCCCGGCCTTCAACTGGCCGGTGACGTTGGAGACGATGTGCATCACGTTGGAATAACGCTCGATGACCATTTTCTCGGTGAGCTTCACCGAACCGATTTCCGAAACCCGGCCAGTGTCGTTACGACCCAGATCGATCAGCATCAAGTGCTCGGCGATCTCCTTGTCGTCCGACAGCAGATCCTCTTCCAGCGCCAGATCCGCCTCTTCGGTGGCTCCGCGTGGACGAGTGCCGGCAATCGGGCGCACGGTGATCAAATTGTCTTCGACCCGCACCAGCACTTCCGGCGAACTGCCGACGACGTGGAAGTCGCCGAAGTTGAAGAAGTACATGTACGGCGTCGGGTTGAAGCAACGCAGGGCACGATACAGATCGATCGGCGCCGCCTTGAAGTCGATCGACATGCGCTGCGACGGCACGACCTGCATGCAATCGCCCGCGAGGATGTACTCCTTGATGGTGTCGACGGCTTTTTCGTAGTCGCTCTGGGTGAAACTGGAGCGAAACAGCGGATCAGCCGCTTGTTGCTTGCTGAAATCCAGGCCACGGCGCGGGGTGATCGGCTGGCGCAGTTTCTCCAGCAGTGCCTGCAATTGCGCCTGGCCTTGCTCGTAAGCATCGGCTTGCGCCGGGTCGGCCAGAACAATCGCGTGCATCTTGCCGGCGAGGTTGTCGAACACCACCACGGCATCGGAAACCATCAGCAGAATGTCCGGCACGCCCAGTGGATCCGGGTTCGGGCATTTGCCCAGACGTTTCTCGACATAGCGCACGCAGTCGTAACCGAAGTAGCCGACCAGCCCCCCATTGAAACGCGGCAGACCGGCGATGGTCGGCACGTTGTAGCGGGCCTTGAAGGTTTCGACGAAAGCCAGCGGGTCTTCGACGTCATGGCTTTCGGTCTCGACGCCATCGACGGTGATGCTCACGTGATGGTCGTGCACCCGCAGCACAGTGCGGCACGGCAGGCCGATGATCGAGTAACGACCCCATTTCTCGCCGCCCTGCACCGATTCGAGCAGGTAGGAGTTTGGCTGGTCGGCCAGTTTCAGGTAGATCGACAGCGGGGTGTCGAAGTCGGCCAGGGTTTCGCAGGCCAACGGAATGCGGTTGTAGCCGTCAGCGGCCAGGCGCAGGAATTCTTCGCGGATCATGGGGTGCCTCGTGGTGTGAGGGGCAAATCAGTCAGGTGTGCAAACGCGCCGGCAAGCCGGCCAGGCATCAGTCAGGCGCGCCAACGCCAGCGGGCCAGGGCCTTGATGACTTTCATCCAGAGTTTGCGGGTGACCACCACGATGGCGTTTCCAGAATGGGATTGAGCAGCGTCGGGCAACGTTATCTCAGCGGCTGTACCGAGGCAACCGGGAATTAGCTTGCGCAGATCGTCGATCACCAGTGCCGGGGATTCCTCGGCAATCGGTCGACCGTGGTTGTAGCCGTAGCTCAGCGCCACGCACTTGACCCCCGCCGCTTTCGCCGCCAGCACGTCGCTGCGCGAATCGCCGACGAACAGCGATTGCGAGGCCGGGATGTTGGCCATTTTCATCACGAAGAACAGTGCCGCCGGGTCGGGTTTCTTTTGCGGTAGCGTATCGCCACCGATGATCCACTTGAAGTAGCGGCCGATCTTCATCTGATCCAGCAGCGGCGCGACAAAACGCTCCGGCTTGTTGGTGATCAATGCCATGGCCACGCCCTGTTTGTGCAGCCATTTGAGAGTGTCGCGTACGCCGGGATAGACCACGGTCAGCTCATGACTGGCGCCATAGGCCTCCATGAACACTTCCAGCGCGTGCTCGGCCTCGACGTCATCCACCGCCGAATGATCGATGCCACCGGCCAGCGCCCGGCGCACCAGCACCGGTGCGCCATTGCCGACCCACTCGCGTACCGCCTCGATACCGGCAGGCTTGCGGCCGAGGGAGAGCAGCATGGTGTCCACCGCCGCCGCCAGGTCGGGAACCGAGTCGATCAACGTGCCATCCAGATCGAACATCACCAACCGTGGCAGTTGCCCCGGGAACAGCTGCTCAAAACCGCTCATGGGCGCGCCAGCGCCAGTTCGGAACGCATCTTGTCGATGACTTCCTGATAGTTCGGTGCATTGAAGATCGCCGAACCGGCCACAAAGGTGTCAGCGCCAGCGGCCGCGATTTCACGGATGTTGTTGACGTTGACGCCGCCGTCGATTTCCAGACGAATGTCGCGGCCCGAGGCATCGATGATCGCCCGCGCTTCGCGCAGTTTGTCGAGGGTGCCAGGAATGAACTTCTGCCCGCCGAAGCCCGGGTTGACGCTCATCAGCAAGACCATGTCGACCTTGTCGATCACGTACTTGAGCACGTCCAGCGGGGTCGCCGGGTTGAACACCAAGCCGGATTTGCAGCCGCCTTCACGGATCAGTTGCAGCGAACGATCGACGTGCAGCGTGGCTTCCGGGTGGAAAGTGATGTAGGTCGCGCCGGCCTCGATGAAGTCGCCAACGATGCGATCCACCGGGCTGACCATCAGGTGCGCGTCGATCGGCGCGGTGATGCCGTACTTGCGCAGTGCCGCGCAAACCATCGGGCCGATGGTCAGGTTCGGCACGTAGTGGTTGTCCATGACATCGAAGTGGACGAAGTCGGCACCGGCGGCCAGAACGTTGTCCACTTCCTCGCCGAGGCGGGCGAAGTCGGCGGAGAGAATCGACGGAGCAATTACGAAGGGCTGCATGACGCACCTTTTCTGAGCTAAATCACGATGGCGCGCATTGTATACCTCAAGTTTCCGTGCGCGCACCGTGACCGCGATGATCAGTACGCCGCTCGGTAGATCTTCTCGATATCCGCAGCGCTGAGCTTGCGCGGGTTGTTGCGCATCAAACGCTCGATTCCCGCGGCCTCCACGGCCATGGCCGGGATCGCCTCTTCCGGCACACCGAAACTGCGCAGCCCGCCAGGAATTTCCACCGCAGCGCACAGGTCGGTCATCGCCTGCACGGCTTTGTCCGCCGCCTCGGTGACGCTCAGATGAACGGTCTTCACCCCCATGGCTTCGGCGATATCCTGCATGCGCTCGACGCAGGCCATCTTGTTCCAGGTCATGACATACGGCAGCAACAACGCGTTACTGACGCCATGGGCGATGTTGAAGCGCCCGCCCAACGGATAGGCCAACGCATGCACCGCGCCGACTCCGGCATTGCCGAACGCCATCCCGGCCATCAGGCTGGCGGTGGCCATGTCCTCACGGGCCTGCAGATTGGCGCCATTGGCATAGGCCTTGGGCAGCGACTTGGCAATCAACCTGATTGCGCCGAGCGCCAGCGAATCGGTGATCGGCGAAGCGTTGACCGACAGATAGGATTCGATGGCATGCACCAGCGCATCAACACCACTGGCGGCGGTGACGCTGCGCGGGCAGGTCAGGGTCATTTGCGGGCTGACCAGCGCCACGTCCGGCAACAGGTAGTCGCTGACGATGCCTTTCTTCAGTTGCGCGACCTTGTCGGAGAGGATGGCGACGTTGGTCACTTCCGAGCCGGTGCCGGCGGTGGTCGGGATGGCGATCAGCGGCGGGCCTTTGCGCGGCACCTGATCGACGCCGAACAGGTCTTCCAGCGCGCCGTGATAGCCGGCGTACGCGGCAACGCTCTTGGCGATGTCGATGGCACTGCCGCCGCCCAGGCCGATCAAGCCGTCATGCCCGCCCTCGCGATACACGCGCATGCAATCTTCGACGATGGCGATTTCCGGGTCCGGTAGCACCCGGTCGAAGATCTCGTACTCGCGCCCGCCCAATTGGCACAGCGCCAGCTCCACGGTGCCGGACTTGACCAGCGCGGCGTCGGTGACAATCAGCGGGTTGTCGATATCGAGGCGGGTGAGTTCGGCGGCCAGTTGCTCGATGGCCCCGGCGCCGGTGATCAGTTTGTGAGCGATTTTGAACTGGGACAGACTCATCGTGCGCAGCCTCTTATAGATGTGGGAGCTGAGCACAAGCGTAGCTGAGGGTTTGGGGTTGTCTGGTATTCAGTTGGTGAATAATCAAGAGCAAAAGCCCCTCACCCTAACCCTCTCCCGGAGGGAGAGGGGACTGACCGAGCTGCACTCTCGAAGTCCATCGACGTGCAATACCGAGTCGAACTCAGATTCTGAACAGCATGAAGATCTGCTCCCTTCCCCCCTCGCCCCCTTGGGGGAGAGGGCTGGGGTGAGGGGGTGGCTTTTGATCTGGGCGTCAGACCTGCGCGGTACGCAGTTTCTCGCTACGGCCACGCAGCCATTCCAGCGTCAGTAACAAAATCACCGAAAAAGCGATCAGCAAGGTGGCCGCCGCCGCAATCGTCGGGCTGAGGTTCTCGCGGATCCCGCTGAACATCTGCCGTGGCAAGGTCGCTTGCTCGGGGCCGGCGAGGAACAGCGTCACCACCACTTCATCGAACGAAGTGGCAAAGGCAAACAGCGCCCCGGAAATCACCCCCGGCGCAATTAACGGCAGAGTCACCCGACGGAACGTGGTCAATGGCGAAGCGCCAAGGCTGGCCGCCGCCCGCACCAGATTGTGGTTGAACCCCTGCAACGTCGCCGACACGGTGATGATCACGAACGGCACACCGAGCACCGCGTGCACCACGATCAACGAGAAGAAGCTATTGCCCAGTCCCAGCGGTGCGAAGAACAGATAACTCGCCACACCAATGATCACCACCGGCACCACCATCGGCGAAATCACCAGCGCCATCACCAACGCCTTGCCGGGGAAGTCGCCACGGGTCAGGCCGATCGCGGCCAGCGTACCGAAGACCATCGCCAGCACGGTCGCCGCGGGGGCGACGATGATGCTGTTCTTCAGCGAACGCATCCATTCCGCCGAGGCGAAGAAGTCCTGGTACCAATGCAGGGAAAAGCCCTGCAGCGGATACACCAGGAAACTGCCCGAGTTGAACGACAGCGGCACGATGACCAGCACCGGCAGAATCAGGAACAGCAGGATCAGGCCGCAGAGGATCCGCAAGCTGTAGAACCACACCCGTTCGATGGGCGACATGTAAGGACTCAGCATTTCAAATTCCCCTTAGCTCAGACGCAGGCGACTGGCGCCCACCAGCCAGCTGTAGATCAGATAAAGCACCACGGTCGCCAGCAGCAACAGGCCGCCCAGTGCAGTGGCCATGCCCCAGTTGATGCTGGTGTTGGTGTAGAACGCGACGAAGTAACTGACCATCTGATCGTTCGGGCTGCCGAGCAGCGCCGGGGTGATGTAGTAGCCGATGGCGAGGATGAACACCAACAGGCAACCGGCACCGACGCCGGCATAAGTCTGCGGGAAATATACCCGCCAGAAACTGGCGAACGGATGGCAGCCCAACGAGATGGCGGCGCGCATGTAGGTTGGCGAGATGCCTTTCATCACGCTGTAGATCGGCAGGATCATGAACGGCAGCAGGATGTGCACCATCGAGATGTAGACCCCGGTGCGGTTGAACACCAGCTCCAGCGGCTTATCAATGATGCCCATCGCCATCAGTGCGCTGTTGATCAGTCCACCCGATTGCAGCAACACGATCCACGCCGCGACCCGCACCAGAATCGAGGTCCAGAACGGCAGCAGCACCAGAATCATCAGCAGGTTGCTCTGCCGCGATGGCAGGTTCGCCAGCAGGTAAGCCAGTGGATAGGCGAGGAACAGGCAGATCACGGTGATGATCAGGCCCATCCAGAACGTGCGGGCGAAGATGTCGAGGTAGATCGCCTGATCCGGGGTGGCCGGGGCCAGTTCGCCGAGATCATCGATACGGTGATCCACCGCCGCCAGCAGGTAGTAAGGCGTGATGCTGCTGGTGTTGCGTTTGACCGCTTGCCAGTAGGCCGGATCGCCCCAACGCTCATCGAGCGCTTCGAGGGCTTCTTTATAGGAGGCCGGTTCGCTGGCGAAGGGCAGCGCCCGGGCGGTTTTGGTCAGCAGGCTGCGATAGCCGGCCAACTCCATGTTCAAGCGCTTGGACAGATCGCCCAGCGTCTGGTTTTTGCGGGCTTCGGCGAGATCTTCGCCGGCCGCTTTGTACACCGGTTCAGCCGGCAAGCCGCGGCCGTCCCAACTGGCGATGGCCGCCACGGTGCGCGGCATGCCGCCGACCACTTCCGGGTTGCCGACGCTTTTGTAGAGCAGCGCCACGATCGGCACCAGAAACACCAGCAACAGAAACAGTACCAGCGGCGCAATCAACGCCTGGGCCTTCCAGCGGTTGACCCGCTCGGCGCGCTTGAGCTTCTGCTTCAAGGTGGGGCTGGCGCCCTCGTTCAGGGGAACGGCGATGGCCATGACGTACTCCGCAAATCTTTGATCGTTACAGAGGTGGCGAACCACCTCTGTTGTGTTGAAACACCACAGGTCTCAGAGGAGTTTTTGTGGCGAGGGGATTTATCCCCGATCGGCTGCGCAGCAGTCGTAAAACCTGAGAATCCGGTTTATCTGACACACCGAGCGGGTATGGCTTCGGGGGCTGCTTCGCAACCCATCGGGGATAAATCCCCTCACCACACAAGCTCCTTCGCCACAAAGTCTTCCTTCAGACTGTGGTTATTTCGCAGCCCAGGAATTGAAGCGCTGCTCCAGTTGCTCGCCGTTATCAGCCCAGAAGCTGACGTCGATCTGCACCTGGTTGGCGATGTTTTCCGGGGTGGTCGGCATGTCTTTCAGCACGTCCTTGCTCAGCAGCGGTACGGCTTGGGTGTTGGCCGGGCCGTAGGCGATGTTTTCCGAGTAGGTCTTCTGTTGCTGCGGCTGAACCGAGTAGGCGATGAATTTCTTCGCCGCTTCGGCGCGCTTGGCGTCCAGACCTTTCGGGATGGCCCACGCATCGAAGTCGTAGATGCCGCCATTCCACACCACTTTCAGGTTGGATTCTTTCTGCACGGCGGCGATGCGACCGTTGTAGGCCGAGCTCATGACCACGTCACCGGAAGCAAGGTATTGCGGCGGTTGTGCACCGGCCTCCCACCACTGAATGCTTGGCTTGAGTTCATCGAGTTTCTTGAACGCGCGATCCTGCCCTCCCTTGCTCGCCAGCTCTTTATAAACGTCCTTCGGTGCAACACCGTCGGCCATCAGCGCGAATTCCAGGGTGTACTTGGCGCCTTTGCGCAGGCCACGCTTGCCCGGGAATTTCTTGGTGTCCCAGAAATCGGCCCAACTGGTTGGCGCGGTTTTCAGCTTGTCGGCGTTGTACGCGAGCACGGTCGACCAGACGAAGAAGCCCACGCCGCATGGCTGAATCGCGCCTTTGACGTAGTCTTCAGTCTTGCCGAACAGCGCCGGGTCGAGCTGTTCGAACATGTCTTCATCGCAACCACGGGACAGCTCTGGCGATTCAACTTCCACCAGATCCCACGACACGCTCTTGGTGTCGACCATGGCTTTGACCTTGGCCATTTCGCCGTTGTACTCGCCGGCAACGATCTTGCCGTTGCCCGCCGCTTCCCATGGTGCGTAGAAGGCTTTGACTTGCGCCGCCTTGTTCGCCCCGCCAAACGACACCACAGTCAGATCGGGACCGGCGGCCATTGCGCTGGCCGCACCCATCAGGCCCAGGGTCAGGGCGGTGAACTTCAGGGATCTCAACATTTATTGTTCTCTCCACGTGCAGGGTTGGTGTTGGTATTGCCGGGGCGCTTAGTGCGCCTCTAGAAGAGGATCGAGTGCGCGAACGTGCTCGACCTGCCAGCCAAGCGGAACCACGTCGCCGACCGCGAGCGCTGGATCGAGCTCGGCAATCGGTTGTTTCACGAAGAAGTCGGTCTTGCCGCAGACTTCCAGGCGAACCCGGACGTGGTCGCCCAGATAGATGAATTCCGCCACCCTCCCTGAGAAGCGGTTGACGCATTGGTCGCTCGAACCATTGAGGCTGACGCGCTCCGGGCGGATCGACAGGGTCACCGGTTCGCCGGTCTGGCCGACGTTGACCGCCAGCGCCTCGACCTTCTCGCCCCGGCCCAACTCGACCACGCAACGCTCGCCGCTCTGGCTGAGCAGTCGGCCGTTGAGGCGGTTGTTCTCGCCGATGAAGTTGGCGACGAAGGTGTTTTTCGGTTCTTCGTAAAGCGTGCGCGGCGGGGCGATCTGCTGGATCTCGCCCTGATGAAACACGGCGACGCGGTCGGACATGGTCAGCGCTTCACCCTGGTCGTGGGTCACGTAGACCACGGTCACGCCGAGGCGCTGGTGCAGGTGCTTGATCTCCATCTGCATGTGTTCGCGCAGTTGCTTGTCGAGTGCGCCCAGCGGTTCGTCCATCAGCACCAGTTGCGGTTCGAACACCAGCGCCCGCGCCAGCGCCACACGCTGCTGCTGACCGCCGGAGAGTTGTGCCGGATAGCGCGAAGCGAACGCGTCAAGCTGGACCATGCTCAGGACCTTCTTGACCTTGTCGCTGACGTCGCTCTTGTTCAGGCCACGTACGGTCAGCGGAAAGGCCAGGTTCTCGGCCACGGTCATGTGCGGGAACAGCGCGTAGTTCTGGAACACCATGCCGATGTCACGCTTGTGCGGCGGCACGTTGTTGATTGCACGGCCGGCCAGGAGGATTTCGCCAGCGGTCGGGGTTTCGAACCCGGCGAGCATCATCAGGCTGGTGGTCTTGCCCGAGCCGGACGGTCCGAGCAGGGTCAGGAACTCGCCTTTGCGAATGTCCAGGTTGAGGTCTTTGACGATCAGGTTCTCGCCGTCGTAGCTCTTCTGCACTCCACGAAAGCTGACCAGCACGTCACTGGCCCCTGCGTTTGAATCGACCTGGCTCATACCCACACCTTTGTTATTGGTAACTGCTGTGGATTAAGCCTAGTGGCTGGCGCCAGCCACGCAAATCGGGGCGCAGGAGAGAATCGCCTCAGCCGGATGGAAGGTTGGGGGTAGGGATTGCCCTACAAGGATGGCGCGTTTTGGCAAGCGAGCGACGAGCGCCATGCTGCGAGCCGCAAGAACAAGCAAAAGCGCGTGTCGCTGATGGATATGCCCACAATGGCAGGCCAGATGGAGATTCCCTGTGGGAGCGGGCTTGCTCGCGAATGCGGTATGTCAGTCAATGAATGATTGGATGACCCACCGCATTCGCGAGCAAGCCCGCTCCCACATTAGAAATATGGCGTTCTCAGAGGAGTTTGTGCTCCATCGCGTATTTGACCAGCTCGGCCAGCGAGGTGATGTTGAGCTTCTGCATCAGCCGCGCCTTGTGGGTGCTGATGGTCTTGCTGCTCAGCGCCAGTTGTTGGGCGATGTCGTTGACGTTGGCGCCTTGGGCCAGGCGCTCGAACACCGAGAACTCACGCTCGGACAGCAGCGAATGCAACGGACGCGTGTCGGTCAGGCCGACTTCGAAGACCATGCGGTCGGCCAGTTCCGGGTCGATGTAGCGCCCGCCGGCCGCCACCTTGCGAATCGCCGTCAGCAGCAATGCCGGATCGCTGTCCTTGGTCGCATAGCCGGCGGCGCCGACCTTCAGTGCACGGGCGGCCATTTGCGCCTCGTCGTGCATCGACAGCACCAAAATCGCCGGTGGATTGTTCAGCGCGCGAATCCGCGGAATCGCCTCCAACCCATTGACGCCAGGCATCGAGATGTCCAGCAACACCACTTCACACGGCACGCTGCGTAGGGTTTCGAGCAACTGCTCGCCATTGCTCGCCTCCCCCACCACTTGCAGATCCTTGGCCAGGCCGATCAATTGCTTGATGCCTTCACGGACGATGGTGTGGTCTTCGGCTACCAGTACACGGATCAAATTTTTTCTCCAGATTTCAGGTACACACCAAACCCTGTGGGAGCGAGCCTGCTCGCGATAGCGTCAGCGCAAACACCACAAACCTTCAAACCTCATTCACCGGCACCCACACATGCAGACTGGTGCCCTCCCCCGGCTCACTCTCCAGTACCAGCCGCCCTCCCATGATCAAAACCCGCTCGCGCATACCGACCAAACCAAAGGACGTCGGCCGATCCGCCGCAGCGACAAAGCCTACGCCATCGTCGCTGACCGTCAGACACAACTCATCGCCTTCCAGCGCCAGTGTCAGCTCCACAGTATGCGCCTGAGCATGGCGCATGACGTTGGTCAGCGCCTCCTGCAGGATTCGGAACAGCCCGATCGCCTTGGCATCGCTGAGCGCCGGCAGATTGTCCGGCACCTGCACCAGACACGGAATCTGCGTACGCGCCTCGAAGCGCCGCGCCTGCCACTCGATCGCCGAGGCGATCCCGGCATCGAGGATCGGCGGGCGCAGCGCCGTCGCCACATCGCGCACCAACTGGAACAACTGGGCGATCAGGCGCTTCATGCTGTTCAAGCGCTCGTGCAGCCCCGGGTCGAGCTGCGCATAGGCCAGCTCGCACATCGAGGTTTCCAGCTTCAGCACCGTGAGCATCTGCCCCAGTTCATCGTGCACTTCCCGGGCGATCCGCGCCTTCTCTTCTTCGCGCACGCTTTCCAGGTGCGCCGACAATTCGCGCAGTTGCTCGCGGGAGGCGGCCAGCTCCAGCTCGATGCGCTTGCTTTCGCTGATGTCCCAGACGATGCCGTCCCAGACATAGGCGCCATCCTCCAGCTGTCGGGTGATTGCCTTGATCTCGGCCCAGCGCTGCTCGCCCTGACGGGTGAGGATGCGACCCTGCCACGACCAGTCACTGTCAGTGTCCAGCGCTTGATCCTGAGTCTGGTGGTAACTGGCCCTGTCGTCCGGGTGCACCAGACTGCGCAAGCCCATGTCGCGATGGGCGATGGCGGCCGGCGCATAGCCGACCAGACTCTCGCTGCCCTCGCTGATGTAGGCGAAATCGATCTGACCGGTCACCGGCGCCCGCTCCAGGCGGAACACCAGCCCCGGAACGTTGGCGGCGATGCCTTGCAGGCGCGCTTCACTTTCCTGCAACGCGGCCAGGGCGCGGCGGCGCTCGGTGACGTCGGTGAGATAAACCACCAGATACTCGCTGTCGCGAAAACGCAGAAAACTCAGCGAGACGTCCGCCGGCAGGATGCCGCCATCGGCGCGCACGCAACTGGTTTCAAAACTCAGCGGCCCTTCTTCACTGGCCCGCGCGCGTTTCCACAGGTTGAGCCAGCGATCCATGTGCAGGCCGGGTTCGAAGTCGATCAGCGGCCGTTCGATCAGCGCGCCCTGTGGATAACCGAGCATGTGTTCCGCAGCGCGGTTGGCGTAGCGCACATGGCTATCCCAGTTGACCCAGAGAATGCCGACGGTGCTTTGATCGATGGAAAACTGGGTCAGGCGCAAGGCTTCTTCGCTGGCCGCGCGCAGGGCGATGTCTTCACGTGCAGCCAGCAGACGCTGTTCGAGGCTGTGTTGCTGGCGTCGTTGCCAGAACACGATGGCCAGGCAACTGAGCAGCAACACCGCGAACAGCAGACTGAGGTTCTGCCAGAACCCCGGCGATTCCGTCAGCCGTGGGTACTTGGGTTGCAGCCATTGGTTGTGCAGGCGCTCCAGATCCTTGGCCGGGATCGCTCGCAAGGCGCTTTCGATGATCCCGGCCAATTGCGGCCAGTCGCGCCGCGTGGCAACCCGCAACAGCTGCGGCAAGCCGATATCGCCGACCACCACCAGCCCGGCGAACTCAGGTTCGGCGGACAACCGCCCGAGTTGCGCTTCATCTATCACGGCGTAGGACGCTTGTTGAGTCAGCAACAGTTGCAGCGCCTGACGCTCCAGCGGCACGCCTTGCAGATTCAGGTGCGGATAATTGCTGCGCAAATAATCGGCGGTGACGCTGGGCATGCGCACCGCGACGCGGGACAGGCTGTCGAGCTTTTCCAGCTCGACCACGCCGCCGCTCTTCTGGTCGCTGACCACCAGTTGCGGCACACGCATGTAAGGATCGGAAAACAGCCACAGGCGCAGCGCACCCGGGGTCTGGGTCAGGCCCGGGGCGATGTCGATTTCACCTTCGCGGGCGGCCTCCTCCAGTTGCGCCAGGTCCTGAAAATTGCGCCAGCTCAGCTCGACGTTCAGCGTCTTGGCCAGCGCCTTCATCAATTCGACATTGGCCCCGGACAGTCGCTGCAAGCGCCGGTCGTATTGCGCGTACGGCGCCTGCAATACCAGGCCAACGCGCAGCTCACGGTGTTGCGCCAGCCATTGCTGCTCGCAGGGCGTCAACAGCGCTGCATGCGCCGCCGGCGCAGACGCCGCCCAGCCCATCAAGGGAAAACACAACCAGCCGATAACCCACAGGCAGCAAAAACGCATCATTGAAGTCTCTTGCACTGACAAATTCTGACCAACCCATTAGGCTGCCGGGATACTTTTCTGGCCTGGAATAACCGATGCCCTCTGTCTACCGCCTGGCAATGCCAGCATTGTGCCTGTCGCTGATCCTGCCTTGTGCGTTTTCCGTCGAGGCCGCCGATCCGGCGCCCGCCTCCACCGCCGAGCAACCGGCCGCCGAAAAACCGGCCGAACGCCAGCCACTGCTTGAGCGTAGTCAGGAAGAAGCCGCGGCACTCGAACGCAAAGTCCCGGCACAAGAACAGCAGCAATTGCAGGCCGGCGCCGATACTTTCCTCGCCCTGTGGAAACCGGCCAACACTGCCGAGCCCAAAGGTGCGGTGATTATCGTCCCCGGCGCCGGCGAAACCGCTGACTGGCCGCAAGTGATCGGCCCACTGCGCAGCAAATTGCCCGATGTCGAGTGGAGCAGCCTGAGTATCACCCTGCCGGATCTGCAAAGCGATGTCATCGCACCGCGGGTGATTGCGCCCTCTGCCGCGCCGAAAGCCCCGGAAAGTGGCAGCAAGGATTCCACCACTGCGCAACCGATCGAACAGGCGGCGGGCGGTGAAGCGGAAGTGGCGGATCAGGTGGTCGCCGAAACGACTGAAGAACAATCCAAGGCTGATGCCGAGCGGATCTTTGCGCGGATCGATGCGGCGATCGCCTACGCCGAGCAGCAAAGCGCACGCCGGGTCGTGGTCCTCGGTCACGGTACGGGCGCGTACTGGGCAGCGCGCTTTCTCAGCGAGCGGCAGAGTTCCCAGGTCGAGAAACTGGTGATGGTCGATGCGCAAACGCCGAGCAAGGCCAAGCCACAGCTGGCCGAGCTGACGCCGACCCTGAAGTTGCCGACCGCCGACATTTTCTACATGGACAAGGCTCTGGATCGCAACGCGGCGCTGGAGCGCATGCAGGCCAGCAAGCGTTTGAAGACTTCGACCTTCAGCCAGGTGGCGCTCAAGGCGTTACCGGATAAAAAGGCTGAGCAGGAACAAATGTTCCGGCGGGTGCGTGGCTGGTTGAATCCGCAGAAGACTGACTGATAGATCGAGTGGCCCCATTCGCGAGCAAGCCCGCTCCCACCCTGATCGCATTCCATCTGTAGGAATGCGATCAGGGTGGGAGCGGGCTTGCTCGCGAAGAGGCCCTCATCAACAACTCACCTCTAACGATCAGCGAAAATCCCGTCGCGCTCGAATCAACGTAAACGCGTTGTGCAGCTCGCGGGTTTTCTCGGTCGCGTCACGCACCTGCTCCGGCGTTGCGCCGCTGCCGGCGATCTTGTCCGGGTGATGACGGCTGAGCAGCCGGCGATAGGCACGCTTGATCTGCGCCGGCTCGCTGGTCGCCGACACCCCGAGCAGGCGCATCGCTTCCTGATAACTCACCGCCGCACTGACAATCGGCCGTTTATTGGGCTCGTAATCATTGGCCAGCGCCTGAATCTGGTGGGTTGTCCAACCCAGCCACTTGCCCCACTGCGCCAACAATTCACGCTCACTGACGCCCGCACGACCGTCGGCCCAGACCATCCGCCAGCAGGCGCGCAACACGCCCTCGGCGGCATGCGGCTGAGTACTCAGGCGGCGCAGATAACCGCGCAGGCGGTCGCAGCCGGACTTGCCGCGATTGAACGCAGCAATCGCCCGCCGCCGCGCCGGCTCGCTCATTTCCAGGGCGTTCATTTCATGGCGCGCCTGCTGGATATGGCCGTCCGTCACTCGCCCGTCACTCTTGGCCAGACGCCCGAGCAACACGAACAGCAATTCGTCGTTGCGCAACATCGGCCGTCCGCCGAGTTTTTCCCGCAAGTGCCCCCAGCTTTGCAGATGCAGGCGCCGATCCAGCGCCTGTCCCAACAATGCCCCAAGCATGGCCCCCGGAATGCTGGCAATCGCAAAACCCGCTCCGGCTCCAATCAGAGTCCCTGGCCACAACATATCAACGACTCGCTTCTATCAATGCTTCAGCTTCGGCCAGACGCTCATGCGTACCGACATCCACCCAGTGACCTTTCAGACGCTCACCGCTGACCTGTCCGTCAGCCATGGCTTTGCGCAGCAGTGGTGCGAGCTTGAATGCGCCGTCCGCGCAGCCATCGAACAACTGCGGATGGAGCACGGCGATGCCGCTGTAGGTCAGGGTTTGCGCGCCTTGCTGGCCATCCTGTACCCGGCCGTCAGTCAGAGTGAAATCGCCCGTCGGATGATGAGCCGGGTTGTCCGCCAGTACGAGATGCGCCAGACCGTTGATCGGTTGATGCAGCACGCTGAAGTCGTAATCGGTCCAGATATCGCCGTTGACCACCAGGAACGCATCGTCACCGAGTAACGGCAAGGCGCGGAAAATGCCGCCGCCGGTTTCCAGCGGCTCACCTTCCGGCGAGTACTGGATGCTCAAACCGAACTGCGAACCGTCGCCCAGGTAATCCTCGATCTGCTGACCGAGCCAGGCATGGTTGATCACGATCTCGCTGAAACCAGCCGCCGCCAGCGCGCGCAGGTGATATTCGATCAACGGCACGCCGCCGGCACGCACCAGCGGTTTGGGGGTGGTCAGGGTCAGCGGGCGCATACGCTCGCCCTTGCCTGCCGCCAGAATCATCGCTTTCATGCGCTCACTCCGCCACGCAGACTGGCGAGCAATGCCTGCAGGTCAGCCAGTTCAGGACGGCGCGCGATCACCGCTTCTATATAGGCGAAGAAACGCGGCACGTCGGCCAGGTAGCGCGGCTTGCCATCGCGATGGCAGATCCGCGCAAAAATGCCGATGACTTTCAGGTGGCGTTGTACGCCCATCAGGTCGCTGGCGCGCAGGAAGTCTTCGAAGTCAGCCTGCACCGGGATGTCCAGCGCCGCGGCTTGCTGCCAGTAACTTTCCAGCCAGCCGCGCACGCGTTCTTCAGGCCAGCTGAGGAAAGCGTCCTTGAACAGGCAGGTCACGTCGTAGGTGACCGGGCCGTAGACCGCATCCTGAAAATCCAGTACGCCCGGATTCGGCTCGCTGAGCATCAGATTGCGCGGCATGTAGTCGCGGTGCACCAGCACTTTCGGCTGGGCCAGGGCGCTGTCGATCAGCAGATCGCTGACGGCTTGCCATTGTTGCTGCTGTGCCGCGTCGAACTCGATGCCGAGTTCGCGCTTTACGTACCACTCGGGGAACAGTTCCAGCTCGCGGCGCAGCAGCGCCACGTCGTAACTCGGCAGCGGTGCGACCATCGGCAATTGCTGAAAAGCCAACAGTGCCTGCAGGGCATCGCTGAACAAAGCGTCGGCATTTTCGCTGTCGATCACGTCCAGATAGGTCTTGTTGCCCAGGTCATTGAGCAAAAGAAATCCGCGTTCGAGGTCTTCTGCATAAATTTTCGGCACGTTAATTCCGGATTTCGCCAGCAAAAAGGCGATATCCACGAACGGTTTGCAGTTTTCCTGGGGTGGCGGCGCGTCCATCACGACGAAGCTGCGCCCCTCTCCTTCCCAGCGGAAATAACGGCGGAAACTCGCGTCACTGCTGGCCGCGGTCAACGTGGCCGGGGGCACGGCGCCCCAGCCCTGATCTGCAAACAGGATTGCCAACTGCTCATCGAGCCAAACTTTCAGGTGTTGCAAGCGTACATCTTGGTCAGGCATTGCAAGGGTCTCCGACGGCGCTAGCCGTCAAGCGGGTCATGCTTTATTATCCAGCATCTTTTTCAGACCATCGAGAGGCGTGCGGCCCACACCGCGGGCAGATGGCACGCAGGAAGCCCGGACTAATAAGATGGCATTGAAATCCCCCGCGTTTCGTAAAAAATTTCCGTTGTTGGTAACCGGCAGTCTGCTGGCTATGCAACCTCTGGCCAGTCAATTCGTTGTTGCCGCCGAGCAGTATGACTGCGCCGTCTCGGCAACGGGTGGCTGGGCGTGTGCGCCCAAGACGCCGGCAGCTGCATTGCCGCCGCGTCCGGTGCATGACGGCAGCGCTGTCAGCGCCGCCGGCGAAGCCCCGGCCCAGAACGGTTCCACATCCGACACCGGCGCCAAGCCTGTGCTGGTCACCGAAGCCAAGGGCCGCGGTCTGAAATCCCGTAGCGAAGACTACAGTCACCTCGACTGGGTTCCGCGCGAGAAGCTCACCGCCGCCCAATTGGCCGAGACCGGTCCTTACTGCTCTGGTTCCTATATCGAACCAATTCGTCCTGGCATGAATGACAAGACGAATAAAAGTGACGCACCGACCTTTATCGGCGCCAAGGCCTCGCGCTACAACACCGAAGATCAGGTGGGTACGCTGGCCGGCGACGTGGTCCTGCGTCAGGGCAGCATGCAGGTCGAGTCCGACGAGGCCAGCCTGTACCAGGCCGAGAGCCGCGCCGAACTCAACGGCGACGTGCGCATCCGCGACAATGGCGCGCTGATCGTCGGCGACCACGCCGATGTACAGCTCGACACCGGTGAAGCCAAGGTCGACAACGCCGAATACGTGATGCACAAATCGCGCATCCGCGGTAACGCGCTGTACGCCAAGCGCGCCGAGAACGCGATCATTCGCTTGAAGGACGGCACGTACACCACGTGCGAACCGAACAGCAACGCCTGGCAGCTCAAGGGCAACAACATCACCCTGAACCCTGCCACCGGCTTCGGTACCGCGACCAATGTGACACTGCGGGTCAAGGACATTCCGATCCTGTACACGCCGTACATCTACTTCCCGATCGACGACCGTCGCCAATCGGGCTTCCTGCCGCCGACCATCGGCACCGGCAGCGATACCGGCTTCATGCTGGTCACTCCGTACTACTTCAACCTGGCGCCGAACTACGATGCCACGTTGTACCCGCGTTACATGAGCAAACGCGGCATGCTGGTCGAAGGCGAGTTCCGTTACCTGACCAAGTCCAGCGAAGGCCAGTTTGGTGCGGCGTATCTGAACGACGAAGATACCGATCGCAGCAAGCAGACCGACTACGAAAAAAATCGCTACATGTACAACTGGCAGCACAAGGGCGGTCTCGACTCCCGTGTGATGACTCAGGTCGACTACACCAAGATCAGCGATCCGTATTACTTCCAGGATCTGACCACTGATCAGATCGGCGTGAAGAGCGCTGACTTCGTGAACCAGCAGGGTTCGGTGACTTACCGAGGCGACAGCTATACCGCGCGCCTGAACGCTCAGCAGTACCAACTGGCTACTGTTTCGAACATCACGCCGTACGGCCGTCTGCCGCAGATCACTTTCAACGGGCAACTGCCGTATCACCCGGAAGGTTTGAACTTCGATTACGAGACCGAGATTGTTCGGTTTGATCGTGATCTGAAAACCGGAACCTTCACTCAGGAAGACGGGATAACGACAGAGAGACGACTGGATACCAATATATTCGGCCTTGCTCGTGCAAACGGCGACCGATTGAATCTGAAACCAGGCGTCAGCCTGCCAATGAACTGGACCTATGGCTTCCTGAAACCATCGCTAAAGTATCAGTACACTCAGTATCAGTTGGATCTGGATGGTCAGGGCAAACGAGACATTGCGACACAAAACGCCGAGCAAGACAAACTCAACGGCACCTTCGACAGCAACCAGAACCGTGGCGTACCGATCGCCAGCGTCGACAGCGGTCTGTACTTCGACCGCAACACGTCGTACTTCGGCAAGAACTATCGCCAGACCCTGGAACCGCGGCTGTTCTACCTGTATGTACCCAAGGTTGATCAGGAAGACATTCCGGTATTCGACACCAGTGAATACACCTTCAACTACGCGTCGCTGTTCCGTGACAACCGCTTCTCCGGCTCCGACCGCGTCGGCGACGAGAACAAGCTGTCGCTGGGTGTGACCAGCCGCTGGATCGAAGACAACGGTTTCGAGCGTCAGCGTATCAGCGTCGGTCAGGCCTACTACTTCAAGGATCGTGAAGTACAACTGCCAGGCATCGCGTTCAACGATCGTAAAGATGCCCAGTCCGACGTATCGCCATACGCGCTGGAATACGAATACCGCTGGAACCGCGATTGGCGCACCACTGCCGACTACAACTGGGATCCGGACAGCCGCAGCCCGCGTTCCGGCAGCGCGATGTTCCATTACCAGCCTGAAGACAACCCGAACAAGGTGGTCAACGTCGGTTATCGCTATCGCAACGACCAGGTTCGTTACGACCAGAACACCGGTAAATGGTCGGTGGGTGGTGGCGACTACGGCACGCCGGGCCAGCCTGGCTACGTGAAGGACTACTACAAGATCCAGCAGCATGACTTCTCGGTCATCTGGCCGATCGTTCCGCAGTGGAGCGCGATCAGCCGCTGGCAGTACGACTACAACCGCAACCGTACGCTGGAAGCCTTCGGTGGTTTCGAATACGACAACTGCTGCTGGAAACTGCGCCTGATCAACCGTTACTGGGTTTCCTACGACGAATTCAGTCAGGAAGCTCCGCAAAACGAAAAAGGCGACCACGGCGTCTTCCTCCAAATTGTTCTGAAGGGACTCGGCGGCCTGACTGGCGCCAAGGTAGAGAGCTTCCTCGACAAAGGCATCCAAGGTTATCGTCAACGTGAAGACCAAGCTTTCTGATTCTCTGCGCCCGCTGCTGCTGGGCGCGCTGTTCCTGGGTACTGCGGCCAACGCCGCAGTACAGTCCATCGATAAAGTGGTCGCGATCGTTGATAACGACGTGGTCATGCAGAGCCAACTGGACCAGCGCGTCCACGAAGTTCAGCAGACCATCGCCAAGCGTGGCGGCGGCATGCCGCCTCCAGGCGTGCTGGATCAGCAGGTGCTCGAGCGCCTGATCGTCGAAAACCTGCAACTGCAGATCGGCGAGCGTTCCGGCATCCGCATTACCGATGAAGAGCTGAACCAGGCGGTCGGTACGATTGCCCAGCGCAACAACATGACCGTGGATCAATTCCGCGCCGCCCTGGCACACGACGGTTTGTCCTATGACGACGCCCGTGACCAGATCAAGCGCGAGATGATCATCAGCCGTGTGCGTCAGCGTCGTGTGGCAGAGCGCATTCAGGTCTCCGAGCAGGAAGTGAAGAACTTCCTCGCCTCCGACCTGGGCAAGATGCAGCTGTCCGAAGAATTGCACCTGGCCAACATCCTGATCCCGACGCCGGAAAGCGCCAACTCTGATGCGATTCAGAGCGCTTACCGTCAGGCGATGGACGTTTACCAGAAGCTCAAGCAAGGCGCTGACTTCGGTCAGATGGCCGTTGCCAAATCCGGCAGCGACAACGCCCTGGAAGGCGGCGACATGGGCTGGCGTAAAGCTGCGCAACTGCCACCGCCGTTCGATCGTGAGCTGAGCAGCATGGCCGTTGGCGACATCACTCAGCCTGCACGTACCCCGGGTGGTTTCATCATCCTCAAGTTGCTGGCCAAACGTGGTGGCGAAGCGCAGATGCGTGATGAGGTGCATGTGCGCCACATCCTGGTCAAGCCAAGCCCGATCCGTGACGAAGCCAAGACCAAGGCCCTGGTGCAGTCGCTGTACGAGCGCATCCTGGCCGGTGAAGACTTCGCTGAACTGGCGAAGAACTACTCCGAAGACCCGGGTTCGGCACTCAACGGTGGCGACCTGAACTGGATCGACCCGAACGCACTGGTACCGGAATTCCGCGAAGTGATGGCCAAGACCCCACAAGGTCAGCTGTCCAAGCCGTTCCAGACCCAGTACGGCTGGCACGTACTGGAAGTCCTTGGCCGCCGCGCCACCGACAGCACCGCACAGGCCCGCGAGCAACAAGCGATGACCGTTCTGCGTAACAAAAAGTACGATGAAGAGCTGCAAAACTGGCTGCGTCAGATTCGTGAAGAAGCCTACGTAGAAATCAAACTCCCTGGTGCAGACCAGGCAGCGCAGTGAAACCCAAGCGTTTCGCGCTGACACCCGGCGAACCAGCCGGCATCGGTCCCGACCTGTGCCTGCTGCTCGCCTCGCAAGCCCAGCCACACCCCCTGATTGCCATCACCAGCCGCGACCTGCTCACCGAGCGGGCCGCGCAGCTGGGGCTGGCCGTCACTTTGCTGGAAGTGGCACCCGGTCAATGGCCGGATGCGCCAGCAGCGGCTGGCAGCCTGTACGTCTGGGACACCCCGCTGAGCGCTCCCGTGGTTGCCGGGCAACTGGACCAGGCTAATGCTGCCTTCGTTCTGGAAACCCTGACCCGCGCCGGCAACGGCTGCCTGAACGGCGACTTCGCCGGGATGATCACCGCCCCTGTACACAAGGGCGTGATCAACGAATCCGGCATCCCGTTCTCCGGACACACGGAATTTCTCGCCGACCTGACCCACACCGCCCAAGTGGTGATGATGCTCGCTACTCGCGGTTTGCGCGTAGCCCTGGTCACCACTCACCTGCCCCTGCGCGAGATTGCCGATGCAATTACGCCGGAACGGCTGGAGCGGGTCACGCGGATTCTGCACGCCGACCTGCAAGACAAATTCGGCATCGCCCGGCCACGCATCCTGGTCTGTGGGCTCAACCCGCACGCCGGTGAAGGCGGACACCTGGGCCATGAAGAAATCGACATCATCGAACCTACCTTAGAGCGCCTGCGCGGCGAGGGCATGGACCTTCGTGGCCCGCTGCCTGCCGACACTCTGTTTACCCCCAAATATCTGGAGCACTGCGACGCAGTGCTGGCGATGTACCACGACCAGGGCCTGCCCGTGCTGAAGTACAAAGGCTTCGGCGCCGCAGTCAACATTACCCTTGGCCTGCCGATCATCCGCACCTCGGTCGATCACGGCACCGCCCTGGATCTGGCCGGCAGCGGCAAGATCGACACCGGCAGCCTGCAGGTCGCCCTGGAAACCGCCTACCAGATGGCCGAGACCCGTTTATGACCGAGCAATACCAACACAAGGCGCGCAAACGCTTTGGCCAGAACTTCCTGCACGATGCCGGCGTCATCGACCGCATCCTGCGCTCCATCAGCGCCAAATCCGGCGACCGCATGCTGGAAATCGGCCCGGGCCAGGGCGCGCTGACCGCTGGCCTGCTCAACTCCGGTGCGCAGCTCGACGTGGTGGAACTGGACAAGGACCTGATCCCGATCCTCAACCAGCAGTTTGCCGGCAAGAGCAACTTCAACCTGCATCAGGGCGATGCGCTGAAGTTCGACTTCAACACCCTCAACGCTGCGCCGAACAGCCTGCGCGTGGTCGGCAACCTGCCGTACAACATCTCAACGCCGCTGATTTTCCACCTGCTGAACAACGCCGGCATCATTCGCGACATGCACTTCATGCTGCAGAAGGAAGTGGTCGAGCGCCTGGCCGCAGGCCCGGGTGGCGGGGACTGGGGTCGTCTGTCGATCATGGTTCAGTATCACTGCCGTGTGGAACACCTGTTCAACGTCGGCCCGGGCGCTTTCAACCCGCCGCCAAAGGTCGACTCGGCCATCGTCCGCCTGGTGCCGCATGCGGTACTGCCGCACCCGGCCAAGGATCATCGCCTGCTTGAGCGTGTCGTTCGCGAAGCCTTCAACCAGCGTCGCAAGACCCTGCGCAACACCCTCAAGCAATTGATGACCGCTGCCGAGATCGAAGCCGCCGGTGTCGATGGCAGCCTGCGCCCCGAGCAACTGGACCTGGCCGCATTCGTGCGCCTGGCCGACAAGCTCGCCGAGCAGGTTCCTGCCGCCCCCGCCGCCGACTGACTGGCGATGTACGCTATCGGGCAGGACGCCACTCTGGTTTACTGCCCGATACTTGCCTAGACTGATTCCCCATCAGCTACGCCTCGCGTTCCGCTTTGCTTAAGGCCCTTTTGCATGTCCGATTCTCGTTATCAGGTCGACGTCAGTGTCGTTACCCGCTACCTGGCAGACCAATCGCAACCCGAGCACAACCGCTTCGCCTTCGCCTACACCATCACCGTGCAAAACAATGGCGCGCTCCCGGCCAAGCTGTTGTCGCGGCATTGGGTGATCACCGACGGTGACGGGCATGTCGAAGAAGTGCGCGGCGCCGGTGTCGTCGGCCAGCAACCGCTGATCGACACAGGCAAGAGCCACACTTACAGCAGCGGCACAGTGATGACCACCAAGGTCGGCACCATGCAGGGCTCTTATGAAATGGTCGCCGACGACGGCAAGCATTTCGACGCGATCATCAAGCCTTTCCGCCTCGCTGTACCCGGAGCCTTGCACTGATGACGACGTACGCCGTCGGCGACCTGCAAGGCTGCCTCGAACCGCTCAAATGTCTGCTCAAGCAAGTGGCTTTCGACCCGAAGCTCGATCGGCTGTGGCTGGTCGGCGACCTGGTCAACCGCGGCCCGCAATCGCTGGAGACCCTGCGTTTTCTCTACGGCATGCGCGATTCGCTGGTTTGCGTACTGGGTAACCATGACCTGCACCTGCTCGCTGCGGCCAACAACATTGAGCGCCTGAAGAAGTCCGATACCCTGCGCGAGATCATTGAAGCCCCCGACGCAGCCAATCTGCTCGAGTGGCTGCGCCAGCAGAAACTCATGCACTACGACGAACAACGCGAAGTAGCCATGGTGCACGCAGGCATCCCACCGCAGTGGTCCTTGCGCAAGGCCCTGAAGTACGCGGCCGAGGCCGAAGCGGCACTGCGTGACGACAACCTGTTTCCGCTTTACCTGGACGGCATGTACGGCAATGAGCCGGCAAAATGGCACAGCGAGCTCACGGGCGTGACCCGCCTGCGCGTCATCACCAACTATTTCACCCGCATGCGCTTCTGCACCGCCGAGGGCAAGCTCGACCTCAAGAGCAAGGAAGGCCTGGATACTGCCCCGCCGGGCTATAAGCCATGGTTCCAGCACAAAGAGCGCAAGACCCGCGGCCTGCGCATCATTTTCGGCCACTGGGCCGCGCTGGAAGGCGATGTCCGTGAACCGGGCATCTCGGCACTGGACACCGGTTGTGTCTGGGGCGGCAGCCTGACCCTGATGAACGTCGACAGCGGCGAGCGCGTGTCATGCAAATGCGATGAACACGGCGGGCTTGCGCCATCAGTCGCACCACTTATCCCCGAAACTCCGCCAGTCAGCGCCCCGCGTTAGACTGCGCACTCTGCCGAGCTACAGGAACCCGCCATGAGCGAATTCAAACGAATCCCCCCGGAACAGGCCCATGCCCTGCGTGAGCAAGGCGCAGTCGTGGTCGATGTCCGTGATCCTGCAACTTTTGCCGCCCTGCATATCAGCGGTTCGAAGCATCTGGACAACCACTCGCTGCACGCCTTCATTCAAGGCGCCGACCTCGATGCACCGACCGTTGTCGTCTGCTACCACGGCAATTCCAGCCAGGGCGCGGCCGCCTACCTGATCAGTCAGGGTTTCTCCGACGTCTACAGCATGGACGGTGGCTTTGAGTTGTGGCGTACGACTTATCCGTCGGAAACCGCGCAAGGCACCGCCGAATAATTTTTTTGTCACGTGCAGGCCCCGGCTGCCGTGGGCCTGCGCGGGGCAGACGAACGGTCTGCCACAACTAATTACGTATCTCGCCTTTACCTCCCGAATTCCCAACTATCCTTAAGCCCAGGCCATCCAAAACAGGGGAGAGCCGGTACACCGGCGCACGGGTCATCGGGAGTGACTTTCAAGGTTGTCGACCGCGAAAGTGTTCTGGGGGGTAAACAGGCAGCCACCACGGCTGCTTGCCAGCATCGACTGAGTGATCCGGCGTCGGCTCCACGTATCGAGCGAGGTGACGTCATGAGTATCTTTAGCCACTTCCAACAACGCTTCGAGTCCACACGCCAGGAAGAACTCTCGCTGCAGGAGTACCTGGAGCTGTGCAAAAAGGACCGCAGCGCTTACGTTTCCGCCGCCGAGCGTCTATTGATGGCCATCGGCGAACCCGAGCTGCTCGACACGTCGACCAACTCGCGGCTGTCGCGGATCTTCTCCAACAAGGTGATTCGTCGCTATCCGGCCTTTGAAGACTTCCACGGGATGGAAGAATGCATCGACCAGATCGTCTCGTATTTCCGCCATGCCGCCCAAGGCCTGGAAGAGAAGAAACAGATCCTCTACCTGCTCGGCCCCGTCGGTGGCGGTAAATCGTCCCTGGCCGAGAAGCTGAAACAGCTGATGGAAAAAGTGCCCTTCTACGCGATCAAGGGCTCGCCGGTATTCGAATCCCCGCTGGGTCTGTTCAACGCCACCGAAGATGGCGCGATCCTCGAGGAAGACTTCGGCATCCCGCGGCGCTACCTGAACACCATCATGTCGCCGTGGGCGACCAAACGCCTGGCCGAATTCGGTGGCGACATCAGCCAGTTCCGTGTGGTCAAACTGTATCCGTCGATCCTCAACCAGATCGCCGTGGCCAAGACCGAACCGGGTGACGAGAACAACCAGGACATCTCGGCGCTGGTCGGTAAGGTCGACATCCGCAAACTCGAGGAATACCCACAGAACGACGCCGACGCCTACAGCTACTCCGGTGCGCTGTGCCGGGCCAACCAGGGCCTGATGGAATTCGTCGAAATGTTCAAGGCACCGATCAAGGTGCTGCACCCATTGCTGACCGCCACGCAGGAAGGCAACTACAACAGTACCGAAGGGCTGGGGGCGATTCCGTTCACCGGGATCCTGCTCGCGCACTCCAACGAATCGGAGTGGCACACCTTCCGCAACAACAAGAACAACGAAGCGTTCATCGACCGGATCTACATCGTCAAAGTGCCGTACTGCCTGCGGGTCAGCGACGAGGTGAAGATTTACGACAAATTGCTGTTCAACAGTTCGCTGGCCAAAGCCCACTGCGCCCCCGACACTCTGAAGATGCTGGCGCAGTTCACCGTGCTGTCGCGCCTCAAGGAACCGGAAAACTCCAACATCTATTCGAAGATGCGCGTCTACGACGGGGAAAACCTGAAAGACACCGATCCGAAGGCCAAGTCGATTCAGGAATACCGCGACTCGGCGGGCGTCGACGAAGGCATGAACGGTCTCTCGACCCGTTTCGCGTTCAAGATTCTGTCCAAGGTGTTCAACTTCGATCCGCATGAAATCGCCGCCAACCCGGTGCACCTGTTGTATGTGCTGGAACAACAGATCGAGCAGGAACAGTTCCAGGCCGAGACCCGCGAGCGCTATCTACGCTACCTCAAGGAATACCTCGCGCCGCGTTATATCGAGTTCATCGGCAAGGAGATCCAGACCGCTTATCTGGAGTCTTACAGCGAATACGGGCAGAACATCTTCGACCGCTACGTGCTGTATGCGGACTTCTGGATCCAGGATCAGGAATACCGCGATCCGGAGACCGGCGAGATTCTCAACCGTGTCGCCCTGAACGAAGAGCTGGAGAAAATCGAGAAACCGGCGGGCATCAGCAATCCGAAGGATTTCCGCAACGAAATCGTCAACTTCGTGTTGCGCGCCCGAGCCAACAACAACGGCAAGAACCCGACCTGGCTCAGCTACGAGAAACTGCGGGTGGTCATCGAGAAGAAAATGTTCTCGAACACCGAAGACCTGCTGCCAGTCATCAGCTTCAATGCCAAGGCGAGCAAAGAGGATCAACAGAAACACAACGACTTCGTTACTCGAATGGTCGAACGCGGCTACACCGACAAACAGGTAAGACTTCTGTCCGAATGGTACCTACGGGTCCGGAAATCGCAGTAAAACAGCTACAAGCTTCAAGCTACGAGCTGCAAGAAAAAAGCATGTGAACGCTGTGCTTCTACTTGCGGCTCGCAGCTCACAACTTGAAGCTGCCCGGAGGGCCACGTATGAGCTATGTGATCGACCGACGTCTCAATGGCAAGAACAAGAGCACGGTGAACCGCCAGCGCTTCCTGCGGCGTTACCGTGATCACATCAAGAAGGCTGTCGAAGAGGCAGTCAGCCGCCGTTCCATCACTGACATGGAACACGGCGAACAGATCAGCATTCCCGGTCGCGATATCGACGAACCGGTGCTTCACCACGGTCGCGGCGGCAAGCAGACCGTGGTTCATCCCGGCAACAAGGAATTCACTGCCGGCGAACACATCGCCAGGCCTCCGGGGGGCGGCGGTGGACGCGGTCCCGGCAAGGCTGGCAATTCCGGCGAGGGCATGGACGAATTCGTTTTCCAGATCACCCAGGAAGAATTCCTCGAGTTCATGTTCGAGGACCTTGAACTGCCGAATCTGGTCAAGCGCAACCTCAGTGGTACCGACACCTTCAAGACCGTGCGCGCGGGGATCAGTAACGAAGGCAACCCGTCGCGGATCAATATCATCCGCACCCTGCGCTCGGCCCACGCCCGGCGCATTGCGCTGTCCGGCAGCAGCCGTGCCAAACTGCGCGAGGCCAAAGAGGAACTGGCGCGATTAAAGCGCGAAGAGCCGGACAACTTCGGCGATATTCAGGAACTCGAAGCGGAAATCGAGAAACTCAGCGCGCGCATTCACCGCGTGCCGTTCCTCGATACTTTCGACTTGAAATACAACCTGCTGATCAAGCAACCCAACCCCAGCTCGAAAGCGGTGATGTTCTGCCTGATGGACGTGTCCGGCTCGATGACCCAGGCGACCAAGGACATCGCCAAACGCTTTTTCATCCTGCTGTACCTGTTCCTCAAGCGGAACTACGACAAGATCGACGTAGTGTTCATCCGCCATCACACCAGCGCCCGGGAAGTGGACGAGGAAGAGTTCTTCTACTCGCGGGAAACCGGCGGCACCATCGTCTCCAGCGCCCTGAAGCTGATGCAGGAGATCATGGCCGAGCGCTACCCGAGCAACGAATGGAACATCTACGCCGCGCAGGCTTCCGACGGCGACAACTGGAACGATGACTCGCCGATCTGCCGCGACATCCTGATCAATCAGATCATGCCGTTTGTGCAGTACTACACTTATGTGGAGATCACCCCGCGCGAACACCAGGCCCTCTGGTACGAATACGAACGCATCGCCGAAGCCTTTTCCGACACGTTTGCCCAGCAGCAACTGGTCTCGGCCGGGGATATCTATCCGGTCTTCCGTGAACTCTTCCAGCGCAGGTTAGTGACATGACCGCCAAAGAGCAGAAACGCCAACCCATTTCCACCGGCTCCGAATGGACGTTCGAGCTGATCCAGGCCTACGACCGCGAAATCGCCCGGATTGCGGCCGGCTATGCCCTGGACACCTATCCCAACCAGATCGAAGTGATCACCGCCGAACAGATGATGGACGCCTATGCCTCGGTCGGCATGCCACTGGGCTATCACCACTGGTCCTACGGCAAACACTTCCTCAGCACCGAGAAATCCTACAGCCGCGGCCAGATGGGGCTGGCCTACGAGATCGTGATCAACTCGGATCCGTGCATTGCCTATCTGATGGAAGAAAACACCATCTGCATGCAGGCGCTGGTGGTGGCACACGCGTGCTATGGCCATAACAGTTTCTTCAAGGGCAATTACCTGTTCCGCACCTGGACCGATGCCAGTTCGATCATCGATTACCTGGTGTTCGCCAAGCAGTACATCATGCAATGCGAGGAGCGCCACGGTATCGATGCGGTGGAGGACCTGCTCGACTCCTGCCATGCGCTGATGAATTACGGGGTCGATCGCTACAAGCGTCCCTACCCGATTTCCGCCGAGGAAGAACGCCGGCGGCAGAAGGATCGCGAAGAGCACTTGCAGAAGCAGATCAACGATCTGTGGCGCACCATCCCCAAAGGCGCGGACAAGTACAGCGACAAGGACAACGCCCGGTTCCCGGCCGAGCCGCAGGAAAACATCCTGTATTTCATCGAGAAGCACGCGCCGTTGCTGGAGCCGTGGCAACGGGAGATCGTGCGGATCGTGCGCAAGATCGCCCAGTATTTTTATCCACAGCGTCAGACTCAGGTGATGAACGAGGGCTGGGCCACCTTCTGGCACTACACCCTGATGAACGACCTGTACGACGAGGGCCTGGTGACTGACGGGTTCATGATGGAATTCCTCACCTCGCACACCAGCGTGGTGTTCCAGCCAGGCTTCGACAGCCCTTACTACAACGGGATCAACCCCTACGCATTGGGTTTTGCGATGTATCGCGACATCCGCCGCATGTGCGAAAACCCCACCGAGGAAGACCGGCGCTGGTTTCCGGACATCGCCGGTTCCGACTGGCTGTCGAGCATCAAATTCGCCATGAGCAGTTTCAAGGATGAGAGCTTCATCCTCCAGTACCTGTCACCGAAAGTGATCCGCGACCTGAAGCTCTTCAGCATCCTCGATGACGACCAGAAGGACGATTTGCTGGTCCCGGCGATCCACGACGAAACCGGTTACCGGATCATCCGCGAAACCCTGGCCGCGCAGTACAACCTCGGCAACCGCGAACCGAACGTGCAGATCTACAGCATCGACCGCCGCGGCGACCGCTCGCTGACCCTGCGTCACCAGCAACATGACCGCAAACCCTTGGGCGATTCCACCGACGAGGTACTGAAACATCTGCACCGGTTGTGGGGCTTCGACATTCACCTGGAAACCCTTCAGGGCGACCAGATCATGAAAACTCACCACGTACCGCCGCGAAGTGAACACAGCGAGGGTGATTACGGTCGACTCGACCTGGCCGTGATTCATCTCTAGATGCGGTTCTGACCTCCGAAAGTCCGACACAAGGGTTATCCTGTCGGGCTAACGGAGGTTTTTTATGCAGATTTTCAAGGTTGGCGGTGCGGTACGCGATCGCTTGCTGGGTATACCGGTCACCGACGTTGATCGGGTGGTGGTGGGCGCGACCACTGAGGAAATGCTCGCCCAGGGCTTTCGCCCCGTGGGTGCGGATTTTCCGGTATTCCTTCACCCGAAAACCGGCGAGGAATACGCCCTTGCCCGCACCGAACGCAAAAGCGGTCGCGGTTATGGCGGGTTCACTTTTCACGCAAGCCCCGAAGTCACTCTGGAAGAAGACCTGATCCGTCGTGATCTGACCATCAATGCGATAGCTGAGGACGACCAGCAAAACCTCACCGATCCCTATCATGGGCAACGCGATCTCGAAGCGCGGATCCTGCGCCACGTTTCCCCCGCATTCGCCGAAGATCCGCTCCGCGTGCTGCGCGTTGCGCGCTTTGCTGCCCGTTATGCCAGTCTTGGCTTCACTGTCGCACCAGAAACACTGGAACTGATGCGCCAGCTCAGCGAGTCCGGCGAACTGCAGGCGCTGACCGCCGAACGCAGCTGGAAAGAAATCTCCCGCGCACTGATGGAAGATCAGCCGCAGGTATTCATCCAGGTGCTGCGCGATTGCGGCGCACTGAAAGAACTGATGCCGGAAGTCGACGCGCTGTTTGGCGTGCCACAACCGGAAGTGCATCACCCGGAAATCGACACCGGCCTGCACACTCTCAGCGTTCTGGAGCAATCAGCTCTGCACAAACAACCGCTGACGGTACGCTGGGCTTGCCTGCTGCATGACCTCGGCAAAGGCCTGACGCCGGAAGAAGAGTGGCCACGACATATCGCCCATGAACACACTGGGTTTAAGCTGATCAAAGCGGTCAACGAACGCTTCAAGGCACCGAAGGATTGTCAGGAGTTGGCCTTGCTTGTCGGCAAGTACCACACCCACTGTCATCGGGCGCTGGAATTGAAGGCCTCAACATTGCTGGAGCTGTTGCAGAGCTTTGATGTGTATCGACGACCGCAGCGGTTTGAAGAGTTTGTCGGCGCATGCGAAATGGACGCCCGAGGCCGTAAAGGGCTGGAGCAGAGAAGTTATCCACAGGCCGATTATTTACGCGGCGCTGCCCAGGCTGCGCGGGAAGTCGCGGTGCAGCCGTTACTGGAGAAGGGATTCAAAGGCCCGGAACTGGGCGAAGCGCTGAAGCGAGAACGACTGAAGGCGCTAAAAGCCTACAAAGACAAGGCGTCAGCCTGAAAAGCTTCGCGAGCAAGCCCGCTCCCACAAGGGGAATGCATTCCAAATGTGTGGGCTTGCTCGCAAAAGCGGCCGTTGATTCAACGTAAATCCGAAGACGTCAGTTGCTGCCCACGCCACTCAAAGGCCACCGGCGCCAACACCTGATCAATCTGCGCCTCGGCCCACAACGTCGCGAAGCTTTTCCCCACACCCGGATGCACCCGATCCGGCGCAATCAGCGACAGCGGCCACAGCACAAAGGCGTTTTTCAGGATTTCGGCACGCGGCAGAATCAAGCCGTCGAAGTTACCGGTCAGATCGCCGTACAACAGCACGTCGATATCCAGCGGTAAACCCTTGCGATCCGGTGCATAGCGACCGTTATCGGCTTCGATGAATTTCAGGCGCCGATCCAGCTCCATCAAGGGCAGATCGGTAAACGCCGAGACCACGAAGTTGAAGAAAGGCCCGCTCTTGATCCCCACCGGCTGACTCTCGAACACCGCCGAACAGCGGATATCCACCAGAAACGTCGCCAAAGCGTCGAGCCCGGCGCGCAAATGGGTTTCGCGCTCGATATTGCTACCGAGCCCGAGGTACACCTGAGTCAGCGACATCCGCGCTCGATCTCCACACCCACGCCACCCTTGGCCGCCGGCACTGCGCCAGGCTTGGTCAGCTTGAGGCGAACCCAGGTGATCTTGAACTCGGCCATCAATACTTCCACCAGACGCTCGGCAAAGGTCTCGACCAGTTGATACTGGGATTGCTCGGCAAAGGCCTGGATACGCGTTGAAACGCTGGCGTAATCGAGCGCCAGGGTCAGGTCGTCACCCGCGGCGGCCGGGCGATTGTCCCAGGCGAAGCTCAGATCAAGACGCAGGCACTGTCGAATGCCCCGCTCCCAGTCGTAAGCACCGATCACGGTGTCGACTTCCAGGCCCTCGATAAACACTCTGTCCAAGCACTTTTCTCCGCTGCACGACAAGGGCGCAATGCGCCGTTAGAATCAGGGCGTCCTCGCCCGGAATAGTTAGCATGTTTTGGTTACTGGCGACTCTCGCCTACCTGCTCGGCTCTCTGTCCTTCGCCATTTTGCTCAGCCGCCTGACCGGAAACCCGGATCCGCGAATGAGTGGCTCGGGTAATGCCGGCGCCACCAACATGCTGCGCCTGGTCGGTCGCAAACTGGCGATCCTGACCCTGCTCGGTGATCTGTGCAAAGGCCTGGTACCGGTGCTGATCGCAGCGGCCGCTGGCCTTTCGTTGCAGGATCAGGCCTGGATCGGCGTGTGCGCCGTTATCGGTCACCTGTTCCCGCTGTATTTCCGTTTTCGCGGCGGCAAAGGCGTCGCCACGGCTGCCGGCATGCTGCTGGGCCTGTATCCACCCGCCGCGCTGCTGGCGGTGTGCGCCTGGCTGCTGACGTTCTACCTGACCCGTACCAGCTCGCTGGCGGCGCTGATCGCCACGCCCCTGACCTTGCCCTTACTCGCGTGGCAAGAACCGGAAGCGCTGCTGCCGATGAGCGCGTTGACATTGCTGATCGTCTGGCGCCACCGCGGCAATCTACGCGACCTGTTTGCCGGGCGCGAACGGCATTTTTAAATACCGCTCAGCCACACCGCCAATCGCACCGCCAATCACAGTGCCGACAACTGCTCCATCGGCCAGCGCGCCTGCACGCTGATCGCCAGACTTTCCTGCTGACCAGCCTGCAAACGCTGACAACCGGCAAACGCGATCATCGCGCCATTGTCTGTGCAGAACTCCGGGCGGGCGTAGAACACATCGCCCTGCATGTCGCCGAGCATCTTTTCCAGCGAAGCGCGCAAGGCCTTGTTGGCGCTGACGCCGCCAGCGATCACCAGACGCTTCATGCCCGCGTGTTTCAGGGCGCGCTTGCACTTGATGGTCAAAGTCTCCACCACGGCCTGCTGGAACGCCAGCGCGATGTCGCAACGGGCTTGCTCGCTGTCGTCCCCGGCGTTGACGCATTGCTGCCAGGTGTTGAGGGCAAAGGTCTTCAAGCCGCTGAAGCTGAAATCCAGGCCCGGGCGATCACACATCGGACGCGGGAAGGTGAAACGTCCTGCGACGCCCTTCTCGGCCAGCTTGGCGATTTCCGGCCCGCCCGGATAATTGAGGCCCATCATTTTCGCGGTTTTGTCGAACGCTTCGCCGGCGGCATCGTCGAGGGTCTCGCCGAGCAGGCTGTATTGGCCAATGCCATCGACCTGAACCAGCTGCGTATGCCCCCCGGAAACCAACAAAGCGACGAACGGGAATTTCGGCGGTTTTGGCTCCAGCATCGGCGCCAGCAAGTGGCCTTCCATATGGTGCACACCGAGTGCCGGAATGCCCCAGGCAAATGCCAGCGCCTGAGCGCACGAGGCACCGACCAGCAGCGCCCCGACCAGGCCCGGGCCCGCGGTGTAGGCGATCGCATCAATCTCGGTCGGCACGCAGTCAGCCTCGGCCAACACCTGACGAATCAAGGGCAGCATGCGTTTGACATGGTCACGCGAGGCCAGCTCCGGCACCACGCCGCCATAGACGCGGTGCAGGTCGATCTGGCTGAACAGCGCGTCGGCCAGCAGGCCGCGTTCACTGTCGTATAATGCGACGCCGGTTTCGTCGCAGGAGGTTTCTAATCCCAGTACTAGCATGGGTTTGCGCCTTGTTTAGGCTGAATTCGAAGGCGCGCATAATAGTCGCCATGCGATGCCCCGACTAGCGGTTTTCGATCAGAGGCTTTGCATTCCGAGCGATGAGGGGTTAACATCCGCAACCCTTAAAAACCGACGTCTTCAAGTGCTCTTTTGCCGCGAGGATGTTGACCCCGGTAATGAATGAAGGTAGCTCTGGATGCCAGCCGTCAAAGTTAAAGAGAACGAACCCTTCGACGTAGCTCTGCGTCGTTTCAAGCGCTCCTGCGAAAAAGCCGGTGTACTGGCTGAAGTTCGTAGCCGCGAATTTTACGAGAAGCCAACTTCTGAGCGTAAGCGCAAAGCAGCAGCCGCTGTTAAGCGTCACGCCAAGAAAGTTCAGCGCGAACAGCGCCGCGCCGTTCGTCTGTACTAATACACAGACGATCGTAGCAAGCTTCTTGCCTAAGCCCGGCCCTCAGCCGGGCTAATGGCATTTGCGTAAAACGCTTGATGCTTCACCGTCGAAGCCGCACACGCGACCGAGACAAATCTGCTTCACGCGTCAGACCTGGCTCTTTTGCCAGCGGTGCACGTCTTTTCTGACGAGCCTTTCAAGGCTACTGACGAGCACACCCACTGATTCCTCTTACGACGATCAGCCCAAGGCACCTGCATGCGTGCCCGCTTTATTGAGCTATCCGGGGCCATTTATCGGCCGTCAGCGGATTCAGCGCAACACTTTCAAATAGTCGAAAACTGATGAGTACTAACGTCAGTGGTTTTTCGGCAGATACACTTCCCGACAGCGATCACGCAACCGAACCCGGTCGAGCCGCCCATTTTGTGCGCCTCACTCAAGACCTGCGTCCGGCCGCCCTTCGCATCGGACTCATTACAGCGCAGACGAGAACGCCATGGCCGGGCTGATTCCCCAGAGCTTTATTGACGACCTCCTGAACCGCACCGACATCGTCGACGTGGTCAGCTCGCGTGTGCAACTGAAAAAGGCCGGCAAGAACTACACCGCCTGCTGCCCGTTCCATAAAGAGAAAACCCCATCGTTCAGCGTCAGCCCGGACAAGCAGTTCTATTACTGCTTCGGTTGCGGCGCCGGTGGCAACGCCCTCGGCTTTCTCATGGACCACGACAACCTGGATTTCCCCCAGGCGGTTGAGGACCTGGCCAAAGCCGCCGGCATGGAAATCCCCCGCGAAGAAAGTGGCCGCCCGCACAAACCGCGGCAGCCAACCGATTCGCCGCTGTACCCGCTGCTCACCGCCGCCGCCGATTTCTACCGCCAGGCGCTCAAGAGTCATCCGGCGCGCAAGGCTGCGGTGGATTATCTCAAGGGCCGCGGACTGACCGGCGAGATCGCCCGGGACTTCGGTCTCGGCTTCGCGCCGCCGGGCTGGGACAACTTGTTCAAGCATTTGAGCAGCGACACTTTGCAGCAGAAGGCCATGATCGACGCCGGACTGCTGATCGAGAACGCCGAAACCGGCAAACGCTATGACCGCTTCCGCGATCGCGTGATGTTCCCGATCCGCGATACCCGCGGCCGCATCATCGCTTTCGGTGGCCGGGTACTCGGCGACGACAAGCCGAAATACCTGAACTCGCCGGAAACCCCGGTCTTTCATAAAGGCCAGGAACTCTACGGCCTCTATGAAGCACGCAAGAACAACCGCAACCTCGACGAAATCATCGTCGTCGAGGGTTACATGGACGTCATCGCCCTCGCCCAGCAAGGTTTGCGCAATGCCGTCGCGACCCTGGGCACTGCAACCAGCGAAGAACACCTCAAGCGTCTGTTTCGGGTAGTGCCGAACGTTTTGTTCTGCTTCGACGGTGACCAGGCCGGCCGCAACGCCGCATGGCGCGCACTGGAAGCAACATTGCCGTGCCTGCAGGACGGGCGCCGCGCGCGCTTTCTGTTTTTGCCCGAAGGCGAAGACCCGGACACCCTGGTTCGCGCCGAAGGCACTGATGCCTTCAAGGCCCGCATCAACCAACATGCGCAACCGCTGGCCGATTATTTCTTCCAGCAACTGACCGAGGAAGCCGATCCGCGCTCGCTCGAAGGCAAGGCCCATATGGCCACCCTCGCCGCGCCGCTGATCGACAAAGTGCCGGGCGCCAACCTGCGCATCCTGATGCGCCAGCGCTTGAGCGAAATTACCGGTCTGAGCAGCGAAACCGTCAGCCAGCTGGCGCAAAGCGCGCCGCAGGAAGCGCCGCCCGCCTACGATCCGGGCATCGATTACGACGCAATGCCGGATTACAGCGACTACCATCAGCCGCAGGCACAAGACATGTATGTGCCGCAGCAGGAGTGGACGCCGAAGAAACCCGGCGCCGGCGGCAAGAAATGGGACAAGAAACCCTGGGACAAGAACGGCAAGCGTGGCGGCGATCGCGATCAACAACGCCCGCGCACGCCGATTGGCGTCGAATCACCGACCCTGACCGCGCTGCGAACATTGCTGCATCACCCGCAACTGGCCGAGCGCGTCGAGGACGCCGGGCACATTGCGGACGAAAATCAGACCAACGCACAGTTGCTTGTGGCGCTGCTCGAAGCCGTACAGAAGAATCCCAAGCTAAACTCATTTCAGTTGATCGCGCGATGGCACGGCACTGAACAGGGTCGCTTGTTGAAAGCGCTGGCGGAAAAGGAGTGGCTGATTGACGGAGAAAACCTTGAACAACAGTTTTTCGACACCATTACTAGCTTGTCAGCCCGCCAACGCGAGCGAAATCTGGAACAGTTGCTCAGGAAAGCGCGTCAAAGCGAACTGAGCGCCGAAGAGAAAAATCAACTGCGCGACCTTTTAAGTCGCAATGTTTCCGCATCAAACCCGACCTCAACTGGCGCGTGAGGTCATAGCTCAGGTATAATCCTCGGCTTGTTTTTTGCCCGCCAAGACCTTCAGTGGATAGGGTGTTATGTCCGGAAAAGCGCAACAGCAGTCTCGTATTATTGAGTTGATCAAACTGGGTCGTGAGCAGAAGTATCTGACTTACGCCGAGGTCAACGACCACCTGCCCGAGGATATTTCAGATCCGGAGCAGGTGGAAGACATCATCCGCATGATTAACGACATGGGGATCCCCGTACACGAGAGTGCTCCGGATGCGGACGCCCTTATGTTGGCCGACGCCGATACCGACGAGGCCGCTGCGGAAGAAGCAGCCGCTGCGTTGGCAGCGGTGGAGACCGATATCGGTCGCACCACTGACCCGGTGCGCATGTACATGCGTGAAATGGGTACGGTCGAGCTTCTGACTCGTGAAGGCGAAATCGAAATCGCCAAACGTATCGAAGAAGGCATCCGTGAAGTGATGAGCGCGATCGCGCACTTCCCTGGCACGGTTGACCACATTCTCTCCGAGTACACTCGCGTCACCACCGAGGGTGGTCGCCTGTCCGACGTTCTGAGCGGTTACATCGACCCGGACGACGGCATTGCGCCGCCGGCCGCCGAAGTGCCGCCGCCGATCGACGCGAAAGCCGCCAAGGCTGACGACGATACCGACGACGATGACGCCGAATCTTCGGATGACGAAGAAGAAGCCGAAAGCGGTCCGGATCCGGTCATCGCGGCCCAGCGTTTTGGCGCTGTGTCCGATCAGATGGAAATCACCCGCAAGGCCCTGAAAAAGCACGGTCGTCACAACAAGGCAGCGATTGCCGAGTTGCTGGCCCTGGCTGAGCTGTTCATGCCGATCAAACTGGTGCCGAAGCAATTCGAAGCCCTGGTCGAGCGTGTTCGCAGCGCCCTGGATCGTCTGCGTCAGCAAGAGCGCGCGATCATGCAACTGTGTGTACGTGATGCACGTATGCCACGCGCAGATTTCCTGCGTCAGTTCCCGGGCAATGAAGTCGACGAAAGCTGGTCCGACGCCCTGGCCAAAGGCAAGAGCAAATACGCCGAAGCCATTGGTCGCGTACAGCCGGACATCATCCGTTGCCAGCAGAAACTGATCGCGCTGGAAACCGAGACCGGTCTGACCATCGCCGAAATCAAGGACATCAACCGTCGCATGTCGATCGGTGAGGCCAAGGCCCGCCGCGCGAAGAAAGAGATGGTTGAAGCCAACTTGCGTCTGGTGATCTCGATCGCCAAGAAGTACACCAACCGCGGCCTGCAATTCCTCGATCTGATCCAGGAAGGCAACATCGGTCTGATGAAAGCGGTGGACAAGTTCGAATACCGTCGTGGTTACAAGTTCTCGACTTATGCCACCTGGTGGATCCGTCAGGCGATCACTCGCTCGATCGCCGACCAGGCCCGCACCATCCGTATTCCGGTGCACATGATCGAGACGATCAACAAGCTCAACCGCATTTCCCGCCAGATGCTGCAGGAAATGGGTCGCGAACCGACCCCGGAAGAGCTGGGCGAACGCATGGAAATGCCTGAGGACAAGATCCGCAAGGTATTGAAGATCGCTAAAGAGCCGATCTCCATGGAAACCCCGATCGGTGATGACGAAGACTCTCATCTGGGTGACTTCATCGAAGACTCGACCATGCAGTCGCCAATCGATGTTGCAACCGTTGAAAGCCTGAAAGAAGCGACCCGCGAAGTGCTGTCCGGCCTCACTGCCCGTGAAGCCAAGGTCCTGCGCATGCGCTTCGGTATCGACATGAACACCGACCACACGCTCGAAGAAGTGGGCAAACAGTTTGACGTAACGCGTGAGCGGATCCGTCAGATCGAAGCCAAGGCGCTGCGCAAGCTGCGCCACCCGACGCGAAGCGAGCATCTGCGCTCCTTCCTCGACGAGTGATACCAGAACCCCCGGCCCAGGCCGGGGGTTTTGTTTATGCGGCAGATTAAATCCCTCGCACCGCCCCTCCCCGGCATACCCCGTCTACACTCGAAACAATGAATCCCGTGCCATAACGAGACGGTTATGCCCAGACTGGCGCCCGTGCTTTTCTTGCTGTCACTGATGATCTGGACCGCAACGGCTGACGCGCTGACTCTGACCGATGAAGAACGTAGCTGGCTGGCGGCTCACCCGGACTTGCGCCTGGGTGTCGATGCATCGTGGCCGCCGTTCGAGTTCCGCGATGAACAGAATCGCTATCAAGGCCTGGCCGCCGACTATATCGACGTGATCCGCCAGCGCCTGTCGATCAAACTCAATCCGGTCGAGCCATCGAGCTGGACCGAAGTGCTGGCGCAGGTGAAAACCGGCAAGATCGACCTGCTGCCAGGAATCATGTCCACGCCGGAGCGCCAGAACTATCTGTCGTTTACCCGCCCCTACCTCGATTTCCCGATCGTGATCCTCGCCCACATCGGCGGCGCTCAGCCGCGCAAAATCGAGGACCTGTACGGTCTGAAGATCGCCGTGGTGGAAAATTACGCCCCCCACGAACTCCTGCGCACCCACCATCCCGACCTGAATCTGGTGGCCATGCCCAATGTCAGCTCGGCCTTGCAGGCTCTGGCTACCGACGAGGTAGACGCCGTGGTCGGCGACCTTGCCTCCAGCGTCTGGAGTCTGCGCCAGCTCAAGCTCGACGGTTTATACGTCAGCGGCGAAACCCCGTATCGCTATCAGTTGGCAATGGGCGTACCCCGCGACAACAAAATGCTGGTGGGTATTCTGGACAAAGTCCTGGCGGACATGAGCCCCGAGGAAATCAGCAGCATTCAGGAACATTGGGTCGGTAATGTTCTGGACCATCGGACATTCTGGTCGGATCTTCTGATCTATGGCCTTCCGGGCCTGTTGCTGCTGGTCAGCATTCTGGCGGTGGTCATTCGCATCAATCGCCGCTTGAGTTCGGAAATCGCCCGCCGCGTCGACCTAGAACAGGAATTGCGCAGCAGCGAATATCATTACCGCGGATTGGTCGAGAGCCTTTCGGCCATCGCCTGGGAAGCGCGCATGAGCGACTTCACCTACAGCTATGTGTCGCCCCATGCCGAAGATCTGCTCGGTTATCCACAGGCGCACTGGCTGATTCCGGGCTTCTGGCGCAACATCATTCACCCCGCCGACCTGACCCGCGCCCAGGCCATTTGCGATGAGGCGGTACGCGACGGACGCGATCACACCCTCGACTATCGGGTGATCACCGCTGACGGGCGCTGCCTGTGGGTGCGTGACATTGTCAGTCTGATTGAACATGGCCATGAGCCTGTGATGCGCGGGCTGATGATCGACATCAGCGAAACCAAGCGCACTGAGGAGGCGCTGCGGCTTTCGGAGCAGAAGTTCGCGTCGGTGTTCCAGCAATGCCCGGATATCCTCGTGATCGCGCGGTTGTCCGACGGCTGTCTGCTGGAGGTCAACGAAGCCTTTGAAGAGCAGATTGGCCTGAAGGCGGAAGACGTGGTCGGCCAGACCGCCACTGAACTGAATATCTGGGGCATCCCCGGGGTCGGGCCCGGGCTGTTACAGCGCTTGCAGGCCGGCAGCATCCGCAACCTGGAGATGCCCTTTCGCCGCAACAACGGCCAGGTGTTCACCGGTCTGATCTCCGCCGAGCCCTTCGACCTCGATACCACTCCGGCGCTGGTGGTGGTCGTGCGCGACATCACCCAGCTCAAGGAAACCCAGCAGCAACTGCAAACCTCCGAAGAGAAGTTCGCCAAGGCCTTTCACGCCTCGCCGGACGGCTTGCTGCTGTCGCGTCAGAGCGATGGCTTGCTGCTGGAGGTCAACGAGGGTTTCAGTCGCATCACCGGATTCAACAGCGCGATGTCGGTGGATCGCTCGGCGCTGGATCTGGGGATCTGGGTCAACCTCAACGAACGCAAGCAGATGCTCGACCTGCTGCACCGCGACGGCTTCGTACGCGATTTCACCTGCCATATCCGCCGCAGCGACGGGCAAATCCGACTGTGCGAAGTATCCAGCCGTCCGCTGCCGATCGGTGAAGAAGACTGCATGTTGACCATTGCCCGGGACATCACCGAGCGCCATTTGATGCAGGAAAAACTGCAGCAGGCCGCCACCGTATTCGAGAGCACCGCCGAAGGCGTGTTGATCACCGACACCCAGCAGCACATCAGCGCGGTCAACCGTGCGTTCACCGAAATCACCGGCTACAGCGAAAGCGAAGCCCTCGGTCACACACCGCGTCTGCTCGCCTCGGGACTGCATGACAGCGCGTTTTATGCGGCAATGTGGCACCAGTTGACTGCTGAGGGACACTGGCAGGGCGAGATTTCCAACCGGCGCAAGAACGGCGAGTTGTATCCGAGCTGGCTGACCATCAGCGCCGTACGCAACCGCGACAAGTTCATCACCCACTTCGTCGCGGTGTTCGCCGATATCTCCAGCCTCAAACACGCACAAGCCAAGCTCGATTATCAGGCGCACCACGACCCGCTCACCGGCCTGCCGAATCGTACCCTGTTCGAAAGTCGCCTGCTCACCGCGCTGAACAGTCAGCAGGAAAACGGTGGTCAGGGCGCGGTGCTGTTCCTCGATCTCGACCGCTTCAAGCACATCAACGACAGCCTCGGCCACCCGGTCGGCGACCTGCTGCTCAAGGGCATCGCCGTGCGTTTGAAAGAACAATTGCGCGACATCGATACCGTCGCGCGCCTGGGCGGCGATGAATTCATCATCCTCCTGCCAGGCCTGCAACAGGCCAGCGACGCCGACCACATCGCCACCAAACTGCTCAATTGCTTCGGCGCCCCGTTCCAGGCCGGTGAGCACGAGTTCTTCATCAGCGCCAGCATCGGCACCAGCCTCTATCCACGGGATGGCTGCGATGTCGCCACCTTGGTGAAAAACGCCGACGCGGCGATGTACCGCTCCAAGGCCAAGGGCCGCAACCGCGTCGAAAGTTACACTCGCGACCTCACTGCCCAGGCCAGCGAGCGCGTGGCACTGGAGCACGAACTGCGCCGGGCCATCGAGCGCGAAGAGTTGTTCCTCTACTACCAACCGAAAATCAGCCTCGACGACCATCGCCTGGTCGGTGCCGAAGCGCTGATTCGCTGGCGTCACCCGACCTTCGGGGAAGTGCCGCCGGAGCACTTCATCCCGCTGGCTGAAGAGAACGGCATGATCCTGCAGATAGGTGATTGGGTGCTCGAAACCGCCTGTCGGCAGATGTTCGAGTGGAATCAGATCTACGACAGCCTTGGCCCGCTGTCGGTCAACCTGGCCGGCGCGCAACTGCGGCAACCGAATCTGCTCGGGCGCATCGAACAACTGCTCAGGGACAACCGTCTGCAGCCGGATTTACTGCAACTGGAAATTACCGAAAACTTCATCATGAGCCAGGCCGAGGAGGCCTTGGCGGTGCTGCACCAGCTCAAACACTTGGGCGTACAACTGGCGATCGACGACTTCGGCACCGGTTATTCTTCGCTCAGTTACCTCAAACGCCTGCCGCTGGACATCCTCAAGATCGACCAGTCCTTTGTTCGCGGACTGCCCGATGACCCGCACGACGCGGCGATTGTCCGCGCGATCATCGCTCTGGGCCGGAGCATGCAATTCACCGTGATCGCCGAAGGCGTCGAGACCCAGGCCCAGCAACAATTCCTCGCCGCCGAAGGTTGCGAACAGATCCAGGGCTACATCGTCAGCCTGCCGCTGCCCCCGGAAGAATTCGCCGCAACGTTTCTTCGTGTAACCGTATCGGATTATTCGGATAGCACAGCCGCCAAACCGTCGCTATAATCCGCGGCCTACTGAGGGCCTATAGCTCAGTTGGTTAGAGCAGAGGACTCATAATCCTTTGGTCCACGGTTCAAGTCCGTGTGGGCCCACCAACTCCAAAGCCGCGCATTGCGCGGCTTTCGCGTTTCTGGCGGAACCATCGCGGATACAGTCCTATGGTCTAAAGGTACAAATTAGGTACAGTGCGGCTTCGCTTGCACGCCTTTGGAGTCCTTCAGATGGCCACAATCGTCAAAACCCCTGCCGGCACCTGGAAGGCCGTCATCCGCAAAACCGGATGGCCGACCAACGCCAAAACCTTCCGCACCAAACGCGACGCCGAAGACTGGTCACGACGCACCGAAGACGAATGGTGCGCGGCGAGTATATCCAACGCAGCGGCTCCGAGCGGCTGACGCTCGAAAAGGTGCGCCAGCAATACCTACGTGAAGTGAGCCCTACCAAGAAGCCCACACCGCAGAGAGCGGAAGCAACCAAGGCGCAGCAACTGATACGGCACCTGGGGAAGTATTCCCTCGCGGCGTTATCGTCCGAAGTAATCGCCAACTATCGCGATACCCGACTGGGCTCACTCACCAACCGCGGCAATCCCACGAGTAACAACACCGTGCGGCTGGAGCTAGCTTTACTGAGCCATCTGTTCACGGTTGCGATTCAAGAGTGGGGCCTTGGATTGACCTTTAACCCAGTGCTCAATATTCGTAAGCCGAGCCCAGGCGAAGGTCGTGACCGTCGTCTATCCCCTGAGGAGGAACGACGACTACTGGCAGCCGTGAACAACCACAGCAACCCAATCTTGGGTGGATCGTCCGTATCGCTCTGGAAACGGGAATGCGCTCTTCGGAAATCACAGGCCTACGTCGCCACCAAGTCGATCTCAAAAGACGCGTGGTCCGCCTCTCAGATACCAAGAACGACAGCGAAAATCACCTCATAACGCACCCCGGTAGGTAAGCCAGCCCCCCCCCGACTAAGGTAGCTCCTCCACTTGCCCAGCGCGATGCCATAATGACATCTAATAGATGGTTCAACGGATTGGGTATCGATGAAAGCAGAATGGAATGACACCCCGCAGTGCCTTACTGCGGTAACCGCCAGTCAACGGGAGACGCCAACGCCAGCTCTGCTGCTCTACTCGGCTATCGCCGCCCCCTCCTCTCTGCCGAAGCTATCGATTCCCAACCGGTGTATGCTAAAAAACCGTTGATCCGAACACGGCGACGAGGGGTTATTCAAATAATGCGCCAAGACAAACCAAATATATATTACCAAAATCTTATTAATTCAGAGAGCAAGGAATCTTAATGGCTAAGCAAGGAGAAATGTTCGCACTTATAAGTGACGACCAAAAAGCGGAAGCTGAAAAGCAAATAATCGAAAGACAAAAAGAAACAGACTTCGACATCAGGGAGTACCCTATTGAAGTAATTGTGTCGAAATATATAGACAAGCTAGAAGAAACCGACAAGGCAGAATTGTTCATCCCTGACTATCAGAGAGAGTTAGTTTGGAGCGAGGAACAGCAAGGTCGATTCATTGAGTCAATACTTCTCAACCTCCCTATTCCATATTTGTATGTTGCAGACGTACACACGGGAGAAAACGAGGGACGCCTAGAAATTGTCGACGGTTCACAACGAATCAGGACTTTGGTTCGTTTCTTAACCAATGAATTCAAGCTCGACGACCTGAAGATGCTGCCAATGCTGAATGGCTTTCACTTCAAAGATTTCCCAGTCTCTCGCCAGCTCAGATTCAGACGCAAGACCATGCGAATGATTGAGCTGATGGAGGTTGATGAAGAAGCTCGTCGTCAACTCTTCGACCGGCTAAATACCGGCGGTACTAAACTGAAAGATATGGAACAAAGATTCGGCTCACAAGACGGGCCGTTCACTGACTTTGTTCGGGACGTCGCTTCTAACCTAAGATTCAGACAGCTTTGTCCGATTAGTGACGTCAGAATCAATCACCGCGACTATGAAGAAATGGTGCTCAGATTTTACGCATACCTTCATAGATACAAGGATTTCAACAAACGTGTGGACGAGTTCTTGGATGGGTACCTCGACCATATGAACACCAACGGCTTCAACCGAGATGATTTGATAGCAACCTTCGAAAGCATGCTGGACTTCGTTCAGCGATTCTTCCCACACGGATTCAAGAAAGCACCAAATAACTCGTCTGTGCCTCGAATTCGCTTCGAATCAATCTCGGTTGGCGTCGCTCTAGCTCAGCAAGAAGCCCCAGGACTGGCTCCTGCATCTATGGCGTGGCTTGCGAGCGATGAGTTCAAAATACTGACTCGTTCTGACGCGAGCAATTCAAGACCTAAAGTGCTAAACCGTATCCACTTTGTAAGGGATAACTTGCTGGGACGAGAGGTCGAGTATGACCAACAGTGAAGTATTAGTGGTTGAGCTGTATGACCTTTTTCGACAACGGTGCGCGGAAGTCAGTAGATATATAGACTTTATAGAGGCCATCGCAAACAACAGATCCGTCGCCTTAGCCGGCGAGGTAAATGGGGTACTGGCTCCAATAGAGGGGGCTGAACTTTCTCGCGAGCTGACTAAAACTCTACGAGCAAACACGTACCTACTACTCTACAACTTGGTCGAAGCGACCATGACTAATGCCATAGATGCAATACACAAAACTGTAGATGGTGACAATCTTGGCTTCGACCAGCTAAGTAGTAATCTACAAAACATAGCTTTAAGCCACTTCAAGCGTGCTATCAAGGACAATCATAGCTCTGCCCTTGATGGGAGAACTCACCCCATCGAAATTGCCATAACGCGTCTGGGCTACGATAGAGAAAAGATATTTTCTGGAAATGTCGACTGTGCAGAAATCAGGACAACAGCTAAGAAATATGGTTTTCAAACTGCAGACCCAAACTTGAACGGGCGCCAAACACTGCGCCAATTAAAAGACGTGAGAGATAAGAGAAATGCATTGGCGCATGGCAGACTATCCTTCGAACAATGCGGCCAAGACACATCACCAGAATATCTTTCGAAGGTTCATTATCAAACCACGGTTTATCTCAGATCGGTACTATGGTCAGTTTCGTTCTATCTGAGAGAGAAGAAATATGCGGCACCACCTGCACTACAGGCTTGAGAGGAAGTAACACTGAAAGAAATTAACCATCAATGCATACGCTCGAAAATCATGAAATCAGTCGGGCGGATGCATACTCGGCCTGAAATGAAGGTTAGACAGCTACTTCATAGGATGGGGCTTCGCTTTAGGCTGCACCAAAAAACGCTCCCTGGAAGCCCAGATATAGTCCTGCCAAAGCACAAGACCGCAATTTTTGTGCATGGCTGTTTCTGGCATCGCCACCCTAGTTGCAGGTACGCAACAACACCGAAAACGCGACAGGACTACTGGCTACCCAAATTCGATGCCAACGTAGAAAGAGATGCTAGAAAAGCCGCCCAGCTTGAAGCGCTGGGCTGGCGAGTTCTGATGGTGTGGGAATGTGAAACGAAGGACCAATGCACTCTTGAAGAAAGACTTAGGGGAGAATTTTCGCTACTTTCTCCCTTGAGTCCAGTTCCTCAAGATGGCGCTGAATACTGAGACCAATAACCTCCCCGAGCCTAACAGGAACGGCGTTTCCAATCATACGCCCCACCGCCTTGAAGGTAATTTTCTCAGGCGGCATAAACTGATAAGTCTCAGGAAAGGATTGCAGGGTGGCGGCCTCCCGAAGCGAGATTGCGCGATGCTGTTCCGTGTCGTAGTGGCCGAAACGACCGTTACCAAATCCATAGCACAGAGTCGTCATGGTCGGCCCCGGCGCATCATGGCGCATCCGACCATAAACACTCGGATAGGTCTTGCCGGACGCCTTACGATGACAATCGGCACGTAGCCACTCAGGCCAATCTTTCCATGTGCCGCCCGGCGTTGAACGCTTGATGCGCTCAAGGTTCGTTGGGGTCAGCGTCGCTGCCCGGTGCAGCGGGTCACTAGGGTCGCATTCTCCCGCAGCAAGTTTGGGGAGATGACCAATAGCTTCTTGGGCCGTCACAGGCTTGCCAGCATGAGTCTTCGGAATCATCGCAATAGGGCCAAGCCTCGAAGCCAGCAACACATGGCGGCGGCGTTGTTGGGGAAGGCCATAATCCACGCAATGGATCGTACCCGCCCAGATATGGTAGCCCTCGTCCTGTAGTCCTTGCACGAAGTCAAGATAGACCTTGTGCTTGGTCACGTCAGGTACGTTTTCCATAGTGACCAGCTCGGGCTTGATTCCCTTGATGAGCTTTTCGAAGGAATACAGAAGCGGCCACTTGCGATCCGTGCTGGTATCTCGACCCTGGTTGTAACTCGAAAAAGGTTGGCAAGGGGCGCAGCCTGCCAGGAGTTTGATTCGGCTAGGGCGATACCAAGAGGCAACATCCTCTACCTTGGCAATATCTACACTTTCCGCGACGAACTCGGCACCATTGTTCGTCTTATAGGCATATTCGCAGTTGAGATCGATGTCGTAGCCAGCGCGTACACTGATGCCGGTCTTGAGCAGACCCGCGGTCAGTCCTCCCGCACCACAAAAAAGGTCAACGGCGTCAATATCATGCATGGAAATAGCCTCCTAACGGACGTCATTGTATCCGGTTCAGGGCAAAAGATCGAGGTCGAATACTGAAAATTTATACATGCTTTTTGGCAACCTCAAACACAACACTCCTCCTCCGATTCTCAAACAGATCTTTTGATCAGGTCCCACGCCTCATTGTTGAGTTTGTACCTCTTCGCCATCGCTGGATTCTTCAGACGGAGCCGCCCCCAACAGAAACTGGGCGATTGAAGATCCACAGTGGGTGTCAAGGAACTCGTACAGCGCCTAGGCGCTGGTGCTGCTACAGCAGCCTCCAAGCTATCACCCCGGAGAAATGCTGCAGAATACCTATTTCGGAATATCAATGATTTGCCCGTATGAGAGCCGCTAGAATACTCGGCGGCGACGTTCGCCAGACCTCATGAGCGATTCTGAGCCGGCTATACTTTCCACACTCCACGAACTCACGCATGTGCTCGCACTGTTGCAGACGCATGAAGAAAAATAGCATGTGATCGTCAATGTAGTAGAACTCGTCGTGATAAAGCCCCTGAGCGTGCGCAGACCTAATCAAGCAATCGAAATAGACGAGCGAATCTTCCAGGTTATCGCCACCTTCCGCACCCATCGGCAAGCGCATATTTGGCCGGCCATTGAATGTAGAGTGCTGCCGTTCATGACACTCGTGACAAAGCGTGATGCCGTTACCTGGCTGGAACCAGCCGAACGGGTATACCGATCTACGAAAGATGTGGTGAGCCTGAACACGATCGTCCGAGACACAAACAACGCATTGATAGCCGTCTCTAGCCTTGATGAAGCGGCTCCACAGCCTGAGGCACCAGCTATCCGACCGGCCTCGCTTCACAGCCAGTATCAATCTCATTTGTTTATCGATGAGGTCTAGTCGATCCGGTCTCATGACATCTCCCCCTGCTCACTGACTGACAGGGGCATTCTGCCACTGCAAGATCGCCCTCATCCATAAACCATGAAGTAGGCTGACGCTGCCCCATCTACATGAGCCTATTTCAGATCAAGCCAATGATTTTCCGGGAATTCTCGCTATAAAATCAGTACGTATGAGGTACAGTGCTCAGCTTAAGTCAGCTTCTCCAAATTACGCTCAACACCAGTAACGACGGGGCCTTCAGCTATGCCAACCTTCGTTCACCTACGAACGATTTCTCTAGACATACCAGCTCGCCCAGCAACTCATAATCCTTTGGTCCACGGTTCAAGTCCGTGTGGGCCCACCAAACATACAAAGGCTTATGCTTGATGGCATAGGCCTTTTTTGTTTTTGTGTCTCGTCAGCCACTCAGTCGACCCCATCCACCTGGATGTGAGTGGTGCCTGCGGGTCATACGTAAAATCAAATCGCAACGGAGCATGCAATGAGCGTAATGGAAAAGGAACTTCCAGAAATACACATCGACGATACCATCAAAGTTCTTGAACACTTGAGTACATGCAGACCCCTGAAGGCATCTGCACGGCTTAGCAGACTCGAAGTGAATGCGGAGAAATTTGCCAATTGGTGTCTCATTCTCGGCGGTGCCGGGATGGCCGTCGCGGCCTGCATGGCCTACTGGCATACGTCGCAGACTCCGTTGCCGGAAGAGGCCAAATATCTGGCTCTCTATCTTGTGTTCTTCTCGACAATATCTACTTTGCTGTCACTGCTTACACCCATGGCGGCACTGGTCTACGCGCTTTTCCGATGGGAGACCATCACCTTGAAAAGCATGATTGCCGATGTCAGACACGAGAATGCGTTGGTAGATTCACTTGAACCTCATTCGGAAGTGGCACTTCTAGATGCAAAGTATTGGCTCGAACTCAGAATCAATCGAGCAGAAGCGCGTGTCGCCCTGTTTTTTGGAGAAAAAGCTGCAGCCCTTGCTCTGCTGGGAACGGCCTACGTCTGCGCGGAAAAATTCGGCGGTTTCCCCTGGATCAGTAAGACCTTGTTGGCCGGACCTGTGAGCGGAAACTGGGGTGATAGCGCCTTATTGATGATCATTGCCTTGGTACTCGGTCTTTCAATAGGAGCGGTATTGCTCAAACGCGTAAATCTCCGATACCGCTTCCAGATCGAACTTATCGATCAAGCCTTACGCAGAATGGCCAGATAACGGTCAATCCAACGCATAAAAATCCGCGCAATTACGCGGATTTTTCTGTCCACTCTTCGCGCCCCGTTGGCCAATCATTCGATTACCGCCCACAAGCGTCTCGTCGGTTGAGCCTGTAACATGCTCGCTCCAAGATCCGCGCCCTATGGAGCCTTCCTTGCCCGACATCCGCCCGCCCGTGCTCGATGAAATCGACCGGCAGCTAATCGCCGCCCTGCAAATCAACGCTCGCGAGAGCGTGGCCATGCTTGCCCGCCAATTGGGCATTGCGCGCACCACAGTGACGTCGCGACTGGCGCGTCTGGAAAAGGCCAAGGTGATCACCGGTTATGGCGTACGTTTGGGGCAGCGCGTGGTCGATGGCGGGTTGCAGGCGTATGTCGGGATCAAGGTGCAGCCGCGTTCCGGCAAAGAGGTATTGCGCCGGTTGAGCGCGATGGCGCAGGTGCAGCAGTTGTGCGCGGTGAGTGGCGAATTTGATTATGTGGCGTGGTTGCGCACCGACTCGCCGGAGCAACTGGATCAGTTGCTGGATCAGATTGGCGGGGTGGATGGGGTTGAGAAGACCACGACTTCGATCATTTTGAGCAGCAAGATTGATCGGGGGCAGCCGGTTTGAGCGCTGGTGAGCTTGATGGCCTCATCGCGAGCAGGCTCACTCCTACATTTGGTCGGAATGCAGTCATTAATCGTCATATTGATCAATTAACTGGCAAAACGACGACACTTTGCGTCTTATTAACGTGTTCTACGCTCCCTAGAATGGCTGGCATCTTTTCCTATACTCAGACGCGCATCCTGCGTCGGGTCGCCAGCAAGGTCAGCCATGAACAAGAACAATCGCCATCCTGCAGACGGTAAGAAACCCGTCACCATTTTCGGCCCGGACTTTCCGTTCGCCTTCGACGACTGGATCGAACACCCGGCCGGTCTCGGCAGCATTCCTGAACACCATCACGGCGCTGAAGTGGCGATTGTCGGCGCCGGTATCGCGGGTCTGGTGGCCGCCTACGAACTGATGAAGCTCGGCTTGAAACCGGTGGTGTACGAGGCCTCGAAACTGGGTGGCCGCCTGCGTTCGCAAGCGTTCAACGGCACCGACGGCATCGTCGCGGAACTGGGTGGCATGCGTTTCCCGGTGTCCTCAACTGCGTTTTATCACTACGTCGACAAGCTCGGTCTCGAGACCAAACCTTTCCCGAACCCGCTGACACCGGCCTCCGGCAGCACAGTGATCGATCTCGAAGGCAAAACCCATTACGCACAAAGCCTGAAGGATCTTCCTGCACTGTTCCAGGAAGTGGCTGACGCCTGGGCGGATGCACTGGAGGCTGGCTCGCAGTTCGCTGATATCCAGCAAGCGATCCGTGAGCGCGACGTACCACGCCTCAAAGAACTGTGGAATAAACTCGTTCCGCTGTGGGACGACCGCACGTTCTACGACTTCGTGGCCACTTCCAAAGCCTTCGCCAAACTGTCATTCCATCACCGCGAAGTGTTCGGTCAGGTCGGCTTCGGTACCGGCGGCTGGGACTCGGACTTCCCCAATTCGATGCTGGAAATCTTCCGCGTGGTGATGACCAACTGCGACGATCACCAGCATCTGGTGGTTGGCGGTGTGGAACAAGTGCCGCAAGGCATCTGGCGGCATGTGCCGGAGCGCTGCGTGCACTGGCCGGAAGGCACCAGCCTGAAATCCCTGCACCGTGGCGCGCCACGTTCCGGCGTGAAGAAAATCGCTCACGCCCCGGATGGCCGCTTTGCCGTCACCGACAACAACGGCGACACCCGCGAATACGCTGCCGTGCTGACCACCTGTCAGAGCTGGCTGCTGACCACCCAGATCGAATGCGACGAAACCCTGTTCTCGCAGAAGATGTGGATGGCGCTGGACCGCACGCGCTACATGCAATCGTCGAAGACCTTCGTGATGGTCGACCGGCCATTCTGGAAGGACAAGGATCCAGAAACCGGCCGCGACCTGATGAGCATGACCCTCACCGATCGCCTGACCCGCGGCACCTATCTGTTCGACAACGGTGACGACAAGCCGGGGGTGATCTGCCTGTCCTACTCGTGGATGAGCGACGCGCTGAAGATGCTGCCGCACCCGGTGGAAAAACGCGTAGAGCTGGCGTTGAACGCGCTGAAGAAGATCTACCCGAAAGTCGATATCGCCGCGCGGATCATCGGCGATCCGATCACCGTGTCGTGGGAAGCCGACCCGTACTTCCTCGGCGCATTCAAAGGCGCCCTGCCCGGCCACTATCGCTACAACCAGCGCATGTACGCGCACTTCATGCAGGACGACATGCCGGCGGAGCAGCGGGGGATTTTCATCGCCGGTGACGACGTGTCGTGGACCCCGGCGTGGGTCGAAGGCGCGGTGCAAACTTCACTCAACGCGGTGTGGGGCATCATGAAACACTTCGGCGGTTCGACACATAAAGAGAACCCGGGCCCGGGTGATGTGTTCAAAGACATCGGCCCTATCGCCCTGCCCGAGTAAGAGGAATCCCCGATGCGTGTAGCCCTTTACCAATGTCCACCGCTGCCCCTGGAACCCGCCGCCAATTTGCATCGCCTGCAGCAACTGGCGATGGAGGCCAAGGGTGCGGACCTGCTGGTGCTGCCGGAGATGTTCCTGACCGGCTACAACATCGGCGCCGAGGCAGTCAGTACGCTGGCCGAGGTCTACAACGGTGAATGGGCGCAACAGATCGGTCGAATCGCCAAAGCCGCCGGGCTGGCGATCGCTTACGGATACCCCGAGCGCACGGCCGACGGGCAGATCTACAACGCCGTGCAGTTGATCGACGCGCACGGCGAGCGCCTGTGCAATTACCGCAAGACCCATCTGTTCGGCGATCTCGATCGATCGATGTTCAGCCCCGGCGAAGATGATTTTCCGGTGGTTGAACTCAACGGCTGGAAGCTCGGCTTTCTGATCTGCTACGACCTGGAGTTTCCGGAGAACGCGCGACGTCTGGCCTTGGCCGGTGCCGAGCTGATTCTGGTGCCGACGGCAAACATGATTCCGTTCGATTTCGTCGCTGACGTTACCGTGCGTTCCCGTGCCTTCGAAAACCAGTGTTACGTGGCGTACGCCAATTATTGCGGGCAGGAAGGCGAGATCCACTATTGCGGACAAAGCAGCATCGCCGCGCCGGACGGCAGCCGTATCGCCCAGGCCGGACTTGATGAAGCGTTGATCGTCGGTGAGCTGGATCGACAGTTGATGGCCGATTCCCGCGCCGCCAATCGCTACCTCAACGACCGTCGTCCCGAGCTTTACCATGCGTTGAACAAGCGCTGACCCCACCCAATCCGCTAGCATTGGCACTTCACTGTTCTGGAAGTGCCCATGCCTGCGCCGACTCACCCCCGCCCCCACACTGAAACCCTGCCAAACGGCTTGCGCGTGACCCTGCGTCAGGTGCCCGGCTTGAAGCGCAGCGCCGCTGCGTTGCGGGTGGCGGCCGGTAGCCATGATGTGCCACTGGAGTGGCCGGGGCTGGCGCATTTTCTTGAGCATTTGCTGTTTCTCGGCACTGAGCGTTTTCCTGCGAGTCAGGCGCTGATGGCCTACGTGCAAAGTCACGGTGGCCAAGTGAATGCCAGTACCCGTGAACGCACCACCGACTTTTTCTTCGAACTGCCGACCTCGGCCTTCAGTGCCGGGCTCGAGCGCCTGTCAGACATGCTCGCCCAGCCGCGTGTGAATCCGCACGATCAGTTGCGCGAACGCGAAGTGCTGGACGCGGAATTTGTCGCGTGGTCGCAAGATCCCACGGCTCAGCAGGAACTGGCGCTGTACGAGGGATTGCCGGCCACACATCCGCTGCGCGGGTTTCATGCGGGAAATCGCGACAGCCTGAAAGTTGAGTTACCAGCGTTTCAACAGGCGCTGAAAGATTTCCACCGGCAGTTTTATCGCACCGGACAAATGACGCTGAGCCTGGTCGGGCCGCAGAGCATCGAGGAATTGCGCGTACTGGCGCAGCAGTTCGCCGCCGTGCTGCCGGTTGGGGATAAGGTCGAGCAAGCAGCGCCGCTGCCATTGGCGGTAAAAAGTTATCAACAGGTCGGCGAGCGAAGCGGCAATCTGTTGTTCGCTTTCGAAGCGCTGCCCGACTCGTCCGCCGAAGCGCTGGCGTTTCTCTGCCATTGGCTGAACAGCGCCAAGCCCGGCGGGCTGCTCGCCCATTTGCAGCAACAACGCCTCGCGGACGGTTTGAAAGCCGTGCCGCCGTATCAGTTCGCCGGGCAAGCGCTGCTGCATCTGCAATTCACCACCCCAGCCGAATCCTTCAGCGCCATTCGTGAACAGTTTCTGGACTGGTTGAGCTTCTTTGCCGCGCAACAGGACTGGGCAGCGTTGCGCGAGGAATACACCAAGCTGCGTGAGCGTCAGCAGCAAATCAGCGGCGCCCTGCAACTGGCGCGGCTCGACAGTGAACAACACGAAAACGGTCTGTCGGAAAACGGCGTGGTTGCGCTCAAACAGATCCTGCGCGACATCGGCGTTGTGGATAACTTCAGCGACCATTGGCACCTGCCTGCCGCCAATCCTTTTCTAGGCTCCAACGAGCCTCTGGCCAACGCCGGCCTGATTCGCGGCCAGACCAGCGCCCATCGTGGCTTGCGGACTTTCGCTCAGGATCGCTCGCGCGGTCGGCGTGAGCGTTCGCCGATGCAGTTCAGCCAGGCGTTGCCGGATCATAGCGACCACGGCGCGATTTACTTGCGTTGGCAAACGCAGGCGGCGGCCGGCACAGATCTGCAAGGCAAGCTGCGACGCAGTCTGCGGGAAACGCAGGAAGACGCGCGGCAGGCCGGCGTCGAGTTGGCGTTCAGTGCCACCGGCACTCAGTGGCTGCTGAAACTGACGGGCTTGCAGGAGCCGATGCCCAGTGTCCTGGAGCACGCGCTGAAATGTCTGACGCAAATTGACGCCGATTCAGCGAGCGCAGAGGCAGAAACACCGTTGATACCGATCCGCCAGTTGCTCAAGGCGTTGCCTGAATATTGTCTGTCATCGGCCGTCGAGTCGCACGACGTCAAACAGCTGTGGACAACTTCGCGCTGGGACGGACTGGCCCTTGGCCTCAACACACAGACGCAATCGGCCATGGGCCTGGCCCTGAGCCGCATCCCCGGCACACCGGACAATCAATTGCCGGCAGCGCCGACGATCAATACGCAACATCTGTGGAGCCACATCGACACCGCGTCCAGCGAACATGCTTTGCTAATGTTCTGCCCGAGCGCCAGTCGCGAGATCGCCGACGAAGCCGCCTGGCGCTTGCTCGCGCAGCTGTGTCAGACACCGTTCTATCAACGCCTGCGAGTCGAATTGCAATTGGGCTACGCAGTGTTCAGCGCCTTGCGACAGATGCATGGCCAGAGTGGATTGCTGTTCGGTGTGCAGTCGCCGAATACTGCGCCAGTTGAGCTGCTCGGCCATATCCAGCAGTTCCTCGAGGGCATTCCTGCGCTGATCGAAAACCTCGATGAAGAGGACTTCAACCAGCAACGCCAGTCACTCGCAGATCAGTTCGCTGAGAATCATCTGTCCGACAAGGACGCCGCCGAGCTGCTGTGGCAGGCCAAGCTCGCCGGCCACTCGTCGGATTATCTGGCGCAACTGCACACAGCCATTGGTCAACTGAAACGCTCAACATTGCTGGAGGCAGCGCAGCGGTTGCTCAACGCCAAGGGCGGCTGGCGCTGCCTGGCCAGCGCATCGTCACCCGGCGCGCCGTGGCAAGCGACAAAATGATCATTACCAAGGCTGCAAGGAGCTTTCTCAAAGATTCACGGGCAATACCGTTGAAATTTTGAGTAACATAGCAGCCTAACTATTTGGAACATCCCGGCGCGGCCATGGACTATAACTATGGACAGCGCTATCCCACCCACCCAATGAGGAGTCACCCTATGTCCTGGACAAAACCGGCTTACACCGACCTGCGTATCGGCTTCGAAGTCACCATGTACTTCGCCAGCCGCTGAGTTCTGCCTACGCAGACTTGCAGTGCAACGCCTCGGCTCGCCGGGGCGTTTTATTTTCAGCGTTGAAAGATGGGAGCGTTCATGTTCGTCCAGATTCTGGGTTCGGCCGCCGGTGGCGGATTTCCGCAGTGGAACTGCAACTGCGTCAATTGCGCAGGCTTTCGCGACGGCAGCCTGAATGCCAAGGCCCGCACCCAATCGTCCATCGCGATTTCCGATGATGGCGTGAACTGGGTGCTGTGCAATGCTTCGCCGGACATCCGCGCGCAACTGCAGAGCTTCGCCCCGATGCAACCGGGCCGTGCACTGCGCGACACCGGCATCAGCGCGATCATCCTGATGGACAGCCAGATCGACCACACCACCGGCCTGCTCAGCCTGCGCGAAGGCTGCCCGCATCAGGTCTGGTGCACGGACATGGTTCACGAAGATTTGAGCACCGGTTTCCCGCTGTTCAAGATGCTTACCCACTGGAACGGCGGTTTGAGCTGGAATCGCATCGAGCTCGACCAGAGCTTCACTGTCGCTGCCTGCCCGAACCTGCGCTTCACCCCGCTGCCGTTGCGCAGCGCCGCGCCACCGTATTCGCCGCACCGTTTCGACCCGCACCCGGGCGACAACATCGGCCTGATCGTCGAAGACATGAACACCGGCGGCAAACTGTTCTATGCACCGGGACTCGGCAAGGTCGACGCACCGCTGCTGGAAATCATGGCCGCCAGTGATTGCCTGCTGGTGGACGGAACGCTGTGGGATGACGATGAAATGCAGCGCCGTGGCGTCGGCACCCGCACCGGTCGCGAGATGGGCCACCTGGCGCAGAACGGCCCCGGCGGCATGCTCGAAGTGCTGGAGCAGTTGCCCGAGCAGCGCAAGGTGCTTATCCACATCAACAACACCAACCCGATTCTCGATGAAGATTCGCCGGAGCGCGCGGAGCTGGCGCGGCGTAATGTTGAAGTGGCTTATGACGGCATGAGTATTGTGCTGTAGCGGATGGCCCCATCGCTGGCAAGCCAGCTCCCACAGGATTCTGTGGCGTTCACAAACCCTGTGGGAGCGAGCTTGCTCGCGAAGACGTCCGAACAGACACCCAGTATTCCAACGGTTGTTCCCCGGAGAACCGCAATGACCGACACCCCGCTGTCCCCCAGCGAATTCGAAGCCGCCCTGCGCGCCAAAGGCGCCTACTACCACATCTACCACCCGTATCACGTGGCGATGTACGAAGGCCGTGCCACCCGCGAGCAGATTCAGGGCTGGGTCGCCAACCGCTTCTACTATCAGGTGAACATCCCCCTGAAAGACGCGGCGATCCTCGCCAATTGCCCGGATCGCGAGATTCGCCGCGAGTGGATTCAACGCCTGCTCGACCACGATGGCGCCCCCGGTGAAGACGGTGGCATTGAAGCCTGGCTGCGTCTCGGTCAGGCGGTCGGCCTCGACCCGGATCAGCTGCGCTCCCAGGAACTGGTGCTGCCCGGCGTGCGTTTCGCCGTCGACGCTTACGTCAACTTCGCCCGCCGCGCCAGTTGGCAGGAAGCCGCCAGCAGCTCGCTGACCGAACTGTTCGCGCCGCAGATCCACCAGTCGCGTCTCGACAGCTGGCCGCAGCATTACCCGTGGATCGACCCGGCCGGTTACGAATATTTCCGCACTCGCCTGGGTCAAGCGCGGCGCGATGTCGAGCACGGTCTGGCGATCACGCTCGAGCACTACAAGACCCGCGAGGGTCAGGAGCGCATGCTGGAAATTCTCCAGTTCAAACTGGACATTCTTTGGAGCATGCTCGATGCCATGAGCATGGCTTACGAACTGAACCGCCCGCCCTATCACAGCGTCACCGAGCAGCGGGTCTGGCACAAAGGAATCACCTTATGAGTTTTGATCGCAGCAAGATCCCGACCTGGCGTCCCGGCTACCGTTTTCAGTACGAACCGGCGCAAAAAGGTCACGTGCTGCTCTACCCCGAGGGCATGATCAAGCTCAACGACAGCGCCGCGCTGATCGGCGGTTTGATCGACGGTGAACGCGATGTCGCGGCGATCATCGCCAAACTCGACGAGCAGTTCCCCGGCGTGCCCGAGCTCGGTGAAGACATCGAGCAATTCATGGAGGTTGCCCGTGCGCAGCACTGGATCGAACTTGCCTGAGGCATCGGTGCAAGTACCGCCAAAACCTGAAGTCGGCCTGCCGCTGTGGTTGCTCGCCGAGCTGACTTACCGCTGCCCGCTGCAATGCCCGTACTGCTCCAATCCGCTGGATTTCGCCGAGCAGGGCAAAGAGCTGAGCACCGAGCAGTGGATCAAGGTGTTCCGCGAAGCGCGGGAGATGGGCGCGGCGCAACTGGGCTTTTCCGGTGGCGAACCGCTGGTACGTCAAGACCTCGCCGAACTGATCCGTGAAGCGCGACAGTTGGGTTTCTACACCAACCTGATCACTTCCGGCATCGGCCTCACCGAGCAGAAGATCAGCGACTTCAAAAAGGCTGGTCTCGATCACATCCAGATCAGTTTCCAGGCCAGCGACGAGCAAGTGAACAACCTGCTCGCCGGCTCGAAAAAAGCCTTCGCGCAGAAACTGGAAATGGCTCGTGCAGTGAAGGCCCACGGCTATCCGATGGTGCTGAACTTCGTCACCCACCGGCACAACATCGACAAGATCGACCGCATCATCGAGCTGTGTATTGCGCTCGAAGCGGACTTCGTCGAACTCGCCACCTGCCAGTTCTACGGCTGGGCACAGCTCAACCGTGTCGGCCTGTTGCCGACCAAAGAGCAACTGGTGCGCGCCGAACGCATCACCAACGAATACCGCGCCAAACTGGAAGCCGAAGGGCATCCGTGCAAGCTGATTTTCGTCACCCCGGACTACTACGAAGAACGCCCGAAAGCCTGCATGAACGGCTGGGGCAGCATCTTTCTGACGGTTACCCCGGACGGCACTGCCCTGCCCTGTCATGGCGCCCGACAGCTGCCGGTACAATTTCCCAACGTGCGCGACCACAGCATGCAGCATATCTGGTACGACTCGTTCGGCTTCAACCGCTTTCGCGGTTACGACTGGATGCCCGAGCCGTGCCGCTCGTGCGACGAGAAGGAACAGGACTTCGGCGGCTGCCGCTGTCAGGCGTTCATGCTCACGGGGGACGCGAGCAATGCCGACCCGGTGTGCAGCAAGTCCGACCATCACGGCGTGATTCTCAAGGCCCGCGAAGAAGCCGAGACCGCCACTCAGACCATCGAACAACTGGCCTTCCGTAATGAACGAAACTCACGCCTCATCGCCAAGGGCTGAGCCTTTCAGCGCCGCCCAGGCTGTCGCCGCCGGAATGGATTTCGCCGAACTGCAACTCGGTGCCCACGGTTTGTTCTGGAATGAATATCGCCCCGAAGATGCTGCGTGCCGGATCTGGCACTGGCGCGACGGCGCGGCGAAATGTCTGACGCCGGATGGCTTCAGCGTGCGTAGCCGGGTGTACGAATATGGCGGTGGCGCGTTTTGTCTGACGCCGGACGGGGTGGTTTTCGTCAATGAGGCGGATCAGCAGTTGTATCGGCAGGCGCTGGATGGCGCGCCCGAGGTGCTGACTTCTGGCGAGTGTCGTTATGGCGATCTGCATTTTGCGTTCGGCCAAGTGCTGGCGGTCGAGGAACTGCGCGACCAGCATCGGCTGGTAGCGATTGATCTGGCTGATGGCACGCGGCATTTGCTGGCGGAAGGTGCTGACTTTTACGCTGCGCCGACCATCAGCCCGGACGGTTCGCGACTGGCCTGGATCGAGTGGAGTCGGCCGCATCAGCCTTGGACATCCACCCGATTGATGGTTGCCGAGCGTCTGGCTGAGGGTGGCTTCGGCGCACCGCATTGCGTGGCGGGGGCTGACCTTGAAGAGTCGATCCAGCAACCGCGATTTGACGCGAAAGGACGCCTGTTGTGCCTGACTGATCGCGGCGGATTCTGGCAGCCGTGGGGCGAAACGTCCGACGGTTTGCAGCGACTGCCCTGTGCCGAAGCCGATCATGCGCCCGCCCCGTGGCAGATGGGTGGCAGTACCTGGTTGCCGGTAGGCGATTCGTTTCTGGCAAGTTGGAGCGAAGGCGGTTTTGGTCGCCTGGCGCTCGACGGCGAAGACTTTACCGGCGACTACAGCCGCTTTCGGCATCTGGCGCTGGATCAGCAATTCATCTACTGCATCGCCGCCTCGCCCATCAGTCCTTCGGCCGTGATCGCTATTGATCGCACCACCCACTCGGTGCAAGTGCTGGCCGGGGGTGTTGCACCTTTGCCAGCGGAGCGCATCAGCCGTCCGCAGACCTTGCGCTACCCGAGCGGCAGCGGTGAGGCTCACGGCTTCTTTTATCCGGCGATGAACGATGAAGTGCGACCGCCACTGATGGTGTTCATCCACGGCGGTCCGACCTCGGCCTGCTACCCGATGCTCGACCCGCGCATTCAGTACTGGACGCAGCGTGGTTTCGCCGTCGCCGACCTCAACTATCGCGGCAGCAGCGGTTACGGTCGCGAATATCGTCAGGCGTTGCATCTGAGTTGGGGTGAGGTGGATGTCGAGGACGCCTGCGCAGTGGTGGCATATCTGGCCGAGCAAGGTCTGATCGACGGCGAGCGCGCGTTTATCCGCGGCGGCAGCGCCGGGGGTTACACCACGTTATGCGCGTTGGCGTTTCAGCAGGTGTTCCGCGCGGGCGCCAGCCTCTATGGCGTCAGCGACCCGGTGGCACTCGCCCGGGCGACCCACAAGTTTGAAGGTGATTATCTCGACTGGCTGATCGGCGATCCCGGACAGGATGCCGAGCGCTACGCCGCCCGCACGCCGCTACTGCATGCGAGCAACATCCGTGTGCCGGTGATTTTCTTCCAGGGTGAACTGGATGCGGTGGTGGTGCCGCAACAGACCCGCGACATGGTCGCGGCGCTGGAGCAAAACGGCATCCCGGTCGAGGCGCATTACTACGCCGAGGAGCGCCATGGCTTTCGCCGCGCGGTGAATCAAGCGCATGCGCTGGAGCAGGAGTGGAAGTTTTATCGGCGGGTGATGGGGTTGGCGGACTAAGCGCCGCATTTACATTTCAAAATAGCGGTGCCCCTATCGCGAGCAGGCTCACTCCTACAGTTGACCGTGTTCACAACACAAATCCCCTGTGGGAGTGAGCCTGCTCGCGACGGCTTTTTATCTGACTCGGCAATACTCAGCGCTTGGCGATGATGTACACCGCATGCACGATCCCCGGGATATAGCCGCACAGCGTCAGCAGAATGTTCAGCCAGAACGCCCCGCCGAACCCGACCTGCAGAAACACACCCAGTGGCGGCAATAGAATAGCGATGATGATACGAATGAAGTCCATGGGTCAGCTCCTGAATGGGGGTTGGCTCACATGAGCCATACAAGCTAATCGACCTGCGCCGTTCTTCAGGGTTCAGTGCAAACGCCATTTGATCGCCACCATCGGGCACAAAAAAACGCCCCACGCCAAAAGAATCAGGCGTGAGGCGTGCGTTATACCGCGAGACGGTTCTTCAAATCGGGTAGGAAACTTCAGCTCAGACGGCAATCCCTTTGCGGCATTGCAGTTGCGCGGTACGCACTCGCGAGAAGGCGCGGGCCAGGCGCAGGAGCATTTCGTCGATGTTGGCCTTGCTGACGGTGAGTGCCGGGGTGAAACGCAGGCAGTTGGCTTGCGGCGCGTTGAGCAGCAGGCCTTCGTGCAAGGCGGCATTGACTACGGCATCAGCGGAATCCTCTGACAGGCTCAGTCCCCAGAACAGGCCTTGACCACGCGGTTCGCCATGCCCGTAGCGGTGCGCCAATCGAGCTAGACCTTCGCGCAGGTGCTGGCCGAGGTCTTTGACCTGCTCGAGAAATACCCGATCCTGCACGCTATCAAGCACCACCAGACCGGCCGCTGTCATCAGCGCATTGCCGTGATGAGTGCCGCCCAGTTCACCGGCGTCAAAACAGCAGGCCTTGCCACGGGCCAATAACGCCGCCAGAGGAACACCACCGCCGAGGCCTTTGCCGAGCACAACGATATCGGCGCGCACGCCGTAGGACTGTTCGGCGAGCAATGTGCCGCAGCGCCCGATGCCGGTCTGCACTTCGTCGAGGATCAGCAAAATGCCCAATTCTCGGCACAGACGCTCGACGCCTTTGAGGTAATGCTCGGTGGCCGGAATCACCCCGGCATCGCTCTGGATCGGTTCGAGCATGATCGCCACGGTTTGCGCATCGACAGCCGCATGCAGCGCCGGCAAATCGTTGAACGGCACCAGATCGAAACCCGGCAGCAACGGTGCGAAGCGGTTGTGCAGGTTGCAACTGTCCGAGGCGGAAATCGTTGCCAGGCTGCGGCCATGGCAACCCTGCTTCGCAACAATGATCCGCGAGGCGCCGCCACGATGCAGTTGGCCCCATTTGCGCGCCAGTTTGATCGCTGCCTCACAGGCCTCGCTGCCGCTGTTGAGCAGGTAAGCCTGATCGCTGGAAGTGCTGGCGCACAGGCGTTCGGCAAGGCTGAGCATGCCGCGGTTGTGCAGATTGAAACCGGGATTGATCAGCGCCTGGGCCTGACTGGCGATGGCTTTGACCAGCGCCGAAGGGCTGTGGCCGAGGCTGTTGGCGCCGCCGGCCTGGGAGAAGTCGAGATAAGCGCGGTCGTTGCTGTCCCACAACCAGGATCCCTGGCCACGCACGAAGACCTGCGCCGGTCGCTCGACGCTGGGCATCAGTCGCTCGGCATTCAGGCTATCGCCTGCCTGGGGTGGACCGGCCTCGAAAGCGAGGTCATCGAGACTCGGCGTCTGACGCCGCAGACTGAACAGATTCATTGCAAAAAACCTCGCTTGAGGTTTTTTGAACCGCCTATGCAAACCCTATCGAAGCAAACGCTATTCATCGCGCTCTCTGGCCCTGTAAGCCTTGTGATTGCGGTTAGACTAGGCTCACTGACGGCTTCGGGCCATTTCGATTTACCAGCATTTTCGATAAGCATTACTTATGGATTTCAAACAACTGCGTTATTTCGTCGCGGTCTACGAAGAGGGCCATGTCGGTCGGGCCGCCGAACGCCTGTCGATTTCGCAACCGGCGCTGTCGCAGCAGATTCGCCAGCTCGAACAGAACCTCGACGTCACGCTGTTCGAACGCAGCAGCAAACGCCTGTTGCCGACCCTTGCCGCGCACACGCTGTACAACCACGCCCTGCCGCTGCTCGACGGTTTGCAGCGGGCGCGGGAAGCGCTGGGCAACTTCAAGGGGCAGGCCTTGCGCACGCTGGCGATCGGCGTACTGCAAACCGTGCACACCAGCCTTGTGCCGCAAATGCTCGAACGGGTGCGCAAGGCGCAGCCGCATCTTGTGGTGCAGATCTATGAACTGACGGGGCTGGAGATCGAGCGCCGTTTGCTCAACGGCTCACTGGACATCGGCATCAGCTACCTGCCGCCGCGCCAACCGGGGCTGCATGGCGTGATGCTGTACGAGGACGAACTGACGCTGGTCATCCCGGCGGATCACCCGCTGCGTGAATTCAAGAAGGTCTCGATGCGGCAGGCAGCGGAATTGCCGATGTTGCTGCTGGGCGAAGAGTTTCAGATCCGACAGATCTGGCAGGCGCAACTGACCAGCCTGGGTCGGCGCCCGCAAGTGCAGGCCGAGCTGAACAATATGCTGGGGATTCTCGACAGTCTACCGCACACCAAACTGGCGACGGTGCTGCCCGGGCGTTCACAGAAGGAATACGACGATGAGGATCTGTTGTGGAAGCCGTTGAGCGAACCACGGGTGCCGCTGAAGGTTGGACTGGTGTGTCGCGATGTGCAGCGCCAGCAGGCGTCTTTGGCGTTACTGCGCACGTTGCTGGAAGAAGTGATTCAGCGTGAAGACAAACCGCTGAAAGCCGCGCCGCCACTGGATCCGCTGGCCTGATACTTTTCTTCAGGCAAAAGAAAACCCCGCCGAAGCGGGGCTTTGCAGACTGTTTCCCTGACATCCATTTCACTCCGCCACCCTGGCAGAATCCTACGTGTCCGTGTTGTTGCTTTGCGCTTCCTGCGCGACGTCCATGAGTTGTAGATTAGCTGTGGATCCAATCTACGCCTATGGGAGAACAGCAGCACGTCATGTAAGAGAATGCTTACATGACGTTACATCATCAGAACTGCTCAGCATTCAGCAGGAACAGCGATTCGCTACCCGCCTTCACCGATGCGCTCAGCGAGTGGATACGCGGCAGCAGACGGGCGAAATAGAAGCGCGCGGTGCCTAGCTTGCTGGCGTAGAAATCGTCCTGGGCTTCTTTGCCCAGCGCGGCTTTCGCCATCAGTGCCCACATGTAGGCATAAGCGGTGTAGCCGAACGCTTGCAGATATTCGACCGAGGCTGCGCCGATTTCGTTCGGATTGGTTTTCGCCCGATCCAGCAGCCACGCCGTCAGCTCGTCGAGGGTGCTGACGGCATCGTTGAGCGGCTTGGTGAATTCGCCGAGGTCAGTGCTGGCGGTTGCGGTGAAGTGGCGGATCTCGTCAGCGAACAGCTTGTAGAACGCGCCGCCGCTGCCGACGATCTTGCGCCCGACCAGGTCCAGTGCCTGAATGCCGTTGGTACCTTCGTAGATCTGGGTGATGCGCACGTCACGCACCAGTTGCTCCTGGCCCCACTCGCGGATGTAGCCGTGGCCGCCGAAAATCTGCTGGCCGTGCACGGTGGTTTCCAGGCCCAGGTCGGTGAGGAATGCCTTGGCCACCGGAGTCAACAGTGCGACCAGGTCTTCTGCGCGCTTGCGAGTGGTCGAGTCTTCGCTGAACTTGGCGGTGTCGAGTTGCATCGCCACGTACGTGGAGAAGGCGCGACCGCCCTCGTTCGAGGCTTTCATGGTCAGCAGCATGCGACGCACGTCCGGGTGAACGATGATCGGGTCGGCAACCTTGTCCTTGTTCTGCGCGCCGGTCGGCGAACGGCTCTGCAGACGATCGCGCGCATATTCGACGGCGTTCTGATAGGAACGCTCACCGCTGGCCAGACCTTGAATACCGACGCCCAGACGCTCGTAGTTCATCATGGTGAACATCGCCGCCAGGCCCTTGTTCGGCTCGCCGACCAGATAGCCCACAGCTTCGTCGAAGTTCATCACGCAGGTCGCGGATGCCTGGATGCCCATCTTGTGTTCGATCGAACCGCAGTTCGCCGGGTTGCGCGCGCCCAAGCTGCCATCGGCATTGACCATAAACTTCGGCACCAGGAACAGCGAAATGCCTTTCGGGCCAGCAGGTGCGTCCGGCAGTTTCGCCAGCACCAGGTGGATGATGTTCTCGGTCAGGTCGTGCTCACCGCCGGTGATGAAGATCTTGGTGCCGCTGACCTTGTAGGAACCGTCGGCCTGCGGTTCGGCCTTGGTGCGGATGATGCCCAGGTCGGTGCCGGCGTGCGGCTCGGTCAGGCACATGGAACCGGCCCAGATCCCGGCGTACATGTTCGGCAGGTAAGCGGCCTTCAGCTCTTCGCTGGCGTGGGCGTTGATCGACAGGCAGGCGCCGGCGGTCAGCATCGGATACAGACCGAACGACAGGCTGGCGGAGTTGACCATCTCTTCTACTTGAGCCGAAACGGCCTTGGGCATGCCCATGCCGCCGTAGGCCGGATCGCCACCGACACCGACCCAGCCGCCTTCAGCGTAAGTCTGATAGGCCTGTGGGAAACCGGCCGGGGTGCTGACGGCACCGTCCTTCCAGTGGCAGCCTTCTTCGTCGGCCGCACGGCTCAGGGGGGCGATGCTTTTGCTGGTGACCTTGCCGGCTTCTTCGAGAATGGCTTCTACGGTTTCTGCATCGACAGTCTCGGCCAAGGCCGGCAGTTCGGCCCAGAGTTTGGCGACTTCGAATACTTCATTGAGGACGAAGCGCATATCGCGCAGCGGCGCTTTGTAGTCAGCCATGGCAAACCTCGCAAGATCTAAACAGGTGATTCGTGGAAGAGTGTTTTCGTTGAGGCCGAGTGTACCTCAACAACTTTTGCGACACATAGGGTCAACCGGTGACTGATTTGTTATTTTTGGTCACCAGCATTCAGAGATAAAAGAAAGCCCGCAATCAGCGGGCTCTTGAGTGATGACGTGTGGCTTGAGTCAGCCAGCGGCGCTGTCCATCCGCACCGCGCCGCGACGGTTCTGTCCGAACGCCATGACGCAGTTACGCCCGGCGCCCTTAGCGCTGTACAACGCCTGGTCGGCAGACTTGAGGACTTCTTCCGGCGTCCGTTGCTCGACGCGCTCGGCGACGCCGATACTGACCGTGACCGAAACACTGGAAGCACCGCTGCCGCTACGACGCTGACGACCTTGCTGATCGTCCTGCGGACGGCTCTCCTGGTTGCGCAACTGGATGTTGTAGGAGGCAATCGACTCGCGGATGACTTCCAGGTGCGGCATGCACTCCTCGAGGGTTTTGCCCGCAAACACCAAGGCGAATTCTTCACCCCCATAGCGATACGCCCTACCGCCACCGCTGATTTTCGACAGCTTGCTGGCGACCAGCCGTAGCACTTGGTCACCGACGTCGTGACCGTGGGTGTCGTTGAATTTCTTGAAGTGATCGACGTCGCTCATCGCCAGCACATAGTTGCGCCCCAGGCGCTGCATCCGTTCATTGAGCGCACGACGCCCCGGCAGACCGGTGAGTTCATCGCGGAAGGCCATTTGATAGGCCTCATGCGCCACGGCAGCGGCAATCATCAGCATCACCTGACTGCACATGATGTTCAGGGTGAACGGCAGGATGAAAGTTTTCGGCAGCATCCAGAACACCCCGAGCAGGCCGACCAATTGCGCCGCGTGCAGTGGACGCGGATTGCGCCAGTATTGCCAGGCCAGCAACAGGAACGCCGAGAGGAATACCGGATAGGACATCTGGATCAGGCTCATCCAGGCGCCGTGGAGCGCCGGCCAGCGGATTTCCGAGAGCCACATCAGCAGCGCCTGCGGATAACTTTGTTCAAGCCCCAAAGCAACACTGCCAAAGGCCAGCAACACGGCGAACCGCGCGACCATGTCCTGGAACAGATGCGTACGTTCCTGCCACGCGGCGAACAGCCCGAACAGCAACGGCAGCAGTAGGCAGACCAGGTGAAACACCACGGCGGCGTCTTCGCGCACCTTGCCATTGTCGCGGTAATAGTCGGTCTGGGTGTCGAGCAAAAAGTAAGCGATGTACACCGTGAGCATCAGAAACAGCTCGCGCTGACGTCGGTAAACCGCACAGTAAGCGCCGCCCAACAGCAGCACCAGGGTCGGCAACACGTTGAACAGCGAAGTGAAGAATACGTTGAGGTCTTTGACGTACGCAGCCGCCAACCCCGCGAGCAACAACAGCAGTGAAGGTAGGAAATGGCTGAAACGTACAGCAGAAGAACGCGGCAAGGGTAAAGCTCCGACCCGTCATATCAAAGAGATGGCATTGTGCCTGCAATGTGGCCAGTTAAGCACACACAATGTGATCCAGATCACACGCAGTCTCTTTAACGGCAGAAAACCCCGGTTTCTGAGCGATTCAGCAACAAAAAAACCGCTGCCCCCCGAAGGAGCAGCGGTTTTCGTCAGACCGCGTTGAGGCTTAGTAGCCCAGGGCGAAGTCTTCTTCTTTCATGTCCATCAGGTTGTTGGCGCCTGACAGCATGGTGGCCACGTGGGTACGGGTACGTGGCAGGATGCGCTGGAAGTAGAAGCGCGCGGTTTGCAGCTTGGCGGTGTAGAACGCAGCGTCGCCGGTACCTTCTGCCAGCTTCTCGGCGGCCAGACGTGCCATGTCGGCCCAGAAGTAGGCCAGGCAGGCGTAACCGGAGTACATCAGGTAGTCCACGGAGGCCGCGCCGACTTCTTCGCGATCTTTCATGGCAGCCATACCGACCTTCATGGTCAGCTCGCCCCATTCCTTATTCAGTGCAGCCAGCGGCGCAACGAATTCTTTGACGGCTTCGTTGCCTTCGTTGTTCTGGCAGAACTTGTGGACGATCTTGGTGAAGCCTTTCAGGGCCTCGCCTTGAGTCATCAGCACTTTACGGCCCAGCAGGTCGAGTGCCTGGATACCGGTGGTGCCTTCGTACAGCATCGAAATGCGGCTGTCGCGAACGTTCTGCTCCATGCCCCACTCGGCGATGAAGCCGTGGCCACCGTAGATCTGCACGCCGTGGTTGGCGGCTTCGAAACCGACTTCGGTCATGAACGCCTTGGCGATCGGCGTCATGAACGCCAGCAGTGCGTCGGCTTTCTTCTTCTCTTCTTCGTCGACGCCGTATTTGACGATGTCGACCTGTTTAGCGGTGAAGTACACCATCGCGCGGTTGCCTTCGGCGAAGGCCTTCATGGTCAGCAGCATGCGACGTACGTCAGGGTGCACGATGATCGGGTCAGCGGCCTTGTCCGGCGCTTTCGGGCCAGTCAGGGAGCGCATTTGCAGACGATCGCGAGCGTATTTCAGGCCACCCTGGAAGCCGATTTCGGCGTGGGCCAGACCTTGCAGCGCGGTACCCAGACGTGCGGTGTTCATGAAGGTGAACATGCAGTTCAGGCCTTTGTTCGCCGGGCCGATCAGGAAACCGGTGGCACCGTCGAAGTTCATCACGCAAGTGGCGTTGCCGTGGATGCCCATCTTGTGTTCCAGCGAACCGCAGCTCACTGCGTTGCGCGCACCGATAGTGCCATCGGCGTTCGGCAGGAACTTGGGAACGATGAACAGGGAAATGCCTTTGGTGCCAGCCGGAGCGTCCGGCAGGCGGGCCAGTACGATGTGGACGATGTTGTCGGCCATGTCGTGTTCACCGGCCGAGATGAAGATCTTGGTCCCGGAAACCTTGTAGGAGCCATCAGCCTGAGGCTCGGCCTTGGTGCGCAGCATGCCCAGGTCGGTGCCGCAGTGCGGTTCGGTCAGGCACATGGTGCCGGTCCATTCGCCGGAAACCAGTTTGGTCAAATAGGCTTCTTGCTGCTCAGGGGTACCGTGCTCGGAGATGGTGTTCATCGCGCCGTGGGACAAGCCTGGGTACATGCCCCACGACCAGTTGGCTTCACCGACCATTTCGCTTACGGCCAGACCCAGCGACTCCGGCAGGCCTTGACCGCCGTGCTCGACGTCGTGCGCCAGGCTTGGCCAGCCGCCTTCGACGAATTGCTTGTAGGCCTCTTTAAAGCCAGTCGGGGTTTTCACACCGGACTCGCTCCAGGTGCAGCCTTCGAGGTCGCCCACGCGGTTCAGCGGTGCCAGTACCTGCTCACAAAACTTGGCGCCTTCTTCAAGAATGGCGTCAACCATGTCCGGCGTTGCTTCGGAGCAAGCTGGAAGGCTCTGATAGTGCGCTTCGTAGCCGAGCAGTTCGTCACGAACGAAGCGAATATCACGCAAGGGGGCCTTGTAGTCAGGCATAGCGATAAACCTCTGCTGATGTAACCGGGAATGAACGACCGCGTTGATTTGTTGTGACGGTCAAACAGTTGTTTGAAACATACGTTTACGCCGAAATCTTGTCAAGCGTCGATCTTTTGCCGTTCATCATGACTTTTTTCAAATGCCGGACACGGCAAACCGCCATGGACTGCAAAGCGCCACGGGCAATGAAAAAAGATTAGTTGAGGGAGAAGGACTTACAACGAAAAACGCCGCGACGAGGCGCGGCGTTCAGCAGGCAGGAGGCGCGAAAATTCAGGCAAACGTATCGATGATCGTACCGAGCATTTCATCGGAAGCCTTGGCGACCTTGGTGCCCAGCTCTACCTGAAACTTGCCCTGGGCCATTTCGGCCATGGCGCTGCCCGGATCCATTTGCTGACTGCGGTCGATACCGCGCAGACGATCGACCTGCGCCTCGGAAGACTGGCTGGTGACCGAACGCTCGATGGTGTTGTTGGCGATCTGGCTGGCGGCCTGATCGACACGGTTCTGACCGGTCTGAATCGTGCTCAAACCCGCATAAAAAGCTGTGTTACCGGAGATTTCCATGGGAGTTCTCATCCTTGGGAAGGATCAATGGCTGTCATTGAAGCAGAGGCGCCAGAAAAACACCCGTCAAAAATACTGATAGCACAGTGCCTTGTCATAGCCAAAAACATTAATCCAGCAGATCGAGTTGCAGATGATCAGCCACCGCCTCGGCGCTAAGCGACTTCAGTTTCGGTACCCGCCCCAGACAAGGCGCGGGAATCCGCTCGGCCAGCGTCGCCAGATTCTCCTCCAGCCGCGAGGTTTTCGGATCAATGATATTCGCCACCCAACCCGCCAGTTGCAGGCCATCGCGAGCAATTGCCTCGGCCGTCAGCAACGCATGGCTGATGCAGCCCAGGCGCACACCCACCACCAGAATCACCGGCAGCTTCAACGCGATGGCCAGATCCGACAGATTGTCCTGATCGGCCAACGGCACCCGCCAGCCACCCGCCCCTTCGATCAACGTGAAATCGGCATTCAGCGCCAGAATTTCGCGCATCGGCGCCAGCAACGATTGCACGGTCAGCGCGACGCCGGCCTCACGCGCGGCCAGATGCGGCGCGATGGCCGGCTCGAATGCCACCGGATTGACCTGTTGATAAGTCAGCGGCACCGAACACTCGGCCAGCAGCGCCAGCGCATCGGCATTGCGCAAACCCTTGGGGGTGACCTCGCAGCCCGAGGCAACCGGTTTCCCCGCCGCCGTACTCAGCCCTGCCGAGCTCGCAGCATGCAGCAACCCGGCAGCCACGGTAGTCTTGCCGACATCGGTGTCAGTCCCGGTGATGAAATAGGCTGCGCTCATAAGGGTTTCTCCAACACGGCGTAGACCACCTGGTAAGTCGCCGGCAATCCCTGCGCCTGACGGAACTGCTCGTAAGCCTCGATCAACCCAAGAATCCGCGCGCGTCCGGTCAAGCCACCCGGCCGACCGGGGTTCAGATTGTGCGCGCCGAGTGCCTTGAGTTCGTGAGTCAGGCTGCGCACATCCGGGTAGTGCAACACATGCGCCTGATTCTGCAGACTCACCGTACGCAAGCCGCTGGCGGCACACAACTGCTCATAACGGGCGAATTCGCGGAAGCGGTTGACGTGCACCAGACCATCGACCTGCCGCCAGCTGTCGCGCAACTCGTACAACGTCCCTACACAAAGACTAGCAAACGCAAAAATCCCACCGGGTTTCAGTACGCGAAAAGCCTCACTGAGCACCGATTCGAAGTCCGCACACCACTGCACCGCAAGGCTGGAAAAGATCAGCTCACAGGTCGAATCCTGCAACGGCAGACGTTCCGCATCGCCAGCGATGAAATACTGCGCACCACCCAAAGGACGGGCGTGATTGAGCATGCCCTCGGCGATATCCAGTGCCAAACCATGATCCTCGACAAATCGCTCGGCCATTGCGCGAGTGAAATACCCGGTGCCGCAGCCCAGATCCAGCCAGCGTGCCGGCACAAAACCCGCTGGCAAGCGCGCGAGCAACTGCGAACCGACATCACGCTGCAGCTCGGCAACGCTGTCGTAGCTGGCCGCCGCACGGGAGAAAGAGGCCGCGACCTGGCGCTTGTCAGGCAAGCCGCCAGGCAGCGCAACAAGAGACAAATCAGTCATCACCGCACTCGTGTAGAAAGGCCTGGATCGCTCCCGCCACGCCATGGGGGTCTTCCAGAAGAAATGCATGACTGGCCTGTTCGATCAGACCAATTTCGATATCCGGCAACAGGGCGAACAACGACGCCGCCGCTTCCGCAGGCACCAGGCCGTCCTGCCCGGCGAACAGGTGCAACTGCGGGCCGCGAAACGCCTGCAACGCTTCGCGCGTGTCGATCTGCGCCAGCAGTTCAAGCCCGGCCATCAACGCTTGCGGCGAAGTGGCCGGCGCGCCACCCAGCAGCAGCCGCGACATGCCGCGCGGGTCCGGCGCGCCCTGAGCACACAACAACGAGAACCGTTTTAGGGTCATCCGCGGGTCGGTCTGGCAACTGGCGAGAAATGCATCGAACGTCTCGCCCGGCATCGCACTCGGCCAATGCTCATGGGCGACAAATGAAGGATTGCTCGCCAGCGTCAGCAGACCGCAGCAACGCTCGCCGCGCCGTGCTGCCAGTTCAGAGGCAAGCATGCCACCCAGCGACCAACCGCCCAGCCACACGTCTTGAGGAATACGTTCATCGAGTTCGTCGAGCCAGTCCTGCAAGTCGCTGGAATCGAATTCCGGCAACGGCTCGATCTCGACATGCAGATGCTCGTCAAGCCCTTGCAAAGCGGCGGCCAGAGGCTCCAGCGGCGAAACACCGAGGCCCCAGCCGGGCAGCAGAATCAGGCGATCACGCATGGCTTGGCTCCGGCGGCAGTTGGGCAAAGCAATCGGCCAGTCCTTCTAACAATAGCTGCACCTGCGCCTCGCTGTGAGCGGCGGTCAGGGTCACGCGCAGGCGTGCACTTCCTGCCGGGACGGTAGGCGGACGGATTGCCGTGACCATCAAGCCGCGTTCGCGCAGCAGCTGCGACAGGCGCACGGCGCGACCGGCATCGCCGATCAGGATCGGCTGGATCGGGGTGAAGCTGTCCATCAGTTGCAGACCGATCTGCTCGGCCCCTCGACGAAATTGGCGGATCAGCAGGTTAAGGTGCTCACGCCGCCAATGCTCGGTGCGCAGTAATTCCAGACTTTTCAGCGTCGCACAGGCCAGCGCCGGTGGCTGGCTGGTGGTGTAGATGTAGGGCCGGGCGAACTGGATCAGGCTTTCGATCAGCTCTTCACTGCCGGCGACGAAAGCACCCGCCGTACCGAACGCCTTGCCGAGGGTGCCAACCAACACCGGCACATCGTCCTGACTCAAACCGAAATGCTCGACGATCCCGCCGCCATTGGCACCGAGCGGGCCGAAGCCATGGGCATCATCAACCATCAGCCACGCGCCCTTGGCCTTGGCCTCGCGGGCCAGCACCGGCAGATCGGCGAGATCGCCGTCCATGCTGAACACGCCGTCGGTGACCACCAGCGTGTTGCCGGTGGCTTTCTCCAGGCGCTTGGCCAGGCTGTCGGCGTCGTTGTGCAGATAACGATTGAAACGCGCGCCGGACAACAGACCGGCATCCAGCAACGAGGCGTGATTGAGGCGGTCTTCCAACACCGTATCGCCCTGCCCCACCAATGCCGTGACCGCACCGAGGTTGGCCATGTAGCCAGTGGTGAACAGCAAAGCACGTGGCCGGCCAGTGAGATCGGCGAGGGCTTCTTCCAGGGCGTGATGCGGGCCGCTGTGACCGATCACCAGATGCGACGCGCCGCCGCCCACGCCCCAGCGCCCGGCACCAGCGCGCCAGGCTTCGATCACCTTCGGATGATTGGCCAGGCCAAGGTAATCGTTATTACAGAACGCCAGCAACGGCTGGCCGTCGACTACCACTTCAGGCCCCTGCGGGGACTCGAGCAACGGACGCTGGCGATAAAGATTTTCGGCACGGCGGGCAGCAAGGCGTGCGGCGAGATCGAAAGACATGCAGGCCTCGACTTTCAAGTGACACAGATTCCCTGTGGAAGCGGGCTTGCTCGCGAAGGCGGTCTGACATTCAACGTAATGTCGACCGCACTGACGCTTTCGCGAGCAAGCCCGCTCCCACAGGGGTTTTGCATTCCTTCAGAGAAATCCGCGCAGGTTTAGACCGCCGCGTTATAGAACTGCTCGCTGCTCTTCTGCTCCACCAGCGCCTGCTCGATCGCGGCCTGATGCACTTCATCGGCATGCTCTTCGCGCGCTTCCGGTTGAATGCCCAGACGCGCGAACAGTTGCATGTCCTTGTCGGCCTGCGGGTTGGCAGTGGTCAGCAGTTTGTCACCGTAGAAAATCGAGTTGGCACCGGCGAAAAACGCCAGGGCCTGCATCTGCTCGTTCATCGCTTCGCGGCCGGCGGACAGGCGTACGTGGGATTGCGGCATAAGGATGCGCGCGACAGCGAGCATGCGGATGAAGTCGAACGGGTCGATGTCTTCGGCGTTTTCCAGCGGCGTGCCGGCGACCTTCACCAGCATGTTGATCGGCACCGACTCCGGATGTTCCGGCAGGTTGGCCAACTGGATCAGCAGGTTGGCGCGGTCGTCCAGCGACTCGCCCATGCCGAGAATGCCGCCGGAGCAGATCTTCATCCCCGACTCACGCACGTAGGCCAGCGTCTGCAAGCGTTCGCTGTAGGTGCGGGTGGTGATGATGCTGCCGTAGAACTCAGGCGAGGTGTCGAGGTTGTGGTTGTAGTAATCGAGGCCAGCCTTGGCCAGCGCCTCGGTCTGTTCCTGATCGAGACGACCGAGGGTCATGCAGGTTTCCAGGCCCATGGCCTTCACGCCTTCAACCATCTTCAGCACATACGGCATGTCTTTGGCCGACGGGTGCTTCCACGCGGCCCCCATGCAGAAACGGGTCGAGCCGATGGCCTTGGCGCGGGCAGCCTCTTCGAGGACTTTTTGCACTTCCATCAGCTTTTCTTTTTCCAGGCCGGTGTTGTAGTGACCGGACTGTGGGCAGTACTTGCAGTCTTCCGGGCAGGCGCCGGTCTTGATCGACAGCAGCGTGGAAACCTGCACGCGATTGGCGTTGAAATGGGCACGGTGCACCGTCTGCGCCTGGAACAGCAAGTCGTTGAATGGCTGTACGAAGAGCGCTTTGACTTCGGCTAAAGACCAGTCGTGACGCAGGGTGGCAGAGGTGCTGGCGCTCATGGGCAGTTCCTTGGTTATGCTTGGCTGGCGGCTGCGGGAACGGAATACCCACAGGCGCGACACGGATGTTCGGCATATTTAAGGAAGAGTCATGCGCTGTCAACCACGAGACGAAGCACAGGTTTACATCTGTTTAAAAAACGTACAAAGCTGTTTGTTGTGCGATGAACCCGCAGAAGCAGAAGTGCCAATCTGCGTCGCCTGCGAAACCGATCTGCCCTGGCTCGGCGACCATTGCCAGACCTGCGCCTTGCCGCTGCCCAGCGCTGGCCTGACCTGCGGCGGATGCCTGCTAGAGCCGCCGGTGTTCGAACAGGTGGTGGTGCCGTGGCGCTATGACTTCCCGGTGGACAGTTTGATTACGCGTTTTAAACACAACGCGAAATGGCCGTTTGGTCACCTGCTCGCCGACGTTGCCGGACAATACCTGCAACATCGCTTCGATGAAGGTTTGCCGCGGCCCGATGTGTTGTTGCCGGTGCCGTTGGCGGGGAGACGTCTGCGTCAACGCGGGTTCAATCAAGCGGCAATGCTGGGGCGATGGTTAAGCCAACAGCTGGATCTGCCTTTTGAGGAACATGCTCTACGGCGGATCCACGACACCAGCGCCCAACAGGACCTCGACGCCAAGGCGCGCAAGCGCAATTTGCGTCACGCCTTCGCCCTGACCCCTGACGCAAAGGTGAAAGGTCGGCACTTCGCATTGATCGATGACGTGCTGACCACCGGCGCCACGGCCCAGGCACTGGCGCGACTGCTGCGGGATGCAGGGGCGTCGAGAGTTGACGTGTATTGCCTGGCGCGCACGCCAAAACCCGGAAGCTGAAACCGACACAATCCCTTGTAGGAGTGAGCCTGCTCGCGATAGCGCAATCACTGCCAACATTGATGCTGACTGTTCCACCGCCATCGCGAGCAGGCTCACTCCTACAAGGGCACTGTGTTTGGCTTGACTGATGCGTCGCAAGCCGCCAACTTCACTCTCCACCGCCACTGTGAAAAAGCCCCCACCAATGTCCCTGCCCACCCTGTTGTCCCAGCACATCGTCCGCCGTCCGCAGCGCATCGCCCTGCTGCAACACATTGCCGAACAGGGCTCGATCACCCGCGCCGCGAAAAGCGCCGGGCTCAGTTACAAAGCGGCGTGGGATGCGATTGATGAACTGAACAACCTGGCGCAGAAACCGCTGGTGGAGCGCGCGGTCGGCGGCAAGGGCGGCGGCGGCGCCAGGTTGTCCAGCGAAGGCGAACGGGTGTTGCGCCTTTATCAAAAACTGCAGGCCTTGCAGGCACAAGTGCTGGAGGCCGCTGAGGACGCCAGCGATCTGGATCTGCTCGGGCGATTGATGCTCAGAACCAGCGCGCGCAACCAGCTGCACGGCAAAGTCGTCGCCATCGAGGGTCAGGGCCGCAATGACCTGATCCGCCTCGAACTGGCCGAAGGCCTGTGGATCAACGCGCAGATCACCCACGACAGCACCGTGCACCTGGAACTGCATCCGGGTACCGAAGTGGTGGCACTGATCAAGGCTGGCTGGCTTGAACTGCTGGCCCCGGAGCAAGTTGCAACATCTGGACACAATCTTCTGCAAGGCACTATCGAAGCCATTCTCGATGCCGAGGACGGCCCCAGCGAAGTGCGCATCGCCCTGCCCAACGGCCAGACGCTCTGCGCTCTGGCGGAGCCGCTGCAGCTTCGCACCCGCGGGCTGAGTGTCGAGCAACCGGTGCAGGTGCAGTTCTCGCCGTCCAACGTACTGATCGGCACGCCGCTGTAATCAGGCGCTGCAACGAAAGCGTAATCGACGCTCATTAAGGTGGCTGCCAAAACCAAGCAGGGAGCCTGATGTGAGCCTATTAGAAGAAAACCAATCGACTGATCTGGAAAAAATGGTCGGCCTCAGCCGTCGCGGTTTCATCAGCGCCGGGGCACTGTGCGGCGCCGCCATGTTCCTCGGCGGCAACCTGCTGAGCCGCAGCGCGCTGGCCACCGGCATCAGCGCCGGCAACAGCCGCCTGCTCGGTTTCGAGAGCATTCCCGCCGCGACCACCGATGGCATCAGCCTGCCCAAGGGCTACAAGTCCTCGGTGCTGATCAGTTGGGGTCAGCCATTGCACAAGAACGGCCCGGCGTTCGACCCGAGCGGCAATGGCACCGCCGCCGCCCAGGAAGTGCAATTCGGCGACAACAACGACGGCATGAGCCTGTTCGAATTCCCCGACGACCGAAACCGTGCGTTGATGGCGATCAACAACGAATACACCAACTACCGCTACCTCTACCCGCACGGCGGCATGCCGCAGTCGGCCGAAGACGTGCGCAAGGCGCTGGCCTGTGAAGGCGTGTCGGTGATCGAAGTGCAGCGCAGGAACGGCCAATGGCAGTTCGTCCAGGGCTCGCGCTACAACCGTCGCATCCATGGCAACTCGCCGCTGCGCATCAGTGGCCCGGCGGCCGGCCACGATCTGATGAAAACGGCTGCCGACAAACACGGCAAGAAAGTCCTCGGCACCTTCCAGAACTGCGCCAACGGCAAGACGCCGTGGGGCACCTATCTGACCTGCGAAGAAAACTTTACCGACTGCTTTGGCAGCAGCAACGCCCAGCAGCAGTTCGACCCGGCGCAGAAACGCTACGGTGTCACGGCCGCCAGCCGCGAGATCAACTGGCACCCGTTCGACCCGCGCTTCGACATGGCCAAGAACCCCAACGAACTCAACCGTCACGGCTGGGTGGTCGAGATCGATCCGTTCGATCCGCAATCGACCCCGGTCAAGCGCACCGCACTCGGTCGCTTCAAGCATGAAAACGCCGCACTGGCCGAGACCGATGACGGTCGCGCCGTGGTGTACATGGGCGACGACGAGCGTGGCGAGTTCATCTACAAGTTTATCAGCCGCGACCGCATCAACCACCGCAACGCCAAAGCCAACCGCGACATCCTCGACCACGGCACGCTGTATGTGGCCAAGTTCGACGCCGGTGACGGCAACCCTGATCACCCGAAAGGCCAAGGCCAGTGGATCGAACTGACCCACGGCAAGAACGGCATCGACGCCAGCAGCGGTTTCGCCGATCAGGCCGAAGTGCTGATCCACGCCCGCCTCGCCGCCAGTGTGGTCGGCGCCACGCGTATGGACCGCCCGGAATGGATCGTCGTCAGCCCGAAGGACGGCCAGGTTTATTGCACCCTGACCAACAACGCCAAGCGCGGCGAAGACGGGCAGCCGGTGGGCGGGCCGAACCCGCGCGCGAAGAACGTCTACGGGCAGATCCTGCGCTGGCGCACCGACCGCGACGATCATGCGGCGAAAACCTTCGCCTGGGACCTGTTTGTGGTCGCAGGCAACCCGGGCGTGCACGCCGGTACGCCGAAGGGCGGTTCGTCGAACATCACCCCGCAGAACATGTTCAACAGCCCGGACGGTTTGGGCTTCGACAAGGCCGGGCGCTTGTGGATTCTGACTGACGGCGACTCGAGCAACGCCGGGGACTTTGCCGGGATGGGCAACAACCAGATGCTCTGCGCCGATCCGAAGACCGGCGAAATTCGCCGGTTCATGGTCGGGCCGATTGGCTGTGAAGTGACCGGGATCAGCTTCTCGCCGGACCAGAAAACCCTGTTTGTCGGGATTCAGCATCCAGGCGAGAACGGCGGTTCGACCTTCCCCGAGCATCTGCCGAATGGCAAGCCGCGTTCATCGGTGATGGCGATTACCCGTGAGGATGGCGGGATCGTCGGCGCCTGATAAATCGCTTTCGCGAGCAGACTCGCTCCCACATTGGATCGGCTGAGTGCATGAGATGGTCGGCACACCGGAGATCCACTGTGGGAGGGGGCTTGCTCCCGAAGAGGCCCTTCCAGGCAGCCCACTATTCAAGGCAAAACCCTCAACCTCCACAGTCTGCGCTACCATGCTGGGCCGGACGCGGCAGCCTGCTGCGCGCAGGAGTCAGCATGGCCCACCCGTTTGAAACCCTCACACCCGATCTCGTGCTCGATGCCGTCGAAAGCATCGGGTTTCTCAGTGACGCACGCATTCTGGCGCTCAACAGCTACGAAAATCGCGTCTATCAGGTCGGTATCGAAGACTCCGAACCGCTGATCGCCAAGTTCTACCGTCCGCAGCGCTGGACCAACGAAGCCATCCTCGAAGAACACCAGTTCACCTTCGAACTGGCCGACGTCGAAATCCCGGTGGTGGCGCCGCTGATCCACAACGGCCAGACCCTGCACGAACACGCGGGTTTCCGCTTCACCCTGTTCCCCCGTCGTGGCGGTCGCGCGCCGGAGCCGGGCAACCTTGATCAGCTGTACCGCCTCGGCCAGTTACTCGGGCGCATTCATGCGGTCGGCGCGACCAAGCCGTTCGAACACCGTGAAGCACTCGGCGTGCAGAACTTCGGCCATGCCTCGCTGGCGACGTTGCTTGAAGGCAACTTCATCCCCAAGAGCCTGCTGCCGGCCTACGAGTCAGTGGCCCGCGACCTGCTCAAGCGGGTCGAAGACGTCTACGCCGCCACGCCGCACCAGAACATCCGCATGCATGGCGACTGTCACCCCGGCAACATGATGTGCCGCGATGAAATGTTCCACATTGTCGACCTCGACGACTGCCGCATGGGCCCGGCCGTGCAGGACATCTGGATGATGCTCGCCGGCGACCGTCAGGAATGCCTCGGGCAACTGTCGGAACTGATGGACGGCTACAACGAATTCCACGACTTCGATCCCCGTGAACTGGCGCTGATCGAACCGCTGCGCGCCCTGCGCCTGATGCACTACAGCGCCTGGCTGGCGCGGCGCTGGGACGACCCGGCATTCCCGCACAATTTTCCGTGGTTTGGTACGGAGCGGTATTGGGGCGATCAGGTGCTGGCGTTGCGTGAACAACTGTCCGCGCTGAATGAAGAGCCACTGAAACTCTTCTGATTCACCACAAACCTTTGTGGGAGGGGGCTTGCTCGCGAAGGCGGTGTGTCAGGCAATTATTCTGCTGCTGATACACCGCATTCGCGAGCAAGCCCGCTCCCACATTTGGCCAGTATTCACAAATTCAAAACTCATTTGCCAACAAATCTCCTTACAATCCCTGCTTTGTCAGCTGCCTAAGCAAGGATTCTGCATGCAAGCCGCCAACCCGCGTCGCGGGTACATTCTGGGCCTGAGTGCCTACATCATCTGGGGCCTGTTCCCGATCTACTTCAAGGCCATCGCCGAAGTCCCCGCTGTCGAGATCATCATTCACCGCGTGTTGTGGTCGGCACTGTTCGGTGCGCTGTTGCTGATGGTGTGGAAGCATCCGGGCTGGTTACGCGAGTTGCTCGACAACCCCAAGCGCTTGGCGATCCTCGCCCTGAGCGGCACCCTGATCGCGGCCAACTGGCTGACCTATGTGTGGTCGGTGAACAACGGGCGCATGCTCGAAGCGAGCCTCGGTTACTACATCAACCCGCTGGTGAACGTGCTGTTGGGGATGCTGATTCTCGGCGAACGCCTGCGGCGCATGCAGTGGATTGCGGTGGGGCTGGCAGCCGTCGGCGTGGCGCAGCAGGTGTGGCAGGTCGGCAGTCTGCCGTGGGTATCGCTGGTGCTGGCGCTGACCTTCGGTTTTTACGGTCTGATCCGCAAACAGGCGCCGGTCAAGGCCTTGCCGGGGCTGGTGGTGGAAACCTGGATGCTGGTGCCGATCGCTGTGGCCTGGCTGCTGTTCAACCAGACCGCCACCAGCGCACAACCCGAGTTTTGGACCACCTCGCAAGCCTGGTGGCTGGTCGCGGCGGGGCCGGTGACGCTCATCCCGCTGGTGTGTTTCAACGCGGCCACCCGTCATCTGCCCTACACCACCATCGGTTTCCTCCAGTACACCGCGCCAACCCTGGTGCTGCTGCAAGCGGTGTTGCTGTTTGGTGAGCACTTGTCGTCGAGCACGCTGATCGCGTTCATCTTCATCTGGGCCGGTCTGGCCGTGTACAGCGTCGATGCGGTGATCAGTTTGCGTCGGCGCAGCTGATCAAAAAACGCACAAAGCTTCGCAGGCCACGGTTCTCGTGGCCTGCAACGTTCCTTCCCAAGGTTATCCACAGCGTGATCCCCGCCGTTTGTGCGCAAGTCACTGAATGCTGGCGGTTTTTTGATCAGCATGCTGCAAGCCATGGCCGACGTGGCGTTGCGCCCGGTCTCTACAGGTTATCCACAGGCAGGTGCACGTTAAAACTGGATAACCCTGGCGGCGCTTAAAGATCTGTGCGTAACACCAGTTCGACCATCAGATCATCCGCCAGGGTTTCCAGCCGCGATTGCAGCACGTCCAGCGACAGGGTCAACGGCACCGCGAGAATTGCTTCGGCGTGGAATAACGGCTCGCTGCTCATCGGTGCCGGGCGCACCTCGGTCACCAGCCGTTCGAGGTTCACCCCCTGCTCGCTGAGCAACCGGGTGATGTCGCGCACGATGCCCGGGCGGTCATTGCCCACCAACTCCATGGCGATCGGTTTCCAGGTGCAGGACTGCTCGATACCACTCTCCGCGATCAGCACGCGAATGCCCTGTGCCGACAGCGCTTGTAGGGAATCGACTAATTCGTCGTAAGCCTCCGCCGGTACGCCCACTCGCAGAATCCCGGCGAACTGCCCGGCCATCCGTGACATGCGGCTTTCCAGCCAGTTGCCGCCGTGCTCGGCGATGCATTGGGCGATGCGCTCGACCTGCCCCGGCTTGTCCGGAGCAAACACAGTGAGTACGAGATGGTCCATGGCGCCGCCCTCTTGTCATGACTTTTGTTATAGAAAGGCAAGTATAGGCAAGGGGTTTGATTCAGCCCGGGCAGCAATTTGTGCGAGTGACCTGTGTCTTGGTTTTGGATGCAACCTGTGGCGAGGGGATTTATCCCCGATCGGTTGCGCAGCAGCCGTAAACCCTGTCAGCTCGGTCTACCTGTCAGCGCGCAGGGGGCGGCTTCGCCACCCATCGGGGATAAATCCCCTCGCCACAGAATGTGCACCGCAGGGGGATGCCATAGCAGGCAGAAAGGATTTATGTGTACAACTTTTTATATTTAGCTGGAACAATCCGATGGTTTTTTGAGAACATCCCGTTCCGCGACGTGACCGCAATGCGTCATGAGGTCGCAGAACGACGTTATTAGTCTGATTTTCACAAGCGCAACGCATCATGTAGTATGCCTCGGCGCGCACTACATAACGCTGGATCGATGTCTGCCCAAGGCATGTTCGCAACCCTGAAAGCCCCGTCAGCAAGGCCCCCAAGCCGTTGATTGGTCCCAGCCCAGCCGCCAGCAATGGCATGTACTGGTCGGAAGGTTTGTGGTTTAAATGGCCAGAGGCTTCATTGTCAAAATTGAAGAGCTGAAAAGCGAAATAGCTGAGCAGAGTGAGGCAAGCAATGACTGAACACGTTCAAGTCGGTGGCCTGCAGGTCGCCAAAGTCCTGTTCGACTTCGTGAACAACGAAGCCATTCCCGGTACCGGCCTCACCGCCGAAAAATTCTGGGAAGGTGCCGACAAGGTCATTCATGACCTGGCGCCGAAGAACAAAGCCCTACTCGCCAAACGCGATGACTTCCAGGCTCGCCTTGATGCCTGGCACCAGGAACATGCCGGCCAGGCGCACGACGCCGTGGCTTACAAAGCCTTCCTGCAAGAAATCGGTTATCTGCTGCCAGAAGCGGCTGATTTCCAGGCAACGACGCAAAACGTCGATGATGAAATCGCCCGTACCGCCGGCCCGCAACTCGTGGTGCCGGTGATGAACGCACGCTTCGCCCTCAATGCCTCGAACGCCCGCTGGGGTTCGCTGTACGACGCCCTCTACGGCACCGACGCGATCAGCGAAGACGGTGGCGCGGAAAAAGGCAAAGGCTACAACAAGGTGCGTGGCGACAAAGTCATCGCCTTCGCCCGTGCGTTCCTCGACGAAGCGGCACCCCTGGCCGCTGGCTCCCACGTCGATTCGACGGCTTACAAGATCGTTGACGGCAAACTGCTGGTCACCCTCAAGGGCGGCAGCAACACCGGCCTGCGTGACGATGCTCAACTGATCGGCTTCCAGGGTTCGGCAGAAGCGCCGATCGCGATACTGCTGAAGAACCACGGCCTGCATTTCGAAATCCAGATCGACGCCAGCACCCCGGTCGGCCAGACCGATGCCGCCGGCGTCAAAGACATCCTGATGGAAGCGGCACTGACCACCATCATGGACTGCGAAGACTCCGTGGCTGCCGTCGATGCCGACGACAAAGTGGTGATCTACCGCAACTGGCTCGGCCTGATGAAGGGCGATCTGTCCGAAGAAGTCGCCAAGGGCGGCCAGACCTTCACCCGCACCATGAACCCGGATCGCACCTACACCAAGGTCGATGGCAGTGAACTGACCCTGCACGGTCGCTCACTGCTGTTCGTGCGTAACGTCGGTCACCTCATGACCATCGACGCGATCCTGGACAAGGACGGCAACGAAGTGCCGGAAGGCATTCTCGACGGTCTGGTGACCTGTCTGGCGGCGATGCACAACCTCAACGGCAACACCTCGCGCAAGAACACCCGCACCGGCTCGGTCTACATCGTCAAACCGAAGATGCACGGCCCGGAAGAAGCGGCGTTCACCAACGAGTTGTTCGGTCGCATCGAAGATGTGCTGGGCCTCAAGCGCAACACCCTGAAAGTCGGGATCATGGACGAGGAGCGCCGCACCACGGTCAACCTCAAAGCCTGCATCAAGGCTGCCAGCGAGCGCGTGGTGTTCATCAACACCGGTTTCCTCGACCGTACCGGCGACGAAATCCACACCTCCATGGAAGCCGGCCCGATGGTGCGCAAGGCCGACATGAAGGCCGAAAAGTGGATCGGCGCCTACGAGAACTGGAACGTCGATATCGGTCTGAGCACCGGCCTGCAAGGTCGTGCACAAATCGGTAAAGGCATGTGGGCGATGCCCGATCTGATGGCGGCGATGCTCGAACAGAAAATCGCTCACCCGCTGGCCGGTGCCAACACCGCCTGGGTGCCATCGCCGACCGCGGCTGCGCTGCACGCGCTGCATTACCACAAGGTCGACGTGTTCGCCCGTCAGGCCGAACTGGCCAAGCGTGCCCGTGCTTCGGTGGACGACATCCTGACCATTCCGCTGGCGGTCAACCCAAGCTGGACGCCTGAGCAGATCAAGAACGAACTGGACAACAACGCCCAGGGCATTCTCGGTTACGTGGTGCGCTGGATCGACCAGGGCGTGGGTTGCTCGAAAGTGCCGGACATCAATGACGTCGGCCTGATGGAAGACCGTGCAACGCTGCGCATCTCCAGCCAGCACATCGCCAACTGGCTGCGGCACGGTATCGTCACCGAAGCGCAAGTGATGGAAAGCCTCAAGCGCATGGCGCCAGTGGTCGATCGGCAAAACGCCAACGACCCGCTGTACCGTCCGCTGGCACCGAACTTCGACAGCAACATCGCCTTCCAGGCAGCAGTCGAACTGGTGATCGAAGGCACCAAACAGCCGAACGGCTACACCGAGCCGGTTCTGCACCGTCGTCGTCGCGAGTTCAAGAAGGCCAACGGCCTGTAACCTGCGCTGACTGCCGGACATGAAAAAGCCCTGATCTTGCGATCAGGGCTTTTTTGTTGGCCTATAAAAATCTCCGGACCACTGGAGATCCCTTGTGGGAGCGGGCTTGCTCGCGAAGACGGACTCACATTCAACATTAACTTCGACAGAAAGGACGCATTCGCGAGCAAGCCCGCTCCCACAGGGGGGGCGGTGTAGCTTGAGAGTCAGGGATCAATGCCCAATTCGTGTTTGACCAGGCCCAGCAACTTCACCGTATCAATCGGCTTGAGCAGAAAGTCCACCACGCTCAGGTGCATCGCGGCGATGGCGTCTTTCACATCGGCATCGCCGGAAACAATGATGATCGGCAACGCCGCCCGCTCCGACTCACGCACCTGCCGAATCAAATCCAGCCCACCGACATTGCCCATACGCAAATCAGTGATCACCAGCCCGATCGAAGGTTTTTCGTCGAGCATCTTCAGCGCGGTTTCGCCGCTGGCCGCGGTCATGCAACGAATGCCATCCAACGCGAGTATCTCCGACAACAGCTCCCGGGCGTCCTTGTCGTCATCGACGATCAGTACACGCTGCGGCGGCAAGTCGGGTTCGAGCATTACTGCGCTGAGCGCTTCACGCTCGGCGTCGCTCAAAATATCGTGGTCGGACATGGCATTCTCTACGTTTTCAATTCAGTCACCTGGCACAGTCGTCAGACATCGCTAAGCAGAGCTTCAATGTGCACTTCGTCGGATTTTTTTCCAAGTGGCTGGCGGGGGAATTTCCGACTGTTTTTGTAGGGCACTTCCCAAATGTGCCCAACGGCAGCTCAAACCTAGACTTACGTCCAATGGGCACCCCGCGCGCAGGGGCCGACCATGGCTGCAACGATCCGACAACAACAATTCAAAAAAGACTGCGGTAATGGTTATGAGTAAAGCGGACGCCTTCACCCAAGCAGGGAAAACCGCGGTGTTGCAGAACATTCAGGGCACCCTGCAATTCCTCCAGCGCTTCCCGCCCTTCAATCAGATGGAACACGCCCACCTGGCTTTTCTGGTGGAACAATGTCAGCTGCGCTTCTATGGCCAGGGCGAAAGCATCATCAAGCCCGCCGACGGGCCGGTCGAATATTTCTACATCGTCAAACAGGGCCGAGTGGTCGGCGAACGCCAGCACATCACCCGGCCCGGCACCGAAACCACCTTCGAGATCACCACCGGTGAATGCTTCCCGCTGGCCGCGCTGATTGGCGAACGGGCGACCCGTACCGAACATCTGGCCAGCGAAGACACCTTCTGCCTGCAACTGAACAAACCGGCGTTCATCAAGCTGTTCGCCCTGTCTAACAGCTTCCGCGATTTCGCTTTGCGCGGGGTCAGCAGCCTGCTCGATCAGGTCAACCAGCAAGTCCAGCAGAAAGCCGTGGAAACCCTCGGCACCCAGTATTCGCTGAACACCCGCCTCGGCGAATTGGCGATGCGCCATCCGGTGACTTGCAGCCCCGACACGCCGTTGCGCGAAGCGGTGAAGCTGATGCACGAGCAACAGGTCGGCAGCATCGTCGCGGTGGATGAACACAAGGCGCCGCTGGGGATTTTCACCCTGCGTGACCTGCGCGAAGTGGTCGCCAATGGCAGCGGTGATTTCAGCGAAACCATCGAGCGCCACATGACCTGTTCGCCGTTTTTTCTGTCGCCGGATCACAGCGCTTTCGACGCGGCGATTGCCATGACCGAACGGCACATCGCCCACGTTTGTCTGGTCAAGGATCAGCGTCTGTGTGGCGTGGTCTCCGAGCGTGATCTGTTCTCGCTGCAACGGGTCGACCTGGTGCACCTGGCCCGGACCATCCGCAGTGCCCAGCGCCTCGAACAACTGGTGAGCCTGCGCGGCGAGATCGGCCAACTGGTCGAACGCATGCTTGCCCACGGTGCGTCTTCGACGCAGATCACCCACATCATCACCCTGCTCAACGACCACACCGTGTGCCGGGTGATCGAGCTGACCCTCGCCGAAAAAGGCGACCCCGGCGTACCGTTCAGCTGGCTGTGTTTCGGCAGCGAGGGCCGGCGCGAACAGACGCTGCACACCGATCAGGACAACGGCATTCTGTTCGAAGCGCGGGACGCGGCGCACGCGGCGGAGATTCGCGGCAAGCTGCTGCCGATCGCCCAGCAGATCAACCAGAGCCTGGCGCAGTGCGGCTTCAGCCTGTGCAAGGGCAACATCATGGCCGGCAACCCTGAGCTGTGCCTGTCCCGAGCAGAATGGGCGCGACGCTTTGCAGCATTTATCCGCGAGACGACGCCGGAGAACCTGCTCGGTTCGAGTATCTATTTCGACCTGCGGGTGGTCTGGGGCGACGAAAAAGGCTGCGCGCAACTGCGCCGGGGGATTCTCGATCAGGTCGGCGACAACCGTTTGTTCCAGCGCATGCTGGCCGAGAACGCCCTGCGCAATCGCCCGCCGGTGGGGCGTTTCCGCGAGTTTGTGCTGGCGCGCAAGAACGGCGAGAAAGCCACCCTCGACCTCAAGGTTCAGGGCCTGACGCCCTTCGTCGACGGCGCACGACTGTTGGCGCTGGCGCATGGCATCGAAACCAACAACACTCTGGAGCGCCTGCGTCATCTGGTCGAGAAAGAAGTCATCGAACGGCTCGACGGCGCGGCATATGAAGAGGCTTACCACTTCATCCAGCAGACGCGCATGCAGCAACACCAGATCCAGACCCGTGAGAATCTGCCATGGTCGAACCGGGTCGATCCCGACAGCCTCAATCATCTGGACCGACGCATCCTGCGTGAATCCCTGCGCCAGGCCCAGCGCCTGCAAAGCAGCCTGGCCTTGCGGTATCAGCTATGAGCCTGTTTTCGTGGCTGCGGCCGGCCAGCCCACTGCTGTCGGCAGACCTGCAACAACGTCTGGCGAAGTTGCCGGCGATCAGCGAACTGAAAGAATGCAGCCTGCGCGAGCAGCGTTGGGTGGTGCTCGATCTGGAAACCACCGGGCTGAACCTGAACAAGGATCGCGTGCTGTCGATCGGCGCGGTGGTGATCGAAGACGGCGCAATCGACTTCAGCCAGCAGTTCGAGCGCACCCTGCAATGTCGGGAGCTGAAACTCAGCCCGAGCGTGTTGATTCATGGCCTGGGGCCGAATGCGATTGCTGCCGGCAGCGACCCGGCCGAGGCGTTGCTGGAATTGATGGAATTCATCGGCGACAGCCCGGTGCTGGCGTTTCATGCGCCCTTCGATCAGCACATGCTTGGGCGCGCGCTGCGGGAACACCTGGGTTACAAGCTGCAGAATGTGTTTCTGGATGTCGCGGACATGGCGCCGCTGCTGTGTCCGCAGGCTAATATCCGCGAGGCCGGGCTGGACGAATGGATCGACTGGTTCAGGCTTGAGGTGTTCGAGCGGCACAACGCGAGTGCCGATGCACTGGCCACGGCAGAGCTGGCGTTGATTCTGTTCAGCCGGGCGCGGCAGCAGCAGATTCATAGCCCGTTGAACCTGCAGCAGCGTTTGAGTCAGTGGAAACGTCGTCAGCAGGCGCCGTCCTTCTAAAAGCCCCCTCACCCCAGCCCTCTCCCAGAGGGAGAGGGAGCTGACCTTATTGTCTGGCGTTATACATCGACCTGAAAAACCAGATCGATTATGGATTCAGCAAAGCACTTTCCGGTCGGTGCAGCTCCAGAATATTCCCTGATCGGTCCCCTCTCCCCCGGGAGAGGGTTAGGGTGAGGGGCAGCTCTTGTGCACCCACCCGACCAGTGGCCAATTGCTAACCATTCCCACCTCTGCGAGAATCGCGAACAATTCTCGTTGGTTAACATTTCCCAATCGGTGCGTCTGGTGTCGTCAGTCCCAAGCCCTCACAGTGAACTCGTCGGTGCGTTGTATCGCGACCATCGCGGTTGGCTGCTGAGCTGGTTGCGGCGCAATGTGGCTTGCCCGCAACGGGCCGAAGACCTGAGCCAGGATACCTTCGTGCGTCTGCTCGGTCGCGAGCAACTGCTGACGCCGCGCGAACCCCGGGCGTTTCTGGTGGCGATCGCCAAGGGCCTGCTGTTCGACTACTTCCGCCGCGCCGCGCTGGAGCAGGCCTACCTCACTGAATTGATGCTGATCCCCGAAGGCGAACAGCCTTCGGTGGAAGAACAGCAACTGATCCTCGAAGACCTCAAGGCCATCGACCGCCTGCTCGGCAAACTGTCGACCAAGGCCCGCGCCGCTTTCCTGTATAACCGCCTCGACGGCCTCGGCCACGCCGAAATCGCCGAGAAGCTTGGCGTCTCGGTGCCCCGCGTGCGGCAGTACCTCGCGCAAGGCATTCGCCAGTGCTACATCGCCCTGTACGGTGAGCCGACATGAACCCGGCCAGTTCCAAACCGGTCTCGGCTCAGGTGCTGGACGCGGCGATTGCCTGGCAGTTGTCGCTGGATTCCGGCAGTCCGCTGGAGCGCGAGGAGTTCGCCAAGTGGCACGCGGCCCATGAAGAACACGCCCGCGCCTGGCGCCAACTGGGCATGCTCGATCAGCGCTTCAGCGTCGCCAACGGCCCGGCCCGCGCGGCCTTGCTGCAATCGCGCGAAGGCATTCGGCGGCGCGTGCGCAAGCTCGGCAGCGGATTGGCCAGCGTGGTGGCGCTCGTCGGTCTGGCGTTGTTTGCCGGGGATCGCTACTTGCCGCTGGATTACTGGCTCGCCGATCAACGCACCGCCACCGGTGAGCAGCGCACGGTGCGCCTGGCCGATGGCACCGTGCTCAACCTCAACACCCACAGCGCGGTGGATGTGCGTTTCGATGCCAGGCAGCGGCTGATCGTGTTGCAGGCAGGCGAGATCATGGTCGAGACCGGTCACGGCGATGCGCGGCCGTTCATTGTCGAGACGCGCGAAGGCAGCATGCGCGCGTTGGGCACACGGTTTCTGGTCAAGCGTGAAGACCAAGGTACGCGCCTGAGCGTCCTGCAATCGGCGGTGGCGGCGCATCCGCAAAGTCATTCTGAAGAGCAGATCCTGCGTGAAGGCCAGCAAGTGCTGATCCGCAATGACGGCCTCGACACGGTCGCCGCGCTCACGCCCGGCGCCGATGCCTGGACCCGCGGCATGCTGGTGGTGGATAACGCGCGGCTGGAAGACCTGGTGCATGAACTGGGTCGTTATCGCCGAGGGCATCTGGGCGTGACGCCGGAAGTCGCTGACCTGCGCATCACCGGCAGCTTCCCGCTGCACGACACCGACAAGGCCTTGAGTGCGCTGCTGCCGACCCTGCCGGTGCAGATCGAGCAGCACACGCCGTATTGGGTCACGGTGGCGAAGGCTGATACCAAGCCTTAAAAAATTCGTTGTCAGGGAAATAGCTATCGCGAGCAGGCTCACTCCTACAGTAGGAATGCGTTCCCCCTGTAGGAGTGAGCCTGCTCGCGATAGGGCCACCCGCAGCACTCGAAAATTCCGAATCGGCCGCCCCACTCCCAGTTAATCGAAATTATTTTCATCCAGCCCTATCACTTTTCAATTCTCGTCCGGCACACAGGCAATTGAGAAATATTTCCATTCAGGAGCCTTCGCATGTCCCGTTCGCTAGACACCTTGTTGCGCCCCAGTCTGTTGGCCATCGCCATTGCCCTCAGCGCGCCGCTGCTCAGCAGCGCGTTGCTCGCTGCTGAACAGGCCTCTAGCGTGCGTGCCTACAACCTGCCAGCGGCGCCGCTGTCGACCACCCTGAACCAGATCGCCAGCCAGGGCGGCCTCGCGCTGTCGCTGAATCCGTCGCTGGCCGCCGGCAAGACCTCTGCGCCGGTCAGCGGTCAGTACGACGCCGCCGGTGCTCTGCGCGCGGCGCTGCAAGGCACCGGTCTGCAACTGGAACAAAGCAGTACCGGCACCTACACCCTGGTGGCAGTGCCGGAAGGGACATTGGCGCTGCCGGAAACCGCAGTGATCGGCGTGGAAAATCTGGAAACCGCCTGGGGCCCGGTCGAAGGCTACACCGCTACCCGCACCGCCGCCGGCAGCAAGACCGACACCGCGCTGGTCGAAGCGCCGCGCTCGATCTCGGTCGCCACGCGTCAGCAAATGGACGACCGCAGCGTGCACAGCCTCGATGACGCCGTACGCTACATGCCGGGCATCACCGCCAGCAGCTACGGCAGCGACACCCGTATCGACTGGCTACGGGTGCGCGGTTTCGAGCCGACTCAGTTCCTCGACGGCCTGCCGCTGCCCAAGGGCGTATACGCCAACCCAAAGCCTGAAACCTGGAACCTCGACCGCCTCGCGCTGCTGCGCGGCCCGGCCTCTTCCGTCTACGGCCAGACGCCGCCGGGCGGTCTGCTGGACATGGTCAGCCGGCGCCCGAGCTCGGAAGCCAGCAGCGAAATCCAGTTGCAGTACGGCAGCGACAACCATCGTCAGATCAACTTCGCCAGCACCGGCAAGATCGACGACGCCGGGCAGTTTCTCTACGGCATCAGCGGTGTGGTGCGCGACAGCGACACGCAGATCGATCACATCGAGAACAAGCGCTATAACATCGCGCCGAGCCTGACCTGGAACATCGATGACGACACCAAATTCACCCTGCTGACCCAGTTCACCCGCGACGATACCGGTGTCACCAGCCAGTTCTACCCGATTCAGGGCACCAAGATCGACATGCCGTTCGGCAAGATTTCCCATCACAAGAACCTCGGTGATCCGGACTACGATTTCTACGACCGCACCTACTACGCGCTCGGTTATGCCTTCGAGCATCGCCTCAACGACGTCTGGCAGTTCAAGCAGAACCTGCGCTACACCAAGTCGGATCTGTCGTTCCAGACCGTGACCGTCAACAGTTACAACCCATCGTTCGCCGGCTTCACCGTGGATGCTCAGGGCAATGTCGGTCGCGGCACCACCAACGTTGATGAAGACATCAGCCAGTTCGCCGTGGACAACAACTTCCAGGCCGACTTCGCCACTGGAGACATCCGCCATACGCTGTTGCTCGGTCTGGATCACCAGCGCAGCAACACCAACTACACGTCGATCTTCGGCACCGCGCCGGACATTAACGTCAACAATCCGATCTACGGTCAGCCGATCACCCGTCCAGCACGTTCTTCGGCGTTCTATGACTATGACCAGAAGACCTACCAGACCGGCCTGTACGTGCAGGACCAGATGGCCCTCGACCAGTGGCGCCTGACCCTCGGCGGACGTGAAGACTGGGTGCACACCGGCACGCAGTTCATCAACAAGGGCGACGCCACCAACACCCAGCGCGACAAGGCGTTCAGCGGCAACGCGGCGCTCAGCTACGTGTTCGACTCGGGCTTCGTGCCGTACCTGTCGTACGCCGAATCCTTCCAGCCAACCAGCGGCGCCGATGCCACCTCCACCGGTTCGCTCAAGCCGACCGAAGGCAAGCAATGGGAACTGGGCATCAAGTACCAGCCGCCGGGCAGCAAGACTCTGCTGAGCGCTGCGGTGTATGACCTGACCCAGAAGAACGTCGCGGTCAACAGCATCGTCAACAACGTGACCATCACCAGCCAGACCGGTGAAGTGAAGGTCAAAGGCCTGGAGCTGGAAGCGGTTTCCGACGTCACCGATAACCTGAAAGTCATCGCCGCCTACACCCTGGCCAAGTCCGAAGTGCAGAAAGGCGTGGACAAGGGCAATCGCCTGCAACTGATGCCTAACCAGCAAGCTTCGCTGTGGACCGACTACACCTGGCACAGCGGCGTACTCGACGGTTTCGGCATCGGCGGTGGCGTGCGTTACACCGGCAACACTTACGGCGACAAGGCCAACACCTGGCTGGGCAAGGCGGACGCCTACACCGTGTTCGACGCCTCGGTGCATTACGACCTCGGTCGCCTGGACAACAGCCTCAAAGGTGCGTCGCTGGCAATTAACGCCACCAACCTGTTCGACAAGGACTACATCTCCACCTGCGACGGCTACTACTGCTACTACGGTGACCAGCGCAGCGTCATCGCCAGCGCCACTTACAAGTGGTAAGCGCGTGAGCTGAACCAGGTTCTGTCACCAGGCCGTCCCCCGTGGACGGCTTCGGTGTTTTTGAAGGTCATGAAATGAAAAGTAAAACAATTCGCCGTTGGTCGTTCATCCACACCTGGACCAGCCTGATCTGCACCGTGTTTCTGCTGCTGTTGGCATTGACCGGTCTGCCGCTGATCTTTCATCACGAAATCGAGCACCTGCTCGGCGATGCCCCGCAAGTGCGCGAGATGCCGGTCGACACGCCGCGCCTGAACCTGGCGCAACTGGTCGAGGCCGCAGAAAAACATCGCCCAGGTGAAGTGGTGCAGTACTTCGGTTTCGAAGACGACGAACCGAACGCCGTGCTGACGATCATGGCGAAAACCGCCGGCACCGAACCGAACTCGTCGCACACCTTCATGCTCGATGCGCGCACCGGTGAAGCGTTGGAAACCCCGTCGGCCAATGGCGGGCTGATGCTGTTCATCTTGCGCCTGCACGTCGACATGTTTGCCGGACTGCCGGGCAAGTTGCTGCTGGCGTTCATGGGTCTGCTGTTCGTGGTCGCGATCATCTCGGGCACGGTGCTCTACCTGCCGTTCATGCGCCGCTTGCAGTTCGGCACCGTGCGTCAGGACAAGTCCACCCGCCTGCGCTGGCTCGACCTGCACAACCTGATCGGCGTCGTTACCCTGACCTGGGCGCTGGTGGTCGGTGTCACCGGCGTGATCAGTGCCTGTGCCGATCTGATCATCGCCGCGTGGCGCAACGACACGCTGAGCGCCATGGTCGCGCCCTACCGCGATGCCCCGCCGCTGACCCGCCTGGCACCGGCCACCCGCCTGCTCGACATCGCCCGCGACGTGGCGCCGGGAATGAACCCGGATTTCATCGCTTTCCCCGGCACGCGGTTTTCCAGCGAGCATCATTATTCAGTCTTCATGAAGGGCGGCACGCACCTGACCTCGCACCTGCTGACGCCGGTGCTGATCGACGCCAGCACCCTACAGGTCACCGCTGTGGCCGAGCGCCCGTGGTACATGGACGCCATGGGCATGTCCCAGCCGCTGCACTTCGGCGACTACGGCGGCATGCCGATGAAGATCCTCTGGGCAACCCTCGACGTGCTGACCATCATCGTCCTCGGCAGTGGCGTGTATCTGTGGGTGGTGCGGCGTAAAGCGGCAAAACCGTTGCCGCTGGAGGCTGCTGCATGAAGCCGCGTCAGTCGAGTTTCTGGAAAGTGTTCAGCACGCCGCTGGTGATTGCGCTGCTGAGTGCGGCGGGGTTGTTTTCGGCGTTGCTGGGGGACGGGATCTGGGATGCGTTGAGTTGGGTCGGGCTGGGTGTTCCCGCATTTCTGGCCATAAGAGGCTTGCTGCCGCGCGAGTGATTTTTGTGCTGCCTGACAGGGCCTCTTCGCGAGCAAGCCCGCTCCCACAGGGGATTTGTGAACGAAACAGATCCAGTGTGGGAGCGGGCTTGCTCGCGAAGGCGGCCTGATGAACACCAGCAAATCCCTCGCCAGCCGTTCTGTATCTGACTAGGCTAATCTCCTGCTCTTCGATGACCACCGAGGTTTGCCAATGTCCGCCCCCAGCATGACCCTGTTTCACAACACGCTCTCCCCGTTCGTGCGCAAAGTGATGGTGCTGTTGCACGAGACCGGCCAGCAGGATCGCGTCGCCCTGCAAGACTGCGTCCTCACCCCGGTCAGCCCGGACGCTGCGCTCAACGCCGACAACCCGCTGGGCAAGATTCCCGCCCTGCGTCTGGCCGACGGCAGCGTGATTCATGACAGCCGCGTGATCCTCGAATACCTCGACCAGCAACACGTCGGCAATCCGCTGATCCCTCGCGAAGGAGCGGCCCGTTGGCGGCGTCTGACCCTGGCCTCGCTGGCCGACGGGATCATGGACGCCTCGGTGATGGTGCGTTACGAACTGGTGCTGCGCGCCCCGGAAAAGCACTGGGACGAATGGCTCGACGCCCAGCGCGAGAAGATTCGTCGCGCCCTGGCCTATCTGGAAAGTGACGCCATCGCCGAGCTGACCAGCCATTTCGACGTGGCGGCGATCAGCGTCGCTTGTGCACTGGGTTACATCGATCTGCGTCATCCGGATCTGGACTGGCGCAGCGCCAATCCGCAACTGGCCAACTGGTATTTCGACGTTAGCCAGCGACCGTCCATGGTTGCCACGATGCCCAAGCCTTAAGGCTGCGGCGCCTGTTCCGCCCTCTTCGCGAGCAAGCCCGCTCCCACATTGGAATGCGTACTCCTGTGGGAGCGGGCTTGCTCGCGAAGGCACCACCTCGTTTCCACAGGCAGAAACCCGACAATCCGCGTCACCAATTCTTCCTTCCAGCGCTGCTCCTCTCGCAACCCGCTCATTGCATCGCCTCCACATCAAACGCCAGCGGCTTGGCCGGTTTTTGCCCGATCCCGTACCAGTCGAGTTTGCGCGTCAGCACCATGAACACCCCGAGCAGACCGAACAACAGCAGCGAACCCATCAGCAGCGCGTAATCCTCGGCGCTCAGCAGGCCATACAGCAGGCCATACAACGCCGCCAATCCCGCAGAAAAACTCAGGCCATGACGCACGCTGTGCAGCACGTGGCAGACGTAAAACCCGATCAACAGCACACAGCCACTGGCCGACAGCAGATACGCCAGGGCAAAGCCGATGTGCTCCGACAACGACAGCAGCAACAGATAGAAGAACGCCAGCGCCACACCGACCAATGCGTATTGCACCGGGTGCACCGCCAGACTCTTGAGCACCTCGAACAGGAAGAAACCGGCGAACGTCAGAACGATAAACAACAGCGCATATTTGATCGCCCGATCACTCTTCAGGTACTGATCCACCGGATCGATGAAGCTCACACCAAAGCTGCGCCCGTTGAACGCCTCGCAGTCATTGCCCAGCACGCAGCGGTTCATCGCTTCCTGCAGGTTGGTGGAGAAAAACGTGGTCTGCCAATCGGCGCTGAAACCCTGGTCGCTGATCTCGCGTTTGCCCGGCAGGAAGTTGCCGACAAAACTGGGGTGCGGCCAGTTGGCGGCAAGACTGACGTGACTGCTTTTGCCCACCGGCAACACCTGCAACGAACCGGTGCCTTGCAGACGCAGGTCGAAACCGAAGGTCAGCTCCGTGGCGTTGCGGGTATCCAGCGCTGGCAACGTCACCCGCACGCCTTCGCCGAGCCAGCCGACTTGGGTACCTGGTACGAAGTCCAAGCGCTGGCCATCGAGTTCCAGTTTCAGGGCGTTTTCGATGCCGCGAATATCGCTGATGCCCACTGCCAGAAACGGCGCGTCGAACTGGTAATCGGCAAAGTCTTCCTTGATCCCCAACTGCGCCGGCAACGAGAAATGCCCGTTGATGCGATTGTCGGCATGGAACAGTCGCGCTTCGTAGATACCGCGATTGCGCAGCTCGGTCTGCACCTGACCGTCGAGCTCGAAGCGCTCCGGGAGAAAGTACAGCCGACCGCGTTCTTCGCCCAGTTCTTCGTAGCGCTGACTGGTTTTCTCGTTGGTCTTCCAGGTGCGCACCACTTTGCGATACGGCACCACCATCACCGGCCCGCTCAGTTGCTGGCTGTAGCTGGAGCTGCGGGCGATGTCTTCGAGCACGCCGTCGCGCAGTTGCTGGCGATCATCGATGATACCGTCAATCATCAGCAGCGGTATCAGCAACAGCAGGATCAACAGGGCAATCGCCCCGAGCTTTATGGTCAGATTCTTGTTCATGGGACTCTCCCTGTTTGGATGGGCAGAGTCTGCTGTTGATGTATGAGGGGAATGTGGGGGGAATATGGAGATTGTGTGGAGACTGCACCGGCCCCTTCGCGAGCAAGCCCGCTCCCACAGTTGATCTTTGGTGTGACCAAGACCTGTGTTTCACCCCCCCCCTGTGGGAGCGGGCTTGCTCGCGAAGGCAGCGACTCGGTTTCAGGACAAGCGCAATGTCACTTCCACACCGCTCTCGACGTTGCGGATATGCATCGACCCACCATGCAACTTCACCACTTCTTCAACGAAGTTCAGCCCCAACCCGGTGCTCTTGCGCCCAGTGTCCGGGCGCGGCAGCGAATAAAATCGCTCGCTCAGGCGTGGCAAGGCGTAATCGGGAATCGCCGCTGCTTCGTTGAACAAGCGCAACTCGACCTGCTCCCCCACGCGCTCGGCACTGAAGCGCAGCAGCCCGGCGACCGGGGTGAAATCCAGCGCATTCTCCAGCAGATTGCCCAACGCCTGACGCAACAGAAACGGCTCGCCGATCAGCAGCAGATCTGGCGCAATCGTCTGCTCGACCTTGAGCCGCCGGCCTTCGATGCGCGCTGCCTGCGCCCGCAACAATTCATCAACCAATGCCGCCAGCGGCACCGCCACGCGCTCCTCAAGACCCTGCCGCTGTTCCACCTGAGCCAGATTCAACAGCCGCTCGATCAACTGCTGCATCCGCGCGCTTTCGCTGTCGATGTTGCCGACAAAGCGCAAGCGCTGAATCGCTGGCATCTCGTCCTGCAGCAATTCCGCCGCACCGCGTATCGCCGCCAGCGGGCTTTTCAATTCATGGGTCAGGGTGTGCACGTAGCGCTCGACGTAAGCCTTGCCTTCGAGCTGGGTGCGCATCTGTTCCACCGCCGTCGCCAGTTGCTCCAGTTCGCCGCCACGGTAATGCGGCACTTCCACTCGCCGGCCTTCGCTCACCGCCTGCGCATACCCGGTCAAACGGTGCAGCGCGCGGCTCAGCCACCACGACAGCAAAGCGCCGAACAGCAGACCGAGGCCGATCAGCCCGGCGCCGTAAAACAGCAGGCGCCGCTCGGTACGATCAACATAAGGCTGCAATGAGCTGTTGGGTTTGGCCACGGTAACCACGCCGATGATCCGGCCGTTGTCGCGGATCGGCGCGCCGACGTGCATCACCGAGGAGTTCGCATCATTCGGATCGCTGCGGCTCGAACGAGCGCCGTACTCACCACGCAAAGTCAGGTAGACGTCGTTCCAGCGCGAGTAATCCTGCCCGACCGCCACGCCGCTGGAATCCAGTACCACGATGCCTTTGGCGTCGGTGACGTAGATGCGGTGGTTGACCTGATTTTTCGGCAAACCCCAAATGGTCGCCTGCGGCTGGCGTTCACCGTAGGCACGCAACAATTCGGGCCAGCGGTTTTCGCTGAGCGTGCCGGCCTTGAAATCATCACGCAGGATCTCCGCCATCAGGTTGGCGGTGTCGACCAGAGTCTCTTCGGTGGACTGGCGCACGCCCGGGCGGATTTCTTCCATCACCGTGTTGAGCACGAAGTAACCGGTCAGGCCGACAAACAGCACATACACCAGAAAAATCCGCAGCCCCAACGACATCAGCTGTGCCCCGGGCTGTAGCTGTAACCGAGGCCGCGATGGGTCTGGATCGGCTCGGCATCGGCCCGCACCAGGCGCAATTTGGCGCGCACGCTTTTGATGTGGCTGTCGATGCTGCGCTCGTAACCGGCGTCGGCGGCAACCCCCAGCGCATCGAGCAATTGCTCGCGGCTGAACACCCGCTGCGGTTGTTCGAGCAGGCATTGCAACAGGCGAAACTCATGACGGGTCAGGCTCAACGGCTGTCCCCGATAGACGATCTGCACACGCTCGGCATCGATGCGAAACAGCGCCGAGGACGCTTCAACCGCAGGACGCGGCGCCATGCGCTTGAGAATCGCCCGTACCCGCGCGGCGACTTCCCGTGGGCTGAACGGCTTGACCACGTAATCGTCGGCGCCGATCTCCAGCCCCACCACCCGATCGATCTCGGCGTCCCGGGCACTGAGGAACAGCACCGGCACTTCACTGAAGCGCCGCAGCTGTTTGCAGGTTTCGAAACCGCTGATGTCCGGCAGGCCGATATCGAGAATGATCAAGTCAGCCGGGGTCTGCCGTTGAAACTCCAGCGCCGCCGCGCCGAGGCTCAGCCACGTGGTGGCGAACCCCTCGCCCTGCAGGGCAAAAATCAGCGTGTCGGCAATCGCCGCTTCGTCTTCGACAATCAGGATATGAGGCATGGCGTCCGAGCCCATGGGTTAAGTGCGCGAACGGTGCCCCAAGCCTGACGTTACGTCAATGAGACCACTTAGCAGTCCGGCTTGTCGGCGGTGAAACGCCGCGCCGGGTTCACTGCCGCGCCGAACTCGCGCAAGGCCTTGGCACCGATCAGCAGCGGGTAGTTGAAGTTGCTGCGGTCGGTCAGGTTGACCTCAACGGTGCGCTTGACGTTGCCCAGGCACAGTTCCAGATCGACCACAGGGCGCTTGGCGACTTCAGTGCTGTCACCCTCGTCCTCTTCATCCGAGCGGCTCTTGATCTTGCTGATCCGCGCGACCTTGTGTTCGTAGACCTTGTTGCTGGCATCCTTGGTGCCGAGGCGGAAACGCACCCAGTTCTCGCCGTCGCGGGTGAAAGTCTCGATGTCCTTGGCCGACAGCGAGGCGGTCAGCGCGCCGGTGTCCATCTTGGCCTTGAGAACCTCACCACCGATTTCCGGCAGCGCGATGTATTCGTAACGCCCGTACAGGGTCGGCTCGGCGGCCATGACCGGCAGGGCGACGAGGGCAAACAGTGCAAGGAGGGATTTCACGTAGAGGGCTTCCTTGGAAAATGAGGGCGTCAGACGCGAGATTTTAGACAGCCGGCGAGCAATTGGTTCGCTTGAGTCCGCCTTCGCGAGCAAGCCCGCTCCCACAGGGGATCCGGGATCTGTTGGAGATGGCATGCACACTGAAGATCCACTGTGGGAGCGGGCTTGCTCGCGAAGAGCCCAGCCCTGCCAACACAGTAATCAGCGCCAGCATAGCCAGCCAAAAGTGAAACATTCGTCACCATCGATTTGGCCTCTCACCCGAAGCCACTTATCATGGCGCGCCCATCCGCCTTCATAGAGTTGCTTATGCGCCGCCTGCTCACCGGCTGTTTCGTCACCCTGCTGCTGTTGCTCAACACCCTGATCCTGATCGGGCCGTTGTTGGTCTTTGCCCTGCTCAAACTGATTGCGCCGGGGCGCTGGCGCGACTACGCCTCGTGGGCGGTGATGTGGATTGCCGAGACCTGGGCGGAAATCGACAAGCTGATTTTTCGCCTGTGCATCCCCACCCAATGGGATATTCGCGGCGGCGCAGACCTGCGTGGTGACACCTCGTACCTGGTGGTCAGCAACCACCAGTCGTGGGTCGACATTCCGGCGCTGATCCAGACTCTCAACCGGCGCACGCCGTTCTTCAAGTTCTTCCTCAAGAAAGAACTGATCTGGGTACCGTTCCTCGGTCTGGCGTGGTGGGCGCTGGATTACCCGTTCATGAAGCGCTACACCAAGGCGTTCCTCGCTAGGCACCCGGAACTGGCGGGCAAGGATCTGGAAATCACCAAACAGGCCTGCGAGCTGTTCAAACGCCAGCCGGTGACGGTGGTGAATTATCTGGAAGGCACCCGCTACACCGCGGCGAAAAGCGCGCAGCAGCAGTCACCGTTCAAGCATCTGCTCAAACCCAAGGCGGGAGGTGTGGCGTTTGTTCTGGCGGCGATGGGGGAACAGCTGGATGCGCTGCTTGACGTGACCGTGGTTTATCCACAGCAGAAGATTCCGGGGTTCTGGGATCTGATCAGCGGCAGCGTGCCGCGGGTGATTGTCGACATCCAGACCCGCGAACTCGACCCGGCACTGTCGCAGGGCGATTACGAGAACGATCCGCAGTTTCGCCAGCAGGTCCAGAACTGGGTCAACCAGCTCTGGACCGAGAAGGATCAGCGCATCAGCGAACTGCGCGGCGAGCGCGGCTGAATCAGCTACCGGTGCCGGCGCCCCAGATGCTGCCCAGACTCTGCAGCAGCGGGCCGCCGACGCCCTGATCACCCAGGTACTTGAGCAACACCGGGGCAAACTGGCCGACCATGCCGCTGTCCATGCCCAACGCACCGAAGGCATTGTTCAGGTCGTTGGTGTCCTTGACGTTGCCCAGCGCGTTTTCCAGCCCGGCCGACTTGCCCGACGAACCCAGCAAACCACTCAACGCCGCCAGGTTGCCGCTGCCGCCCGACAGTTTGTCGATGCCCGGCACTTCTTTGGCCAGCTGCGAATAATCGGTGCTGCTCAACTGATTCTTGGCCAGGCCGAGCATGGCGCTGGTGCCACCGACGGCTTGCTGAGGCGTAACACCGAGACCGGTAACGGCTTGCAGCAAACCGGCGGTTTCCGAGGTCGGAGCGGCGGCGGTGGCAGCGTTGCCACCCTGCATGCTTGCAGCCGCTTTGGTCACGTCGTCCAGACTGAAGCCGGCAAACACCGGGCTCGCTGCAAGGGTCATCAGTGAAGCCAAGGCAATACCGCGTGAAATCTTCATTCAGACATCCTCTTGCGCTGTGGTAACCGCCCGTCTATGAGCGGCAAAACTGCCGGTTTGACCGGGTTTCAGCCAGCATGTTCCTCGCCGACGCATCCATTTTCAGCATAGCCACGTATATAAAACGTGAAACCGCGGATAACCCGAGATGAATGGCACAAGCGCCGTCGCTGAACTAGCCTGTGAACAGCCCGAGCAGCGCCCTCGTCGCCCGCCCATTGCCTGGAGAGCCGTCATTTCCATCGCCGACCCCGATCAGTTGCGCCAGCTGTTGGCCCAGTGCTCACTGGGCGACCGCGGTGCATTCGAAACGCTCTATCGCAGCGTTGGCCCACGCCTGCACGGCGTGGCCCTGCGCTTCATGGGCCGGGCGGATCTGGCCGAGGACGTGCTGCAGGAAAGCTTCGTGCGCATCTGGAATAACGCCTCGCGCTACGAAGCCCACTTGTCGGCGCCGCTGACCTGGATGATCAACATCACTCGCAATCAGGCCATCGACCAATTACGCAAACAGCGCGAACGGCCGCTGACCGACTTCGAACAGGACACCCTGCCGGACGATGGCCCTTCAGCCCACGACCTGTTGAACAGCAGCCGCGAAGCCAGCGCGCTGCACCGTTGCCTGGACACCCTTGACGGCATGCAGCGCCAGTCGATCAGCGTCGCCTACTTCCAGGGCCTTTCCTGCTCGGAACTCGCCGAACACCTGGCGGCACCGCTGGGCTCGGTGAAGTCGTGGATTCGTCGCGGCATGGAGCGTCTGCGCAGGTGCCTTGAATCATGAACTACCAGACCCCCGCCTTGCGCCGCGCCCTCGCTGCCGATTACGCCATTGGCCTGATGTCGTCGGCGGCGCGTCGGCGCTTTGAACAATTGCTGCTGGATGACGCAGCACTGCGAACCGAGTTGGCGCAGTGGCAGGAGAGCCTCGCCAGCCTTACCGAAACGCTGCCGGAGCAACCGGTGCCAGATCGGGTGTGGCAAGGCATCACCGCGCGGATCGAGCCGCAAGTACTGCACGTCCCGGAAAAACGTCCGTTCTGGAACTGGCTGCGGGTTACCGCCGCACTCTGCTCGATCGTGGTCCTGGTATTCCTCGGCTCGCTGTACAACCGCGACGACGCCCGCTACCGCGCCACCTTGCTGAGCGCCGACACGCAGCCGGCACTGAAGGTCGAGGCGCATGCGGATTATCTGCAATTCGAACCGCTGACATTGGCGGCAGTCGGGCCAGATCGCAGCCTGGAACTGTGGGCGATACCGGCGGACGGCAAGCCGATTTCGCTGGGGGTGATTCCTGCAGGCGGCAAAGGCAAGGTTGAACTGAGCGCGGCGCAGAAAGTCTTGATCGGCCAGCCGATTGCGCTGGCGGTGAGTCTGGAACCGAAGGGTGGCTCGCCGACCGGGCAGCCGACCGGTCCTGTGCTTTACCAGGGCGCGTTAGCGGCTCTCTGACTCTGGCACCACAAACCTTTTGTGGCGAGGGAGCTTGCTCCCGCTGGGCTGCGAAGCGGCCCAAATCTTGTGTGGGTAATTTTCCTGAGACGCCGCATGTGTGGATTTTACGACGGCTTCGCCGCCGAGCGGGAGCAAGCTCCCTCGCCACAGGTTTCGTGCTCATCCCCATAAAAAACGGCGACCTTGAGGTCGCCGTTTTGCATTGCCTGAAACTTACGCCGCACTGAACAACCGATGCGGATCGATCACAAACTTCTTCGGCACACCGGCATCGAACTCGCCGTAACCTTCCGGCGCCTGATCGAGGCTGATGACCTGCACGCCAACCACTTCGGCGATATTGATGCGGTCCCACATGATCGCCTGCATCAGTTGGCGGTTGTACTTCATCACCGGGGTCTGGCCGGTGTGGAAGCTGTGGGATTTGGCCCAGCCCAGACCGAAGCGGATGCTCAGGCTGCCCATTTTCGCGGCGGCGTCCACGGCACCCGGATCCTCGGTCACGTACAGGCCCGGGATACCGATCTTGCCGGCCACACGCACCACGCCCATCAGCGAGTTGAGCACAGTGGCCGGTGCTTCGGCTTTCACCCCGTCATGCCCGTGGCCGCGTGCTTCGAAGCCCACGCAGTCCACCGCGCAATCGACTTCCGGCTCGCCCAGCAGTGCGGCGATCTGTTCGTGCAGCGGCGTGTCCTTGGACAGGTCGACCACTTCAAAACCCTGAGCCTTGGCGTGCGCCAGGCGGATGGTGTTGACGTCGCCGATGATCACCACCGCCGCCCCCAGCAGACGCGCCGAGGCTGCAGCGGCCAGACCGACCGGGCCGGCGCCGGCGATGTAAACGGTGCTGCCCGGGCCAACGCCCGCCGTCACTGCGCCGTGATAACCGGTCGGGAGGATGTCGGAGAGGCAGGTCAGGTCGCGGATTTTCTCCATGGCCTTGTCGCGATCCGGCAGTTTCAGCAGGTTGAAGTCAGCGTAAGGCACCAGCACGTATTCGGCCTGGCCGCCGGTCCAGTCGCCCATGTCGACATAACCGTAGGCACCGCCGGCACGGGCCGGGTTGACGGTCAGGCAGACGCCGGTGTGTTGCTCCTTGCAGGAACGGCAGCGCCCACAAGCCACGTTGAACGGTACGGAGACCAGGTCGCCGATTTTCAGGTTCTCGACGTCGGAACCCTTTTCGATCACTTCGCCGGTGATTTCATGGCCCAGCACCAGACCGGTCTGCGCCGTGGTACGGCCGCGCACCATGTGCTGGTCGGAGCCACAAATGTTGGTGGACACCACACGCAGAATCACCCCGTGCTCGATCTTCCTGCCACGCGGGTCCTGCATTTTCGGATAGTCGATTTTCTGTACTTCGACCTTGCCAGCGCCGAGATACACCACACCACGATTGCCAGACATGCTTTCACCTCGCTGTTGTTTTTATGGAACTGCGTTGCCCAGGCAGGCAGCGCGTTAAGTGCTCGGGTACAGATGCTGATTGTTGTGTTGCCTGTTATGGCCTCTTCGCGAGCAAGCCCGCTCCCACAGTTGATCTTGGGTGTGACAGAGACCTGTGTTTCGACACAAATCCCTTGTGGGAGCGGGCTTGCTCGCGAAAGCGATCTAAAGAACGACCGTGCGATTGGCGTTCAAAAACACCCTTCTTTCGATGTGATAACCAACCGCCCGGGCCAAAGTCAGGCCCTCGATATCCCGCCCCTTGGCAATCAGATCCTCCGGGTAATGACTGTGATCCACCGCCTCGACACCCTGGGCAATGATCGGCCCTTCATCGAGGTCGTTGTTGATGTAATGCGCCGTGGCGCCGACCAGCTTCACGCCTTTGTTGTAGGCCTGGTGATACGGCTTGGCGCCCTTGAACCCCGGCAGCAGCGAGTGGTGAATGTTGATCGCCTTGCCATCGAGCTTGCGGCACAGCTCCGGTGACAGCACCTGCATGTAGCGGGCGAGGATCACCAGTTCGGCGCCGGACTCTTCGATCACCTGCCACACCTGACGCTCCTGCGCCGGTTTGTCGTTGGGGTCGAGGGGGAAATGGTAGTAGGGAATCTGGTGCCAGTCGGCCAGCGGCTTGAGGTCCGGATGGTTGGACACCACCGCCGCCACGTCCATCGACAACTGGCCGATGCGCTGGCGGTAAAGCAAATCGTTGAGGCAGTGATCGGCCTTGGAAACCATGATCACCACTTTTGGCCGGTAGTTCGGCGCGGTCAGCTCGAAGACCATGCCGAACGCCTGACCGCGCTCGGCAAGGCCGGCGCGGAAGGATTGTTCGTCGAAACCGTCAGGCTGACGGAATTCCACGCGAATGAAGAAACGGCCCGAGAGCCGGTCATCGAACGAATGGTGCTCGGTGACGTAGCAACCCTGCTCGAACAGAAAACGCGTCACCGCGTCCACCGTGCCGAGCACGCTGGGGCAGTCGGCGGTCAGAATCCATGTGTCTGGGGCGCGGCTCATGGTGCGGTGACTCCTGTTCTTTTGTGCGCGGTGTCTGGGGGATTTTTGCCCCTCACCCTAGCCCTCTCCCGGAGGTAGAGGGGACTGACCGAGGTGTTCTTTCGAGCTACGCCGACCTGAAATATCGCGGCGAACTCAGGCTCGAAAACCACACAAATCTGCTCCCTTCCCCCCTCTCCCCCCTGGGGGAGAGGGCTGGGGTGAGGGGGTAAGCTTTTAGGCTTGTACGCTCAACCCGTACTCGGCCGACGCATCCTGCAACCACAACCACCAGTAGTCCGAGAAGCTGCGGCGGATCAGCAGTTCCCAGGTGTCTTCGGCGGTATGGCGAATCATCAGCTGCGACTTGGCGAACACCGTGCCCACCGCTTTGCCGACCGGGAAGTTGTTCGGGTGCACGTCGTAGCTGGTGGATTTCATCAGCACCTGACGCACGTTCGGCCCGCTCAGTTCGAGCACTTGCTGGCCGCCGCTGACGTTGACGATCGCGATGTGCAGGTCGCCCAGCGCTTCGCGCAGTTTCTGCTCGGCGGCGAATTCTTCACCGCTTGGCACGATCAGCAGCCACTCGCCCGGGCCCATCCATTGCAGGCTGGTTTCGCCTTTGACGATGACGCTCAGGGCGCCCGGCAACTCAATGCCGAGGGCCTTGTGCACGCCGGCTGCGAACGCTGCATCGTGGCCATCGCCACGAATGGTCAGGTGACCGAGGAGTTTCTTTTCACGCACGATGACGCCGGCGTTCTTGCGACCCTTGCCGACCAGGCTGGCGAGGTCGGCATGGTGCAGCGACGACTCGGCCTTGGCCCCGGTGGTCGGGCGTTGTTGGTACACGTTGGCTGTGGTCATAAAGCACCTTCCTTAATTCTGACTTGAACCCTTTGCAAGCAGATCTACCGCTATCGCGAGCAGGCTCACTCCTACAAGGGGTACGCGATCACCTGTAGGAGTGAGCCTGCTCGCGATGAAGTCACCGCGGTGCGACTGGCACTCCACAGGAGCCGAACCCTCAAATATTCTGCCGATCACCCTTCGGATCGAAGAACACCGAAGACACAATCTCCGCCTCGATCACGCTGCCATCGGCCAGCGGCGCGAACACCCGCTCGCCCATGCGCTTCAGACCGCCCTTGACCACGCCCATGGCAAACGAATAGCCGAGGGAGTTGTGCGCGTAGCTGGAGGTCACGTGGCCGACCATGGTCATCGGGATCGCCTGCTTGGTGTTGAACACCAGTTGCGCACCTTCCGGCAGCCAGACGTTCGGGTCGATCGGCTTCAGGCCCACCAGTTGTTTACGCTGATCCTTCACGCAGTCTTCTCGGTTCATGCCGCGCTGGCCGATCCACGAGAACGGTTTGGTGCGACCGACGCACCAGCCCATGTTCAGGTCGTCCGGGGTCATCGAGCCGTCAGTGTCCTGACCGACAATGATGAAACCCTTCTCGGCGCGCAGCACGTGCATGGTTTCAGTGCCGTACGGCGTCAGGTTGTACTGCTTGCCAGCCTCGACGATTTTCTCCAGCACGCCCATCGCGTAGTCGGCCTGCACGTTGACTTCGTACGACAGCTCACCGGTGAACGAGATACGGAACACCCGCGCCGGCACACCGCCGACCAGACCTTCTTTCCAGGTCATGAACGGGAAGGCTTCGTTGCTCAGATCGATGTCGGTCACGGCGCTGAGCAGCTTGCGGCTGTTCGGCCCGGACAGGGTCATGGTCGCCCAATGGTCGGTGACGGAAGTGAAGTACACCTTCATCTCCGGCCATTCGGTCTGGTGGTACAGCTCCAGCCATTGCAGCACGCGAGCCGCGCCGCCCGTGGTGGTGGTCATGACGAAATGGTTGTCGGCCAGACACGCCGTCACGCCGTCGTCGAAGACCATGCCGTCCTCTTTGCACATCAGGCCGTAACGGGCCTTGCCCACGTCGAGCTTGGTCCAGGCGTTGGTGTAAACGCGGTTGAGGAACTCGCGGGCATCCGGGCCTTGAATATCGATCTTGCCGAGGGTCGAGGCGTCGAGCAGGCCGACGCTGTCGCGCACGGCTTTGCATTCGCGCTTCACCGCGGCGTGCATGTCTTCACCGTTTTTTGGGAAGTACCACGGACGTTTCCACTGGCCGACGTCTTCAAACTCGGCGCCGTTTTTCAGGTGCCATTGATGCAGTGCGGTGTAGCGCACCGGTTCGAAAATGTGCCCACAGTGACGACCGGCTACCGCGCCGAACGTTACCGGCGTGTAGTTCGGGCGGAACATCGTGGTGCCCATCTGCGGGATGGTCACGTTCAGCGAGCGGGCGGCGATGGCCAGACCGTTGACGTTGCCGAGCTTGCCCTGATCGGTGCCGAAGCCCAGCGCGGTGTAGCGTTTGACGTGCTCGACCGACTCGAAACCTTCGCGGGTCGCCAGTTCGATGGCGGCGGCGGTGACGTCGTTCTGCAGGTCGACGAATTGTTTCGGCGCACGCGAGGTGCCCTTCTCGTGCGGCACCTGGAACAGCGCCAGGGTCGCCTCTTCGAGACGGCTCAGAGCCTTGGGCAGCGTGCCTTCGACCACCCCGAAACCGGCTTCACTGGCAGCGCGAGCGCCCCCTTCGAAACCATCGGCCAGCGAATCTCCGAGGCCGTAAACGCCGTTGATGCCGCCGACGCACACACGCTTCTGCGGTGCTTCGCCCGGTACGAAACCGAGGATGTCTTCACGCCAGATCGGCTTGCCACCGAGGTGCGAAGCCAAGTGCACAACCGGGCTGTAACCGCCGGAACTGGCGATCACGTCGCAGTCGAGCCATTCACCCGGGCTGGTCACGGTGTGCGCTTTGACGTCAATCGCGGCGATGCGGGCAGCGGTGACGCGCTTGCTGCCACGGGCCTCGATCACGGCGCTGCCGGTGAGGATGCGAATGCCTTTGGCGCGGGCTTCTTCCACCAGCGCACCCCGCGGATTGCTCCGCGCATCGGCGATGGCCACCACTTGCAGGCTGGCGTCGAGCCAGTCCAGCGCCACGCGGTAGGCGTGATCGTTGTTGGTGCTCAGCACCAGCTTCTTGCCCGGTGCCACGCCGTAACGGCGCACGTAAGTCGAGACCGCACCGGCAAGCATGTTGCCCGGCACGTCGTTGTTGCCGTAGACCAGCGGACGCTCGTGGGCGCCGGTCGCCAGCACTACACGCTTGGCGCGGACACGGTGGATGCGCTGACGCACCTGACCGATCGGCGCACGGTCACCGAGGTGATCGGTGAGGCGTTCGTGGATGGTCAGGAAGTTGTGGTCGTGGTAGCCGTTGACCGTGGCGCGCGGCAACAGCAGCACGTCCGGGGTGTTTTTCAATTCAGCGATAACGCTGGCCACCCACTCGATCGCCGGTTTGCCATCGAGGCTTTCGCGGGAATCGAGCAGACTGCCGCCGAACTCTTCCTGCTCATCGGCGAGGATCACCCGCGCACCGCTGCGCGCAGCCGCCAGGGCCGCGGCGAGACCGGCAGGGCCGGCGCCGACGATCAGCACGTCGCAGTGCTGGTTCATGTAGTCGTAGGTGTCCGGATCGACTTCGGTCGGCGAACGGCCCAGACCGGCAGCCTTGCGAATGTACTTCTCGTAGGTCATCCAGAACGATTGCGGGTACATGAAGGTTTTGTAATAGAAACCCGGCGGCATCAGCTTGCCGCCGACCTTGCCGAGAATCCCCATCATGTCGTTGTTGACGCTCGGCCAGCCGTTGGTGCTGGTGGCGACCAGGCCTTGGTACAGCGCCTGTTGCGTGGCGCGCACGTTGGGAATCTGCGTGGCTTCGGTGGCCCCGATCTGCAGCACGGCGTTCGGCTCTTCGGCACCGGCGGCGAAGATCCCGCGTGGACGCGAATACTTGAAGCTGCGGCCGATGATGTCGACGCCGTTGGCGATCAGTGCCGAGGCCAGCGAGTCGCCCTCGAAGCCTTTGTAGCTCTGACCGTTGAAGGTGAAGCTCAGCACTTTGTTGCGGTCGATCCGTCCACCGTTGGACAGGCGATTGGTCTGGCTCATACCTTCTCTCCCAGCGCCGTCGTGGCTGTTTTCGCCGAATCAGCCTTGTCGGTGAATTGCGGCTTGGTGCCGATCTTGTAGGTTTCGAGAATCTCGTAGGTCACGGTGTCGCGGGTGACGTTGAAGTACTGGCGGCAACCGGCGACGTGATCCCACAGCTCGTGGTGCAGACCACGCGGGTTGTCGCGGAAGAACATGTAGTCGCCCCACTCTTCATCGGTGCAGGCGTTCGGATCCAGCGGACGCGGAATGTGCGCCTGACCGGATGCATGGAATTCCTCTTCGGAGCGCAGTTCGCCGCAGTGAGGACAGAAGATATGCAACATGGGGATTTCTCCTGTTAGTGGGCGACGGCAGCAGCGCCGTGTTCGTCGATGAGGGCGCCGTTGTGGAAACGGTCGATGGAAAACGGTGCAGCCAACGGGTGCATTTCACCCTTGGCGAGGCTGGCGGCAAACACGTTGCCCGAGCCAGGAGTGGCCTTGAAGCCACCGGTGCCCCAACCGCAGTTGAAGAACATGTTCGGTACCGGGGTTTTCGAAATGATCGGGCAAGCGTCCGGGGTGGTGTCGACGATGCCGCCCCACTGGCGGTTCATGCGCACCCGCGACAGCACCGGGAACATCTCGACGATCGCCTGGATGGTGTGCTCGATCACCGGGTACGAACCGCGCTGGCCGTAACCGTTGTAACCGTCGATACCGGCGCCGATCACCAGGTCGCCCTTGTCGGACTGGCTGATGTAACCGTGCACGGCGTTGGACATGATCACGCTGTCGATAATCGGTTTGATCGGCTCGGACACCAGCGCTTGCAGCGGGTGGGATTCAATCGGCAGACGGAAACCGGCGAGCTTGGCCATGTGCCCGGAGTTACCGGCGGTGACCACACCGACACGCTTGGCGCCGATGAAACCCTTGTTGGTTTCGACGCCGATGCACACACCGTTTTCCTTGCGGAAACCGATCACTTCGGTCTGCTGGATCAGATCCACGCCCAAGGCGTCGGCGGCACGGGCAAAACCCCAGGCCACGGCGTCGTGACGAGCGACGCCACCACGACGCTGAACGGTCGCGCCCATCACCGGGTAGCGGGTGTTTTTCGAGCAGTCGAGGTATGGAATCTCGTCGGCCACTTGCTTGGCATTGAGCAGTTCGCCATCGACGCCGTTGAGGCGGTTGGCGCTGACCCGACGCTCGGAATCACGGATGTCCTGCAGGGTGTGGCAAAGGTTGTAGACACCGCGCTGGGAGAACATCACGTTGTAGTTGAGATCCTGCGACAGACCTTCCCACAATTTCATCGCGTGTTCGTACAGGTGCGCCGACTCGTCCCACAGGTAGTTGGAGCGCACGATGGTGGTGTTGCGCGCGGTGTTACCGCCGCCCAGCCAGCCCTTCTCGACCACAGCGACGTTGGTGATGCCGTGCTCTTTTGCCAGGTAGTAGGCGGTCGCCAGACCGTGCCCGCCACCGCCGACGATGACTACGTCGTAGACCTTCTTCGGCGTCGGCGTGCGCCACATGCGCTGCCAGTTCTCGTGGTGGCTGAGGGAGTGTTTGAAGAGGCCGAAGCCCGAATAGCGTTGCATAGTCATTTACTCCAAACCGCTCAGCGATAAACCGGGTAGTCGGCGCACAGTGCCGCGACGTTCTTGGCCACATTCGCTTCAACGTCGGCGTCACCGAGGTTGTCGAGGATGTCGCAGATCCAGCCGGCCAGCACTTCGCACTGGGCGACCTTGAAGCCGCGGGTGGTGACGGCCGGGGTGCCGATACGCAGGCCCGAGGTCACGAACGGCGACTGCGGGTCGTTCGGCACGGCGTTCTTGTTGACGGTGATGTGCGCACGGCCGAGGGCAGCGTCAGCATCTTTGCCGGTCAGGCCCTGACGGATCAGGCTGACCAGGAACAGGTGGTTGTCGGTACCGCCGGACACTACATCGTAGCCACGTTTGATAAACACGCTGGCCATCGCCTTGGCGTTGTCGATCACTTGCTGCTGATAGGCCTTGAAGCCTGGCTCCAGCGCTTCCTTGAAGCACACCGCTTTACCGGCGATGACGTGCATCAACGGGCCGCCCTGGGCCCCGGGGAATACCGCGGCGTTGAGCTTCTTCTCGATCTCTTCGTTGGACTTGGCCAGGATCAGCCCGCCACGCGGACCGCGCAGGGTTTTGTGGGTAGTGGTGGTGACCACGTCGGCGTACGGCAGCGGGTTCGGGTACAGGCCAGCAGCGACCAGACCGGCAACGTGGGCCATGTCGACGAACAGCAGCGCACCGACCTTGTCGGCGATCTGGCGGAAGCGCGGGAAGTCCAGGGTCTTGGAGTAGGCGGAGAACCCGGCAACGATCATCTTCGGCTTGCACTCGACGGCCAGACGCTCGACTTCGTCGTAATCGATCAGCCCGGTGTCGGTGTTGATCCCGTACTGCACCGCGTTGTACAGCTTGCCCGAGGACGACACTTTCGCACCGTGGGTCAGGTGGCCGCCGTGGGCCAAGCTCATGCCGAGGATGGTGTCGCCCGGCTGGATCAGCGCCAGGTACACGGCGCTGTTGGCCGAAGAACCGGAGTGCGGCTGGACGTTGGCGTAACCGGCGCCGAACAGTTGCTTGGCACGTTCGATGGCCAGCGCTTCGACTTTATCCACATGCTCGCAGCCGCCGTAGTAGCGCTTGCCCGGATAACCTTCGGCGTATTTGTTGGTCAGGCCACTGCCCTGCGCTTGCATGACGCGTTTGCTGGTGTAGTTCTCCGACGCGATCAGCTCGATGTGATCTTCCTGACGTTGCTCCTCGGCATTCATCGCCGCCAGCAGTGCATCGTCGTAACCCTGGATCTGGTCTTGCTTGCTGAACATCGCGTCTCTCCCAGCGGCATCTGTGCGCCATTCGTCTCGGTAAGGCACTGGCAATCAAGGCAGTGCCCTTTGATGCCGATGGTATGACCGGCGCAGACAGCTCAAATGCCTGCGGACGCCACGCAAAGGTGCGTTTACGACATGGCCTGAAATGGTTGGTCGGACACATCATCCAAAACTGCGGAGATCCCCTGTGGGAGCGGGCTTGCTCGCGAAGAGGTCGTGTCAGTCGACATCAATACCGCCTGACACACCGCTTTCGCGAGCAAGCCCGCTCCCACAGGGGTCAGGTGTATGCCGTGCGGATGGCGAGCAACAGGAGGAAATGCAGGGGGTAGAGTGCGTACGCCCAGCGGCGCATGGGCAGGGGATGGGTAGACCCGAAGTGTCGCAACAGGAACATGCCGAGCAATGGCGCACCCAGACACGCCGCGATGCCGATTACCGCGACGACGTTACCGAATACGGCAGCCTCATACAGCACCCGCCACTGATTCCCCGCCAGACACACCAGCCCCGGCAGCAGGCCGAAATACCCGGGGCGACGGATCACCCACAGCAGCGCCAGCGGCAGCAACACGCCAAACACGCCGAACATCAGCCATTGCGACAACAGCGCCGCCAGCAGCAAGGCACCGACGCCCAACAGTCGTGACAGCAGCGTCCGGTCCTGCCAGCCCCGCGCCACCAGCAACCCCAGCGCTAGGGTGGGCATCACGTTCAAGGTGTCGGGATCAGGAATGTACAAGCGGTAGGGAATTTCGCTGAGCGCACTGAACAGCAGCAACCAGCCCAGATAGCGCCACTCGGTCTTCTGCGCACCGGCCCTGGCAAGATTCGCCGCCATCGCCAGGCAGAACCACGGGAACGCCAGACGTCCCGGCACATACAGCCAATCGGCGCTGATCCCGACATATCGCAGGTGATCGAGCAGCATGCTCAGCAGCGCCAGCCACTTGAGCAGATCCAGCGCGCCGTCGCGTTTAGTCACGTGCATAATCGGGTAACAAACTGGTAATTTTCTGACAGCGACATCCCGTGTGCTCCCCGGAAGATCTTCGGTAAAGTGCGCATCCTCATTGACCACGAGCCTTCACAAGAGTCTCGACCACGGAAGCCGGCCATGACCGACAAGAGCCAACAATTCGCCAGCGACAACTACTCCGGTATCTGCCCTGAAGCCTGGGCCGCCATGGAACAGGCCAACCACGGCCACCAGCGCGCTTATGGCGACGATGAATGGACCGCACGTGCGGCCGACCATTTCCGCAAGCTGTTCGAAACCGACTGCGAAGTGTTTTTCGCCTTCAACGGCACCGCCGCCAACTCGCTGGCGCTGTCGTCGCTGTGCCAGAGTTACCACAGCGTGATCTGCTCGGAAACCGCCCACGTCGAAACCGACGAATGCGGCGCCCCGGAATTTTTCTCCAACGGCTCGAAACTGCTGATCGCCGGCACCGAAAACGGCAAGATCACCCCGCAGTCGATCCGTGAAGTCGCGCTCAAGCGCCAGGACATCCACTACCCGAAACCGCGCGTCGTGACCCTGACTCAGGCCACTGAAGTCGGCAGCGTCTACACCCCGGAAGAAGTCCGCGCCATCAGCGCCACCTGCAAGGAGCTGGGCCTGCACCTGCACATGGACGGCGCACGTTTCTCCAACGCCTGCGCGTTCCTTGGCTGCTCGCCGGCCGACCTGACCTGGAAGGCTGGCGTCGATGTGCTGTGCTTCGGCGGTACGAAAAACGGCATGGCAGTGGGTGAAGCGATCCTGTTCTTCAACCACAAACTGGCCGAAGACTTCGATTACCGCTGCAAGCAGGCCGGGCAACTGGCGTCGAAAATGCGCTTCCTTTCGGCACCGTGGGTCGGCATCCTCGAAAACGACGCCTGGCTCAAATACGCCCGCCACGCCAACCACTGCGCGCAACTGCTGGCCGAGCTGGTCAGCGACATTCCGGGCGTGGAACTGATGTTCCCGGTGCAGGCCAACGGCGTATTCCTGCAACTCTCGGAACCGGCCATCGCCGCGCTGACCGCGAAAAACTGGCGCTTCTACACCTTCATCGGCAAGGGCGGCGCACGTTTCATGTGCTCGTGGGACACCGAAGAAGAACGCGTACGCGAACTGGCCCGCGACATCCGCGAAGTGATGTCCGCCTGATTCCCCTGTAGGAGCTGCCGCAGGCTGCGATCTTTTGATTTTGATCTTAAAAACAAGATCAAAAGATCGCGGCCTGCGGCAGCTCCTACAGGGATGGCGATGACTCTTGGTCTACATTGTCTGTCGAGCCCTCCGCTCACATAACAAGAAGCAGGAGCATCGGCATGTCGCTACAAGGCAAAACTCTGTTCATCACCGGCGCCAGCCGTGGCATCGGCCGTGAGATTGCACTGCGGGCCGCGAAGGACGGGGCCAATATCGCGATTGCGGCCAAAAGCGCCGAAGCCCATCCCAAACTGCCCGGCACCATCCACAGCGTAGCCAAGGAAGTCGAAGCCGCTGGCGGCAAGGCATTGGCCCTGCAAGTCGATGTGCGTGATGAAGACGCGGTGCGCAATGCGCTGGCCCAGGCCAACGAGCATTTCGGCGGCATCGATGCGCTGGTCAATAACGCCGGGGCGATCAAGTTGACTGGCGTGCAGCACATCGAACTCAAGCGTTTCGACCTGATGCACCAGATCAACACCCGCGCGGTACTGCTGTGCAGCCAGGCCGCCCTGCCCTATCTGAAGAAATCCGCCGGACACATTCTCAACTTGTCGCCACCGCTGAACATGGCGAACAAGTGGTTTGCCCAGTTCAGCCCCTACACCGTGACCAAATACGGCATGAGCATGCTGACGATCGGGATGAGCGAGGAGTTCGCCAGTTACGGCATCAGCGTCAATTCATTGTGGCCACAGACCATGATTGCCACCGCCGCCATCGAATTTCAGCTGGGCAACCGCGAGTCGTTCAAGCATGCGCGCACGCCGGCGATCATGGCGGATGCAGCGCATGTGATCCTGGGAAGCAGCGCACGACAGATCACTGGACGACTGCTTATCGACGAAGAAATTTTGCGTGAGCACGGCGTGACTGAGTTCAAGCATTACCGGTTCGAACCGGGGAGTGATGCGGCGTTGATGACGGATTTGTTTATCGACTGAAAAGCCCCTCACCCTAACCCTCTCCCGGAGGGAGAGGGGACTGATTGGGGGATATTTGAGAATTACCCCGACCTGAATCTGCTTTACCGAATCCATAATCGATAAGGTCTTTCAGGGTCGATGTATAGCGCCAGACACCTCGGTCGGCCCCCTCTCCCTCTGGGAGAGGGCTGGGGTGAGGGGCAAGCCGTACGCAAAATTCGCCCCAGCTCAGAATTCGATTCTGACGTCGCCCTTCGGCACGCTGCAGCACGACAAGATAAACCCTTCCGCCTCGTCGTCCTCGGTAATCCCGCCGTTGTGCTCCATCTCTACTTCGCCCCCAAGCTTCATCACCTTGCACGTGCCGCAGATCCCCATGCCGCAAGCTTTCGGGATCATCAGGCCAAGCTTGGCCGCCGCCGCGTGCACGGTTTCGCCCGGGGCCACGCGAATGCTTTTGCCGGACGCGGTGAATTCGACCTGATGCAGATCCGCTGCATCGATTTCCGGAGCCTCGGCTGCCTGCTCGGCTTGCTCCACCGCATCGGCACGAGCTTCCGGTGGCGTGGCACCGAAGGATTCCTCGTGATAACGCGACATGTCGTAACCGGCCACTTCCAGCAGGCGCTTGACCGCGTTCATGTACGGCGTCGGGCCGCAGCAGAACACTTCGCGCTCAAGGAAGTCCGGCACCATCAGTTCGAGCATCTTGTGATTGAGGTAGCCGCGATAACCGGCCCACGGCTCGCCCAGCCCGTGTTTCTCGCAGATCAGGTGCAGGCTGAAGTTGTCGATTCGCGACGCCATGTGTTCCAGCTCGCGGTGGTAAATGATGTCTTTCGGCGAGCGCGCGCTGTGGATAAAGGTCATGTCGACGTTGGCGTTGGTGTCGTAGAACCAGCGCGCCATCGACATGCACGGGGTGATCCCCACGCCCCCGCTGAGATACAGCACTTTCGGACTCGGGAAGTCGATGGCGTTGAACAGCCCGACCGGGCCGTGCACTGCCAGCTCCTGGCCTTCATGCAGGGTGTCGTGCAGCCAGTTGGAGACCTTGCCCCCCGGTACACGCTTGATGGTCACCGAGAAGCTGTACGGCACCGACGGCGAACTGGAAATGGTGTACGAGCGCATGATCGGCTGGCCGTCGATTTCCAGCTCCAGGGTCACGAACTGCCCGGGCTTGAAGAAGAACAGGATCGGCTGGTCGGCCATGAAACAGAAGGTGCGCACGTCCCAGGTTTCCTGGATGACTTTGACGCAACGGACGATGTGTCGGCCATTGGCCCAGGTCTGGGTGGTGACCGGATTCAGGAAGCTGTTGGACATGCTGTTCTCCACGGCCGACTGTCGGCCTTCATGTGGCGATTCTGCGTATAGCGTGAACCGTCCGTTTACCTATCCGCGACATCGGCATACTTATCGCGACCAGCCCCCAACCGCCGGGGGTTGCGCGTCGGGAACAGATTGCACCATGTCGCCCATGGATAAGGTTCCGGGCAGCGTCGGCCCCACACTCGCCCCACACCAAGACGAATTCTTTACACCTTGCGTAGCAACCCTGATCAGCCACTTTCGCGGCCACGCAGATGGCCTTGAGGAATACATCGATGGACGTCACCGCAAAAATCAGCCTGGGCGATCCGCTGGAACCCGCACGCAAGGCCACCGCACAGATGCTGCAGGAGCGCGAGCGCACTTTCTCGCTGCCGCAGCCGTTCTACAGCGACGAACGCCTGTTCGATATCGACATGCAGGAGATCTTCCAGAAAGAGTGGTTGATCGCCGGCATGACTTGCGAGATCCCGGCCAAGGGCAACTACCTGACCCTGCAGGTCGGCAAGAACCCGATCATCGTCATTCGTGGCGCCGACGGTGTGGTGCATGCCTTTCATAACGTCTGCCGCCACCGTGGCTCGCGCCTGTGCACCAGCGAAAAGGGCAAGGTCGCCAAGCTGGTCTGCCACTACCACCAGTGGACCTACGAACTGGACGGACGCCTGCTGTTCGCCGGCACCGAGATGGGCGCCGACTTCGACATGAAGCAGTACGGCCTCAAACCGGTGAACGTGAAGACTGCCGGCGGCTACATCTTCATCAGCCTGGCGGAGTATCCGCCGGCCATCGATGACTTCCTGTCGACGCTGAACCACTACATGGAACCGTACGATATGGAGAACACCAAGGTGGCGATCACCACCACCTTGATGGAAAAGGCCAACTGGAAACTGGTGCTGGAAAACAACCGCGAGTGCTACCACTGCAACGCGTCGCACCCGGAACTGCTGAAAACCCTGCTGGAATGGGACGACGTCACCGACCCGCGCGCCGATCAGGCGTTCAAGGATCACGTCGCCGCCTCCGCCGCTGCCTGGGAAGCCGAGAAGATCCCTTATGCCCACGCCAGTTTCGGCCTGCGCAACCGCATCGTGCGCATGCCGCTGCTCAAGGGCACCGTATCTATGACCCTGGACGGCAAACAGGGCTGCGCCAAACTGATGGGCCGGATCAAGAACCCGGATCTCGGTTCGATGCGCATCCTGCACCTGCCGCACTCGTGGAACCACTGCATGGGCGACCACATCATCGTCTTCACCGTATGGCCGATCAGCGCCCAGGAAACCATGGTCACCACCAAATGGCTGGTGCACAAGGATGCGGTCGAAGGCGTGGATTACGACGTCGAGCGCATGCGCCAGGTGTGGGACGCGACCAACGATCAAGACCGGCGTCTGGCCGAAGAGAACCAGCGCGGGATCAACTCCACCGCTTATCAGCCGGGGCCGTACTCCAAGACTTACGAGTTTGGCGTGGTCAACTTCGTGGACTGGTACAGCGAGCGGATGCTGAGCAACCTTGGGGCGGAACCTGCGCCGTACCTCAAGGGCGTGCCGGTTCAGGGCTAAAAGCAAAAGCTTCGCGAGCAAGCTCGCTCCCACAGGGACTGGCGGTGTACACAAATTCTGTTATCACCGCCGACCACTGTGGGAGCGAGCTTGCTCGCGAAGAGGCCGGCCCTGTCACCGCCTCACTTCGATGACCACCTCACACTGCCATCCTCGCCAATAAACTCCTCAAAAATATCCTCCCCCACCAACCTGATTTTCGCGTAGCCATTCAACACCCGCAGCGGATACGCCGGGTCGTTGGCATCCTGCGTCTCCGACCACAACACCCGCGAATGCCCGTCCAGCTCGCTGGCATTGCCATAGGGAATCGCCCCGTGCCCGGCGCAACGCGCATGCAGGCCGCCCTGTTGCGCGTAAACGATGCCGTTGTGCAGATGCCCCCAGTACCAATAGTCCGGCTCGCGCCCCAGGGCATCGCATACCGGTTGATACAGCGCGGTCTGATGGTGTCCGGAAATATCGAAGCCCTGATGATGACTGAGCACCATGATCTTTTTGCGCTTGGGCAAGGCTTTCATCCAAGTGATCTGCGGCTCGTTGAGCGTGCCGTCCATGTACAGGTTCATCGCGTCCGAGGCATACGCCGAATCCAGCCCGACCACCAGCCAGTCGTCGTTGATCAAGGCGAAATAACTGGTGCCCTGCTGCCCCGGAAAGCGCTTGGCCAGTTCCTTGAAATAGCCGTGGGCGCCGCTGTACATCTCGTGGTTGGAGTTGAGGGTGAACGAGCCGTGGCTGCCCATCGGCCAACCGGCCATGTCGACGTCTTCCTGCGAATGGCTGCCGGCGTAGTAAACATCGCCCAGATGGATGGTGAAATCCGCTTGCGCCAGTTGCATCTGGTTGGCGACTGAAACTGCCGGCGCATGACTGTCGAAGGGGCCGGTGCCCCAGTCGCCGGCAATCGCCAAAGTCACGTCGCGCTCCATCTGCACCACCGCCGGGTCAGTGCCGAAGGTCGCGTGATGGCGCAGGTTTTCAATCCACTTGAGCAGCGCTTCGCTCCACAGCAGGTCGAGCAATTCCCACTTGCGACAGCCGAGCAGGCTGCCGTCCTGCAACACCCGGGTTGCCAGTTGATCGGGCGATTGCGGCAACGGTGTGGCATTGCCGATACGCAGGATCGACAACCCGTGGGACAACTCCCACGGCACCGCCGGCTCGTCGCCCGGCAACTCACCGTTTTTCAGCACGTACTGCGCCTGATCGTGACCGCGCTGCAGCAGCTTGATGATCGCCTGAAACTCCTGCGGTTCCAGCTCGCTGATGAGCTTCATCCAGGCCATTTCCATGCGCGTGAACAAGCCGTGAATGCGCAGTTTGACCTTGTCGTACTCGTGTTCCCAATGACTGACCAGTGACATGGCGTAATCCTCTATCCGTAAGGGTTCACAGGGTTTTCATGAATTCGATCAACGCACGTTTGTCGTCGTCCGACAGCGTGGTGCCATACAGGTGACCGCTGTTGTGGTTGCCCTCCAGTCGGGTGTCGTATTTGAAATCCGCCGAGGCTTTGGCCTGAGCGCCCGTGGTGACGAAACCGACGTTGACCGGGTCGTAGACGTCGGAGCCGGTGATGAACACCACCGGACGTTTTTCCGGCGGTTGCAGCAGATCCCACAGGGTCGGCACCGAACCGTTGTGCAGGTAAGGCGCGCGCAGCCAGATACCGTCAGTCGGCGTGTTGCTGTAGCTCTGGGTCTTGCGATACGCGCCGAAGTCGAACGGCGGTTTCTTGAAGGTATGGAACGCCGTCACCAGACCGGTGGTGAACGAATCGAGCCGATGTGGATCGGTGCCGAGCTGGTCGATGTTGGTGGTCACTTGCCCGGTGTCGGCGCGTCCGAAGTCGTGGCACGCGGCGCAATTTGCATCCCAGATCGGCTTGCCTTGCGCGACTTTCGCCTGATCCAGCGCCCACGGCCACGCCGGCGCCTTGTGCCCGAGCAGCCAGTTGGTCACTCGGTTGAAGCTCGGCGGCAGCACCGACTCCGGCGTTGCGCCCACGGCCATCGCGGCGGCGTAGTTGCGCTCGTGGATCTTGTTGTTATTGCCGTCCCAGTGCAGGTACATCGATTCCCGCGGCTTCTGGTTCCACACTTGCGGCAGATCGACGGTGCCGATGGTCGAGTCATCCGGGAAGCCGAACACCACCATTTTCGTCGGGTTGAAGGTGTCGGTGCGGCCCGGGCCCTGTTGCGGCCGCAGCTTCTGCCAGGCGTAGGCCTGTTTCTGCTTGAGCAAAGCGCTCTTCGCCATCGGAATAATCAGATAGCGGTTGTAGAGCTTCTCGAAAAAGCCCAGCTGGAATTTGCCGTTGATCGCCGCCATCACCGCGTCGGTGGTGAATTTCGGGTCGCTGGCGCAATCGTAGGCGAACCACTGGAAGGCCTGCAGTTGCAGGGTGTTGGCCGGCGCGCTCGGCACGTTGACCGCAACGTCGCTGGCATTGGCCCGGTAGGAGCCGGTGTGACACAGCGCGCAGTTCGGTTCCACGGTCGGGTAACCGATCTGCCGCTTGGCCATGCCGATCGGCAGGTCCTTGCCGTTTTCATAGAGAAAGCCGAAGACTTCCCAGCCGCCGGGTTTGGGCAGTTTTTCCGGGCACATCTGCGGCAGCACGGCGAACAGGTAATACGGGATCCGCGCCTCGATACCGAGGCCGATGGCGGCGTATTTGTAGTGGTCTTCGTCGGAGGCGTATTCCTGCTCCGGCACCACCCGCAGCATCTGGTACCAGGTCTGGTAACCGATGAAACCGAGCAGCGCCAGCACGACCAAGGTACCGACCTTGAAGGCATGACTCTGCCATTGCCGCGCCCAGGCCGCGCGCCACTCGCGCCAGCCGTCGCACAGCAGCGCCCATGGCCGGTTCGCGGGCGTGGTGCCGAGGTACAGCAGAATGCCGAGGATCAGGAAGAAGCTCAGATCGCCCATCAGCATCGGCACGAACACCGAACCCTGAATACTCGTATTGATCAGGTAAATCCAGAACACCACGGCGATCAGCCGCGTCAGCACGCACAGCCAGGAATGCACCACATAGCGCGGCGCGTTGAAGCCCGACGGCATGTAAAACACGCTGATGCCCACCAGCAGCATCCCGGCGTTTTCCAGCCACGGGTCGGAGAGTTGCGGCGGCAGACCGACCACCGATGTCAGCAACCCCGGCGCAAACAGCGCCGGGATCGCGAACACCATGTTCATTGCAATGCCGATCCAGATGAAGCGTTGAAACCAGCGGATGTAGGTATCCATGTCATCCATTTCCTTCTGACCACCAACCAGCGATGTCCCCTGTGGTGAGGGGATTTATCCCCGATGGGTCGCGAAGCGGCCCCAAACCCTGCCGGCGCGGTCTGTCAGGATGATCGCGCACTCAGGTTTTACGACTGCTGCGCAGCCGATCGGGGATAAATCCCCTCGCCACAGAGAATCTCCTCAACACAGAAATCAGTAATCGATCTCAGCCGAGGGCCGTTTTCTCCAGGTGTTCAAGGATGAGCGGATACACATCCACCACCGCGTTCTTGCCGAACATGCAGTCGATGTGGCCGTAACCCGGCACTACGTGCCGGCTGTAGCGCTCCGGCCCGTGGACTTCGCAGACTCGCTGGTAGGTCTTGAGCGTGCTTTCCGGCAGATAGCACTGGTTCTCCGCGCCGCTGATAAAGCAGATCGGCATCGTCAGCCGCTCGAAGTGCGGCATGTACACATCGTTGCCCTTGAAATCCACCAGGTGCCCTTTGCGCACGATCAGCGCCAGGTGCTCGAAGGTCTCGATGTTCGATTCGCCGAACAGTTCGTGCAGGTTGTCGTGCAGGGTTTCGTTGAGGGTGTCGTGGCGATACAGCGAGGCGTACATGAAAGTGATGCGGTGGCACACCGGGTTGGTGCAATAACCCTGCGCCTCGATTCGCGCGTAGCCGTTGAGGGCTTTGTCATAGAGTCGGTTGAACCAGTTCTCCTTGCTGTCGGCGTAAGCGGTCATCGATTTGATGCCGATCGCATCGAGCATCCCCGGCAGGTGCAGACCGGCCTTCAACCCGGTAGCGGTGGCGACCACGGTGTCAGCGGCAATCTGCGAGCAGACCACCGAACGCACCCCTTGCAGCCCCGCCAGCAACGACATGAAGAACGTCGTCGCGCCGTAGCAATGCACCACGCACTGCACGTCCTTGGCCTTGGTCGCTTGTTGAATCTGCGCGATGGCAGCCTTGAAGTCGTACTGGGCGATCTGGTCGCCATTCCACTCTTTCTTGCTCGCCGGCAGCAGAATGCTCACCCGGAAATCCAGCAGCCACACGTCATAGTCGTGCTTGCACAGGTACTCCAGCAGGTTGGTCTGGATGGTGTCGGTGGAAAAGATATTCGAGCCGACGCCCAGGCCATGCACCAGCATCACCGGGCCTTTGCTACCGGCCTGATAACGGGTCAGGCGCAGCTCGACGCCGTCCTCGGTGGGGAAGAAATGCACCGCCGGGATCGGCGCATCCAGTGGCCGTTTCAAGCGTGGCGGCGCGTCGGGGTTGAAGTAGATATCGCCAGCGAAGACCCCGCCGTAACTCTCCCAGAGAATTCCGGCGAAGAACTTGCCGAAGCGCGCCAGGCCTTCGATGCGCTCGCGCTCGTTGCGCGCGTTGAGCACTTTCATGGTGGTCATCTGCTTGGCGAAATCGGTCGGATGAATGTGCATCACCCCGGAGCCGATCACCTCGCCCGACTTGTCCGGCCCGCGATACAGCGTCACGTACAGAGTGCTGGTGTCGTGCCAGATGTTCAGCACGCCGTTGTCTTCCGGCACGGTTTTGAAGGCGCTGAAGAAGTAGTCGCTGCCGTCCTCGGCGGTCAGTTTCATGTCGTATTTCATGTGCCGCGTGTCGACCTGCTGCTCGAATTGCTCGAACAGATTGAACACGCCGTTGCTGGCGGTCAGCGGTTGCGGCGACAGCGCCGGGGCATTGACCGTACCGACAATGGTCGCGGCGTGCTCCGGTTCCTTGATCATCCGGTTGAGGTCGTTGGCGGTGATGGTCAGGGTGAAGTCGATTGGCGAGTTGTCCGCCTCGCCGCGTTTGGCCGCCGCTTCGTAGACTTTCAGATCGGTGCTTTGCGCGGCGGTGAAGGCGCGGGAGAAATAGCCTTTCATGGTTTCGGTGAACTGCACGCCGAGGGTCGGCGGCGCTACCTGTTTGCGCGGTGCCGACGGCAGCGTGTAGTCGATCTTCCAGCCACGGTCGGCGGCCAGCAGGCCCATGTTGCGTTCACTCACGGCGGAGATGGTCAGCAGCGGATTGACCGCCAGCGAGGTCGGGATCACCGCGCCGTCGGTCACGTACAGACTGGCGTAAACATCGGTGCCGGCCGCGCCGCTGAACACCTGGCCCTTGTGATTGACCACGCCTTGCGTCGCGTCTTCGCCCATCACGCAACCGCCCAGCGGATGCACAGAAACGATGCTGTGCTTGAGCAGCCTGGTCCAGATCGGGTTCTCGACCCAGACCCCGCCCAACGCCTTGGTGCTCTGGTACAGACGCTCATTGCCGAGTTTGAAGTTTTCCTGCTCGCCGACACCCGGCCAGTCGATGCGCAACTGGTCCTTGTTGTCGAGAATCATCCGGCCCTGACCGCTGTCGTGGCTCATGATCAGGTAGGTCTGCATGTTGTGCAGCGCGCCGTAATACGGGCCACGCAGGAAGCTCTCGGCCTCGCGCTCCTTGTAGCCGAGCTTGCCGCTGAAACTGTCGTCCGTGGCCTTGCCGATCATCTCGGCAAACCCGGCCATCGCCGGCACCATCGGCCGGCCGAGGGCGCCGGGGATCGAGCCTTCCTCGATGACCATGCGGCTGCGCCAGTCACCTTCGGTGCGCATGTCGATGATCGAGGTGATGCACGGGCCGACCGGGTGCAGTTCCTTGGCCGAATGCGCACCGAAACCGATGCCGTTGATGGTCTGCTCGCAGTTGTGGCCGAAACCGAGGATGTCGCCGTTACCGCTCATGTTCTCGCCGAGCTGACCGGACATCACCAGACCCTTGTCCCGCGAACGCAGCAGAATTTCGGTAGAGCCGAGGGTGCCGGCGGAAACCACGACGATATCGGCCTTCACGAACAGCGTCGGCGCGTCGAATTTCTCGCGCCCGCTGTCGAGGTACTGGAAGTGCACGATCCAGCCATCGCCGTCGCGCTCCAGATGCCGCACCTCAGCCTGGCAGAAAATCTCCGCGCCATGGTTCCAGGCATCCGGCAGATAGTTCATCAGCGTGGTGTTCTTGGCCTTGTTGTTACAGCCCGAGACGCAGTCGCCGCACTGGTTGCACGGCAGTTGCTCGACGCCGACGTGGTTGAGGTTGTTCGGCAGTTTGTCGAAGGTCACGTTGATCGGTGGCTTGTAGAAATGCGCGCCTTGCTTGAGGTAGTCCGCAGACTTTTTGTTGGCGTCGAGCTTGGGCAGGTTCGGCGCGTTGTTCGGGTACGGATTGGGCTTGAGCATTTCCCGGGCGCGGGCGTAACCGTCCTTGAGCAGCGTATCGCGATGATCGCGTACCGCCTGCGGCCAGCGTGGATCCTCGAACACCCCGGGTTCCGGCTCCAGGGCAACGTTGGCGTTGATCAGCGATGTACCGCCGAGGCCGCAGCCGACCACCACGTTCTGCTGGGCATTCACATGCAGGTCGAACAGCCCGGTGCGCGAGCCGATGTGGCCGTCCGGGTCATGCACCTGCAACTCTTCGGTCGCGGCGATCATGGTGTTGGGGTATTCACCGGGCTGGATTTCCCGCCCGCGTTCGAGCAGGCACACCTGCTTGCCGGCCCGGGACAGGCGCGACGCAGCAATGCCGCCGCCATAACCGGAGCCGATGACGATCACGTCGTAGTGTTCCTTGATCTCGCTGATGGGCGTTGCGATGCGTGTCATGAGGGTGTTCCTCTCTCAGGCAGATGGGGCAACTCTGCGGTTGCCTGCAATCAATGGGCGAACGGGCACCTGGCCTCCGGGTCGAGCCCGGCGACAGCACAGCGGTTAAAGCAGGAGGTCGCTACAGACGAGCGCGTTGATTGGCCGCACGACGTAACGTGCGCTTGCGTGGCGAGGGGGGATGGCGGTGTGGGCGGCTATCCATCATGCGTTCTCCCAGAACCTGATGTGGATAAGTGACGGCTGTCCTTGTGCCATTGCAGTGAAGACAGCGCAGGAATCGAAGTCAAGGCAACGCTTTAGAACTGTATGAAATCTGATCAATTGCCGTTTGGACTATGCCCGGCGGGGCCTGCAGGGTTTGGCGAACAAGTTATCCACATAGCCATGCACAGCAAATGGGGGTAACTGTGGATGAATGGAAAAATAACTGCCTGATTTGTGAAGAAAAATCGTGACTTATCCAGAAGGATGGTTTGCAGGAGTGATTGGCTGTTTTTTGATCAAATATCTACACGTCACGTTTCACATGGCCTGTAGAGGGTGGCGAACACGTTATCCACAGAAGCGCCAACAGAGTTCGGGGGTAACTTTGTGGCTGCTGTGGAAAAGTGCTGAGGACTGTGGGAAATCGGGCGTAGCGCAGGGATTATCAGCCTGAAACGCTTCATCGATCATTTATTGATCAAATCCCTGCAAGCCACGGTTTATATACCTTGCAGCGAACAGCGAACATCTTGTCCACAGAAGCGCCAACAGAGATTGGGGGCAACTCTTGAAGTTATTCAGGAGAAAAAGCCCGGTAAAACCGTGACTTAGGCTGGTGTTTTTTGAGCTGGGGCTTGGAGGGCTTGATTGGCGTGGGATACAGGGATGGGCGAACACGTTATCCACAGATCCGCCAACAGGGATTGTGGGTAAACACTACCCCTCACCCCAGCCCTCTCCCAAAGGGAGACGGAGCCGACCGCATCGCCTGTTCAAACTCCACCGACCTGAACGAACATTGTGATCTCAGGCTTGGCCAGACCAAGGTCACTGCGCAATCGCAGGTCGATGTAATTAGCCAATACCACTCGGTCGGTCCCCTCTCCCTCCGGGAGAGGGCTAGGGTGAGGGGCTTCAGCGAACAACCCCTTCTTCAATCAGGAGTTTGAGGATCGCTTCAGCGCCGGCCTGCGCGGTGACGCCTTTAAGCACTTGTCCACCGCCGCCACTGGCTTTGGCGGTGGCAGCTTTCATGCGGTCCGCACCGCTCTTGGCCTTGATCACCTTCAAACGTTTCGGCCGTGGCTTGGCCGGTTGCAGTGTGGAGACGGCCAGCAGTTCATCGTCCAGCACCTCAACGTCTTCGGCATTCAACACCCCGCGTCGCGCCGGACCGTAGGCACTCTGCCGAGGTTTGGGCGCGGCGTTATCCACAGTCGCCAGAAACGGCAGCTTCACCTTCAACCGGCGCCGCTGCCCACGGGGCAAGGCTTGCAGCACCAGCGCCGAACCATCATTGATCGACTCGACCTGCGCCAGCCCCACCACCAGCGGCCAGCCCAGCCCTTCGGCGAGCAAGAACGGCAACATGCCCGAGCCTTCGCCGGTTTCCGCCTGAGTGCCGGTCAGCACTACCTGGGCGCCGGCATCACGCAGATACGCGGTCAGCGCCGGCAAGGCGTCGGCGCCAGCGGGTTGCTCCAGCACATGCAGCTGTTCCAGGCCCATGCCCAGATAGGCGCGCAGTGCCGGTTCCGCGACATCCCCGGCATGCAGCACTTGCAGGTTATCCCCAGCCAGTTGCAGGCCCAGTTCTACGGCGCGCGCGTCCTGTTCGGCGCGGCGTGGCCGGCCCGAGGTCGGGTGGGCACCGATGGAAACCAGACTGATGATCTTTGTGCTCATAACCCGTTCCTTAAGCCGCATCGCGCTTGGCTTCGTTGCGGTAAGCCGCTACCGCCGCGATCAACGCCTGAAGAATTTCCGCGCTCTCGCCAATCACCGACAGGTCGGCGCGTTTGATCATGTCGCAACCGGGGTCGAGGTTGATCGCCACCACCTTGTCGCAGGCACCGATGCCTTGCAGGTGCTGGATCGCCCCGGAGATACCCACAGCCACATAAACCCGTGCGGTGACCCAGGTGCCGGACGCACCGACCTGCCGATCACGCGCCATGAAGCCATCGTCCACCGCGACCCGCGAGGCGCCTTCGGTGGCGCCGAGTGCCGCAGCGGTCTGGTGGAATAACGCCCAGTCCTTGACCCCGTTGCCGCCGGAGAAAATGAATTCGGCCTCGGCCATCGGAATCGCCGCCGGATCGACCGCCACCGCGCCAAGATCCTCGATCCGCGACAGGCTGCGCGCAATCGTTGTGGATAACTCCACTGGCAAGGCTTCGTGACGGGTTTCGCTGACCGGTTCCGCGCATTCGGCTGCGGCCAGAATCAAGCGTGCGACCGGTCGCGCCAGGTCTTGCAGGCCTGCGCCAGCGCGACCGATACACTCCTGATCCTTGACCTGCCAGACCCGCGTTGCCGGACGTTCGCCCAGTGCCGCGGCAAAACGCCGACCGAGTTCACCACCACCGCTGCGGCTGTCCGGCAGCAGCCAGTGGCGCGGATTGAACTGGTTATCCACAGCCCGCAGGCCTTGCACCCGTTGCTCCGGTGCATAACCGCTGAATTGGTCGCCCTCCAGCACCAGCAAGCGATCGACGCCGGCCGTGGCGAAGGCGTTCTCTTTGTGCTCGCCAAACACCACCGCCAGCACCGCGCCGTCGTTGCCGGCCAGTTGATGAGCCAGGCCGAGCAAGTCGCGGTCGTGGCTGCTCAGGCGGCCGCCGACCATGTCCGGCACCACGCTGATGTAGAACGCCGGGGCTGGCACCTCATGCAGCGGCAACTGCACTTCAACCGTGGCCGAGCGTTTGACCGCCCCGCCCTGTTGCGCGCCGCTGCGATCGATACGCTTGATGCCGTTGGGGCCGATGAATCCGATGCCGTGCAGGTTCTTGCGGATGACGCCATTGGGGCCCATCCAGCTGTGTTGCGCCGGTTGCATCGCCGCGTGCAACGGGTGCAGGCGGTTACGCGCAATCCATTCGGCGCGCGGGTCGCGGCGGATAATGTCGCTCATCAGTGGGCCTCCGCAGGTTCACGTTTGGCCGGTGCAGTCGGCTTGTTCGGCGCGGCGTCTTCGAGCAGCGCGTCGGCCACCAGTTCGGCGATGTCCTTGATCAACGGACGCGGTTCGACCACGCCTTCGAGCATCGCCGTGCACTGTGGACAACCCACCGCCACCAGCTCGGCGCCGGTCTCGCGGATGTCGTCCATGCGCATGTCGGGGATCCGCTGCTTGCCGGGAATGTCGGTGATCGGCGCACCGCCACCGCCGCCGCAGCAGCGCGAACGGAAGCCGGAACGTTGCATCTCTTTGACCTCGATGCCGAGGGCGCGCAGCACTTTGCGCGGTGCCTCGTACTCGCCGTTGTAGCGACCGAGGTAGCACGGGTCGTGGTAGGTCACGCTGTTGCCTTTGTGCTGACCAAGGTTCAGCGCACCGGCCTGGATGATTTCCGCCATGTAGGTGCTGTGGTGCTGCACCAGGTAGTTGCCGTCGAACGCGCCGTACTCGTTTTTCAGCACATGGAAGCTATGCGGATCGCAGGTGACGATGCGGTTGAAGCTGTATTTGGCCAGGGTCTGGATATTGCGTTTGGCGAGCAGCTGGAAGGTCGCTTCGTCGCCTAAACGCCGGGCCACGTCACCGCTGTCACGTTCTTCGAGGCCGAGTACGGCGAAGTCGACCTTCGCGGCTTTCAGCACTTTGACGAACGCACGCAAGGTGCGCTGGTTACGCATGTCGAAGGCACCGTCGCCGACCCAGAACAGCACGTCGGTGGATTTCTTTTCGCTAAGCAGAGTGAGGTTCAGATCCGCCGCCCAGTTCATCCGCCCGCCCGGAGCGAAACCGCCGGGGTTGTCAGTGGCGATCAGGTTTTCCAGGACCTCGGCCCCCTTGTTCGGGGTCGCGCCTTTTTCCAGCGTCAGATGGCGGCGCATGTCGACGATGGCGTCGACGTGCTCGATCATCATTGGGCATTCCTCGACGCAGGCGCGGCAGGTGGTGCACGACCACAGGGTTTCGGCATCGACCAGACCATTGACGATCGGTTGATGCGGATTGCCGCTGTGCTCACCGATTGGCTTACCCGGATAAGGGCTACCGGCAAACTTCGCGTCAGTGCCGCCAGCCAGGCCGACGACCATGTCCTGAATCAGCTTTTTCGGGTTCAGCGGCTGGCCGGCAGCGAAGGCCGGGCACGCCGCTTCGCACTTGCCGCACTGCACGCAGGCGTCAAAACCGAGCAACTGGTTCCAGGTGAAATCCTTGGGTTTTTCCACACCGAGCGGCGCGCTTGGATCATTCAGATCCAGCGGTTTCAAACCGGTGGAACGACCGCCGCCAAAGCGCTCGGCGCGGCGGTGCCAGGCCAGGTGCAGGGCGCCGGCGAAGGCGTGCTTCATCGGCCCGCCCCAAGTCATGCCGAAGAACAGCTCCGACACGCCCCACAAAACGCCGAGCCCGAGAATGGCCGCGAGCAGCCAGCCGCCGAAGTTTTCCGGGAGGATCCCGGCCACCGGCAGGGTCACCAGGAAGAACGAGGCGGAGAAAGCCAGCAGGCTTTTCGGCAGGCGCATCCACGGGCCTTTCGACAACCGTGCCGGCGGGTTGAGCCGGCGCCGGTAAACGAAGAGCGCACCGACGAACATCACCGCCGTCATCAGCAGCAGCGCATAGCCGAGGATACGGTTATGCAGGCCGAAACCGTGCACCAGAATCGCCAGCACGATCGACGCCACCGCACCGCCCGCCGTGGCGACGTGGGTGTTGGCGATGTATTTGTCCCGCGCCACCACGTGGTGCAAGTCGACCATGTAACGCTTGGGCATGGCCAACAGGCCGCCGATCAGATCGACCTTCGAGGCCCGGCCCCGACGCCACATGGCCACCCGCCGCAACGCACCCAGCACCGCAAGGGCCAGAGCTGCGAACAACAGGATTGGAAGAAGGGTGTTCAACATGGTGAAGCTCCCAAAGACCTCGGGTCTTGCAGGTCGAGTTGCCTTACTCGGTCACTGTGGGAGCGAGCTTGCTCGCGAAGGCGGACTGACATTCAACATCGATGTCGACTGATCCACCGCTTTCGCGAGCAAGCTCGCTCCCACAGGGTTGTGTGCAAGCCTTTAGAAGTCTTTACACAGTCTGAGCGCGTCGTAGATGGCGGCGTGGGTATTACGCTGCGCCACGCAGTCGCCGATGCGGAACAGCAAGTAGCCGTCACCGGTGCTGCTCAACGATGGCTGCGGCTGGATCGCGAACAACGCTTCGACGTCGATCTGGCCCTTGTTGCGCGAACCCTCTTTGAGCGCGTAGTAGATTTCCTCATCCGGACGCACGCCGTTTTCCACCACCACCTGATCGACCACCCGCTCCTCTTTGGCGCCGGTGTATTCGTTCTCCAGCACCGCCACCAGCTTGTCGCCTTCGCGGTAGACCTTTTCCAGCATCATGTCGCCGGTCATGATCACTTCTTTCGGGTACATGCTGCGGTAGTAAGTCGGGAACGATGTACCGCCGATGGCCACGCCCGGTTTGATGTCGTCGGTAACGATCTCGACCTGGCTGCCCTTGTCGGCGAGGAAGTCGGCGACCGACATCCCGGTGAACTCGCAAATGGTGTCGTAGACCAGCACGTTCTTGCCCGGCGCGACCTTGCCGTCGAGCACGTCCCAGCTGCTGACTACCAACCCTTCGGCGGCGCCCCAGTGTTCGTTCTGCTCAAGGAACGGATGCCCACCGACCGCCAGCACCACCACGTCCGGACGCAGATCCATAATGGTTGCCGCATCGGCCGCAGTGCCCAGACGCAGGTCGACTTTCAGCCGCGCCAGCTCCAGCTGGAACCAGCGGGTGATGCCGGCGATCTGGTCGCGCTGCGGCGCTTTCGACGCGGTAGTGATCTGCCCACCGATGAATTCTTTCTTCTCGAACAGGGTCACGTCGTGGCCACGCTCGGCAGAGACGCGTGCTGCTTCCATCCCGGCCGGACCGGCACCAACGATCACCACTTTGCGTTTGACGCCTGTGGACTTTTCGATGATGTGCGGCACGCCCATGTATTCACGGGAGGTCGCGGCGTTCTGGATGCACAGCACGTCCAGACCTTGATACTGACGGTCGATGCAGTAGTTGGCGCCGACGCACTGTTTGATCTGGTCGATCTGGCCCATCTTGATCTTGGCAATCAGGTGCGGGTCGGCGATGTGCGCACGGGTCATGCCGACCATGTCGACGTAACCGCCTTCAAGGATGCGCGTGGCCTGGTTCGGGTCCTTGATGTTCTGCGCGTGCAGCACCGGCACCTTGACCACTTCCTTGATCCCGGCCGCCAGATGCAGGAACGGCTCCGGCGGATAGCTCATGTTCGGAATCACGTTGGCCAGGGTGTTGTGGGTGTCGCAACCCGAGCCGACGACGCCGATGAAATCGAGCATCCCGGTGTCGTCGTAATACTTGGCGATCTGCTTCATGTCCTCGTGGGACAAACCGTCCGGGTGGAACTCGTCACCGCAGATACGCATGCCCACGCAGAAGTCGTCACCGACCTCGGCGCGCACGGCTTTCAGCACTTCCAGACCGAACTTCATCCGGCCTTCGAAGCTGCCACCCCATTCATCGGTACGCTTGTTGACGCGCGGGCTCCAGAACTGGTCGATCATGTGCTGGTGCACGGCCGACAGCTCGACGCCGTCCAGACCACCGGCTTTGGCGCGGCGCGCCGCCTGGGCGTAATTGCCGATCACCCGCCAGATCTCTTCCGGCTCGATAGTCTTGCAGGTCGCACGGTGCACCGGTTCACGGATACCCGACGGCGACATCAGGGTCGGCCAGTGGAAACCGTCCCAACGTGAGCGTCGGCCCATGTGGGTAATCTGGATCATGATCTTGGCGCCGTGCTTGTGCATGGCGTCGGCCAGGTTCTGGAAGTGCGGAATGATCCGGTCGGTGGACAGATTGACCGAACTCCACCATTGCTGCGGACTGTCGATGGCGACCACCGACGAACCGCCGCAGATCGCCAGGCCAATGCCGCCCTTGGCTTTCTCTTCGTAGTATTTGACGTAGCGCTCGGTGGTCATGCCACCGTCGGTCGCGTAGACCTCGGCGTGCGCGGTGCTGAGCACGCGGTTGCGGATGGTCAGTTTGCCGATCTGGATCGGCTGGAACATTGCTTCGAAAGCCATGGCGGGTTCCTCGACTTACAACGGCTTGACGGTGAACAGGCCGTCGTCGTGGCCTTCTTCGGAGCCACCGTAGACTTGCTCGGCAACCGTACGAATCTTGCTGCCGCGCGCCTCAAGAATCTGATCCATGGCGCCGGCAAACCAGCCGGTGAACATGTAGTCAACCTTGCGCCCGACCTTGCCGTACACATAGACGAATGCCGAGTGTTCGAGCTTGACGCTGGCGGTGCCTTTGTCGAGGTCGATGTCCTGAATCTTGAACAGGCCCCAGCCGCGTTGTGACAGGCGCTTCATGTAGTGCTCGAACACCGCGACGCCTTCCAGGCCGTGACATTCGGCTTCTTTTTCACACCAGTGCCAGGCGGACTTGTAGCCAGCCTTGTAGAGGATCTCGGCGTAGGCTTCGGCGCCCAGCACTTCCTCGATGCCCATGTGGTTGTTGACGAAGAAGTGACGCGGCACGTAGAGCATCGGCAGGGCGTCGGAGGTCCAGACACCGGTCTCGCTGTCGACTTCGATTGGCAATTGCGGGGCGATCTTGGCCATGGAAACTTAACTCCAGAAAAATTTAGATTCAGTGTTGGCCGCAGCCCTCACCCCAGCCCTCTCCCCGAGGGAGAGGGGGCAGCTCGGCGGCGGTCTTGAGTAAGCGTTACTCGCCCCAGACGTCTTTGAGGACGTTGACCCAGTTCTCGCCCATGATCTTGCGCACCACACGCTCGGAGTGGCCGCGCTTGAGCAGGGTTTCGGTCAGGTTCGGGAACTCGCCGACGGTGCGGATGCCCAGCGGGTTGATGATCTTGCCGAAGCTGGTCAGACGACGGGCGTAGCCCTTGTCGTGGGTCAGGTATTCGAAGAAGTCCTGGCCGTGACCCTGGGTGAAGTCGGTGCCGATGCCGATGGCGTCTTCGCCGACAATGTTCATGGTGTATTCGATGGCTTCGGCGTAATCGTCGATGGTTGAATCGATGCCCTTGGCGAGGAACGGCGCGAACATGGTCACGCCGACAAAACCGCCGTGGTCAGCAATGAACTTCAGTTCAGCATCGGACTTGTTGCGTGGGTGCTCTTTCAGACCCGACGGCAGGCAGTGGGAATAGCAGACTGGTTTTTTCGATTCGAGGATGACTTCTTCGGACGTCTTGGAGCCGACGTGGGACAGGTCGCACATGACGCCGACGCGGTTCATCTCGGCGACGATTTCGCGGCCGAAGCCCGACAGGCCGCCGTCACGCTCGTAGCAACCGGTGCCGACCAGGTTCTGGGTGTTGTAGCACATCTGCACGATGCCGACGCCGAGCTGTTTGAACACCTCGACATAGCCGATCTGGTCTTCGAACGCGTGGGCGTTCTGGAAGCCGAAAAGGATGCCGGTCTTGCCCTGCTCCTTGGCGCGGCGGATGTCGGCGGTGGTGCGCACCGGCATCACCAGGTCACTGTTTTCGCGGATCAGCTTCTGGCTGGCGGCAATATTGTTCACGGTCGCCTGAAAGCCTTCCCACACCGACACAGTGCAGTTGGCCGCCGTCAGACCGCCCTTGCGCATGTCTTCGAACAGCTCGCGGTTCCATTTGGCAATGATCAGACCGTCGATAACGATGCTGTCGGCGTGTAATTCGGCTGGGCTCATCAGGCGTCCCCTTATTGGCGATTCATGCGCCGAATCGTCTGCCGGCGCTTTGGGGCCAGCATATGCCTCGGTGCCGGGGCGACCGGGTGCAAAAACGACAGGGGAATTGCCGAAAGCGTCAATCCGCGACAAAGGGTCGCCAGGCGTCCCGATCAGCTACCTGTTCAAGCCCGCCAGCTTGAGCCAGAATCTGGCGCATCTTGGATACACCACTGGATTAGAGCGGCGACAACCATGAAATCGATCTTCCTGGCCCTGGCACTGATTGCGACCGGCGTACACGCCGCCGAAGAGACCGACAACAACCCGTGCGACGCGGTGGAAAACGACGTCCAGACCCTGGAATGCTCGACCTACAGCCGCAGCACCGCCGAAGACCTGCTCAAGGACAATTACGCCAGCCTCAACGAGCGCATGCAGGCCACATACGGCAAAAACGCCGCGCAACTGGCCGACATCACCGCCAAACTGAAAACCGCCCAGCAACAATGGCTGAAAACCCGCGACGCCGATTGCGCCGTGGAAGCCTTCCCGGCCACCGAAGGCAGCAAAGCGTTCAAGATTGCGCAGAATGACTGTGTGGCACGGATGAGTGACGAACGGTCGGAGTTTTTGGAGTCGATTGGGCAGGAATGATCCTGAATGTTCCGCTGAAAGCTGGAACTGCCTCCAGCTTTCAGCCGCACTATCCCCTCTTCCTACAAAGTACTCCGACCTCGCCTACACAAATTTCTTGAACGCCCGAAGCTGCGGGCCTTTCACGCAACATGCTGTCAACGATTGTTGATTGGCCTCCGAAGAAACATAAGCAAAGATTCGCGAATCTTATAAAAGACTTATATTCTTCCATGAACAGCATCCACTGGACACGAAAGGCCGTTAAGCAACTCTTGAAATTGCACTCTGTGCATCAGGTAAAGGTTCGAGATGCCGTTACGTCGCTCGCCGACATGCCTGATGTGGGCAATGTCAAAGCACTGATTGGCCATGACTACGCCTACCGCCTGCGCGTCGGCAATTATCGAGTCATGTTTGACTGGGATGGCGCAATCAAAGTGATCAGTATTCAAGAGGTCAAGAAACGCGATGAACGCACCTACTGACATCCAAATCATCAACGACGCTGAAGGCAACCCAGCCTTCGTCGTCATCCCTTACGCGCAGTACATTGCGCAGAAAAAGCAGCCCGACCTGATTCCCCATGAAGTCGTCAGTCGGATGGTCGACGGGGCGACACCGATCCGTGCCTGGCGTGAATATCTCAACTTGACTCAGGAAGAAGTCGCCAAACGCATGGGTATTTCACAACCGGCGTTTGCTCAGCAGGAAACAGTCGCCAAGCCTCGCAAGGCCACACGCGAGAAAATTGCCGCAGCGTTCGGCATCACCGCCAATCAGCTTGAGTTGTAGGCTGCCCTCTTTATTCAAAGGAATTCCCATGAACATCTGCGGCATCGAAATCAAAGGCAGCGAAGCGATCATCGCCGTGGCCTCCCTTGACGGGGCAACGCTGAGCCATGTGGCGCTCAACACCAAGAAAATCGCCCTCGACGATGATGACGAGGCAGCCAACGTCAAACGCTTCGCGGCGCAGGTCGCTTCGTTTGTGCGCGAGCATTCGATTGATCGGATTGCGATCAAGAAGCGCAGCAAGAAGGGCGAGTTTGCCGGTGGGCCGACCACGTTCAAGATCGAGGGGGTGTTTCAGTTGCTGGATGGGTGTGAGGTGACGCTATTGTCGCCGCAGACGATCAATGCGCAGGCCAAGAAGCACAATTTCGAGCTGCCGGGGACGTTGAACAAGTATCAGCATGAGGCTTACAAGGCGGCGTGTTCGGCGTTGGTGAAGAAGTAACCTTTTCTTCAGACACTGAAGATCAAAAATGTGGGAGCGGGCTTGCTCGCGAATGCGGTGGATCAGTCAACTCATGTTTCGACTGACACTCCGCTTTCGCGAGCAAGCCCGCTCCCACATTGGTTTTGTGTGCATCCATTCAAGCTTGGGCGGTACGGCGGTCTTCGCGGGGACAGCGAGCGAACCTCGCTCGATAACTGCGGGTGAAATACGACGGCGATTCAAACCCGCAGGCGATACTGACTTCGAGCACGCTCATATCGGTCTGGCGCAACAGCTGCCGGGCCTTTTCCAATCGCAGACGCAGATAAAAATTGCTCGGCGTATCGTTCAGATGCAGCCGAAACAAGCGCTCCAGCTGCCGCCGCGTGACCTTGATCGATTCCGCCAGTTGCAGCGTGGTCAGCGGTGGTTCGCTGTGTTGCTCCATCTCGCCAATCACTTGCACCAACTTCTTGTTGCTGATGCCGTAGCGCGTGGCGACTTCCATGCGCTGGTGGTCCTTGCGCGGACGAATCCGCCCCAGCACGAATTGTTCGCTGACCTGAATCGCCAGTTGCGGGCCGTGGGCCTGGGCGATCAGATCGAGCATCAAGTCGATGGACGCCGTGCCGCCCGCCGAGGTGATACGCCGCCGGTCAATCTCGAACAGTTCCTGAGTCACGCTGAGCTGTGGATAAGACTCCTTGAACGCATCGATGGCTTCCCAGTGCAGGGTCAGGCGATGGCCGTCGAGCAGGCCGGCTTCGGCGAGGACGAAACTGCCGGTGTCGATGGCACCGAGGGTCACGCCTTCGTTGTCCAGGCGGCGCAGCCAGTGCTCAAGGGTTGGCGTGGCGAACTTCAGCGGTTCGAATCCGGCCACCACTAACAGCGTCGCACCTTTCTTCAGCGGCTCCAGCGCCGCGTCGGCGTTGACCGACATGCCATTGCTCGCCAGCACTGCCCCGCCATCGGCGCTGAGCACGTGCCAGCGGTACAGCTCGCCACGAAAGCGGTTGGCCACCCGCAGCGGTTCGATCGCGGAGATAAAGCCGATGGCGGAAAACCCCGGCATCAGCAGAAAGTAGAAATCCTGGGACATGGGCGCACTCGGTTAGCGGGTAGCGTGGATCGTTGATACGCCGATTGTCGTCAGCGTTCAAGCGCACAGGTCGCTACAGTGCAAATGCCAGTCGCCGCAGTGCGCTTTCACGGGGCCGTTGCTGCGTAACTTGGCATCACCGGCACGCCAGATGCCGGAACTCACAATAAACGACCTGCCGAGGAACCCGACATGAAACGACTGATCAGCAGCTGTGTTCTTGCACTCAGCGGTACCGCTTTCTTGAGCGCCAGCGTCATGGCGGCCGAACCCGCCTCGTGCCAGAACGTGCGCATGGGCGTGGTCAACTGGACCGACGTGATCGCCACCAGTGCCATGACCCAGGTCCTGCTCGACGGCCTCGGCTACAGCACCAAACAAACCAGCGCCTCCCAGCAAATCATCTTCGCCGGGATCCGCGATCAGCGTCTGGACCTGTTCCTCGGTTACTGGAACCCGCTGATGACCCAGACCATCACCCCGTTCGTCGATGCCAACCAGGTCAAAGTCCTGCCGGCACCAAGCCTGAAGGACGCCCGCGCCACCCTCGCCGTGCCGACTTATCTGGCCGACAAGGGCCTGAAAACCTTCGCCGACATCGCCAAATTCGAGAAAGAACTGGGCGGCAAGATCTACGGCATCGAGCCGGGTTCGGGCGCCAACACGCAGATCAAGGCGATGATCGCCAAGAACCAGTTCGGCCTCGGCAAATTCCAGCTGGTCGAGTCCAGCGAAGCCGGGATGCTCGCCGCCGTTGACCGCGCCGTACGCCGCAAGGAAGCCGTGGTGTTCTTCGGCTGGGCGCCGCACCCGATGAACGTCAACGTCAAGATGACTTACCTCACTGGCAGCGAAGACGCCCTCGGCCCGAACGAAGGCATGGCCACGGTGTGGACGGTCACCGCGCCGAAATACGCCGAACAGTGCCCGAACATCGGTCGCCTGCTGAGCAACCTGACCTTCACCGCCGAAGACGAGAGCCGGATGATGCAGCCACTGCTCGATCACAAGGACGCCTTCGAGTCGGCCAAGCAATGGCTCAAGGATCACCCCGAAGACAAGCAGCGCTGGCTGGAAGGTGTGACCACCTTCGACGGCAAACCGGCCGCTGAAAACCTGCAACTGACCAGTAAATAACCCCCGTTTGAAAAGCCCCTCACCCTAACCCTCTCCCCAGGGAGAGGGGACTGACCGACGCTTCGCAGCCCCGAAAAGGGCTGCGAACAGACCCATCACGCCTGAAGGAAACCGCACCATGAACCATGACGTCATCATCACCTGCGCACTCACCGGTGCTGGCGACACGACCGCCAAAAGCCCCCACGTGCCGGTCACCCCGAAACAGATCGCCGCGGCTGCCGTGGAAGCGGCCAAGGCCGGCGCCACCGTTGTGCATTGCCATGTGCGTGACCCGCAGACCGGCAAGTTCAGCCGTGACGTGGCGCTGTACCGCGAAGTGATGGAGCGCATCCGTGAGGCCGACGTCGACATCATCGTCAACCTCACCGCCGGCATGGGCGGCGACCTCGAAATCGGCGCTGGCGAGCACCCGATGGAGTTCGGCCCGAACACCGACCTGGTCGGCCCGCTGACCCGTCTGGCCCACGTTGAAGAACTGCTGCCGGAAATCTGCACCCTCGATTGCGGCACGCTGAACTTTGGCGACGGCGACACCATTTACGTCTCGACCCCGGCGCAACTGCGCGCCGGCGCCAAGCGCATCACCGAGCTGGGGGTGAAGGCCGAACTGGAAATTTTCGACACCGGCCACCTGTGGTTCGCCAAGCAGATGATCAAGGAAGGCTTGCTCGACAACCCGCTGTTCCAGCTGTGCCTGGGCATCCCGTGGGGTGCGCCGGCCGACACCACCACCATGAAAGCCATGGTCGACAACCTGCCGGCCGATGCGGTGTGGGCCGGGTTCGGCATCGGCCGCATGCAGATGCCAATGGCTGCGCAAGCGGTGCTGCTCGGCGGCAACGTGCGGGTCGGCCTGGAAGACAACCTGTGGCTGGACAAGGGCGTGCTGGCGACCAACGGCCAACTGGTCGAACGCGCCAGCGAGATCCTCAGCCGCCTCGGCGCTCGCGTGCTGACCCCGGCTGAGGGCCGCAAGAAGATGGGCCTGACCCAGCGCGGCTAAATCATCACTCATTTCCCCCCTGTGGGAGCGGGCTTGCTCGCGAAGGCGGTGGCTCTGCCCATAAAGATGCGTGGGATGTACCGGCCTCTTCGCGAGCAAGCCCGCTCCCACAGGGTTCTGCGAATTCTTTCAGGAAATCACCATGAGCTTTATCACCGACATCAAAACCTTCGCCGCCCTCGGCAGCGGTGTCATCGGCAGCGGCTGGGTCGCGCGTGCCCTCGCCCATGGCCTCGACGTGGTGGCCTGGGATCCGGCGCCTGGCGCTGAAGCCGCGCTGCGCAAACGCGTGGCCAATGCCTGGGGCGCGTTGGAGAAAAACGGTCTGGCGCCCGGTGCTTCGCAGGATCGTCTGCGTTTTGTCGCGACCATCGAAGAATGCGTGCGCGATGCCGATTTCATTCAGGAAAGCGCCCCGGAACGCCTCAAGCTGAAACTCGATCTGCACAGCAAAATCAGCGCAGCGGCCAAGCCTAATGCCTTGATCGGATCGAGCACTTCCGGCCTGTTGCCGAGCGAGTTCTACGAGAGCTCGACCCACCCGGAACGCTGCGTGGTCGGCCATCCGTTCAATCCGGTTTACCTGTTGCCGCTGGTGGAAGTGGTCGGTGGCAAGAACACCGCACCGGAAGCTATACAAGCGGCAATGAAAGTCTACGAATCACTCGGCATGCGTCCGCTGCATGTGCGCAAGGAAGTACCGGGATTCATCGCTGACCGTCTGCTCGAAGCGCTGTGGCGTGAGGCGCTGCACCTGGTCAACGACGGCGTGGCGACGACTGGCGAGATCGACGACGCGATCCGCTTTGGCGCCGGTCTGCGCTGGTCATTCATGGGTACCTTCCTGACCTACACCCTCGCGGGTGGCGATGCCGGAATGCGCCACTTCATGTCGCAGTTCGGCCCGGCGTTGCAGTTGCCGTGGACCTATCTGCCGGCACCGGAACTGACCGACAAGCTGATCGACGATGTGGTCGATGGCACCAGCGACCAGCTCGGCCGCCACAGCATTTCCGCGCTGGAGCGCTATCGTGATGATTGCCTGCTGGCGGTGCTGGAGGCGGTGAGGACCACCAAGGAGAAGCACGGAATGAGTTTCAGCGAGTAATCCTTGCTCAGCAGTTCCGGCCCCTTCGCGAGCAAGCCCGCTCCCACAGGTGAGCGCATTCCAATGTGGGAGCGGGCTTGCTCGCGAAGACGGCAGCCCAGTCACTATTAATGTTGGATCTGACATCATGCCCACTCTCACCACCTACCAAACCACCATCATCCCCGACTGGGTCGACTACAACGGCCATCTGCGCGACGCCTTCTACCTGCTGATTTTCAGCTACGCCACCGACGCGCTGATGGACCGTCTCGGCATGGACAGCAACAACCGCGAAGCCAGCGGCCACTCGCTGTTTACCCTTGAACTGCACCTGAATTACCTGCACGAAGTGAAGCTCGACGCCGAGGTCGAGGTGCGCACGCAGATCATCGGTCACGACAGCAAACGCCTGCACCTCTATCACAGCCTGCACCTGGCCGGCGACGACAAGGAACTGGCCGGTAACGAGCAGATGCTGTTGCACGTCGATCTCGCCGGCCCACGTTCCGCGCCGTTCACCCCGGACACCTTGGGCCGCCTGCAAGCCATCGCCGCCGAGCAAGTCGATCTGCCCGCCCCGGCTTACATCGGCCGCGTCATCGCTCTGCCACCCGCCCGTTAATCCCTCCCACGCAAGGAGCCGCCATGCACACCGCTGCCGCTGTTGCCGATTTCCGTACTTATCCGTTGATCAGCGCGCTGAGCGGCGTGCAGAATCTGGCGGATCGCGTTTCACTTGCCTGGGCCGACGGCCGCGTCAGCCCGTTCCATCACGTCTGGCTGCGAGATAACTGCCCGTGCGAGCAGTGCGTCTACAACGTCACCCGTGAGCAGGTATTCGAGATCGTCGATGCCGCGCCGGATCTGGCCCCAGCCAACGCGCACATCGACAGCGACGGCTGTCTGCAGATCGACTGGCAGGATGGCCATCGCAGTCGCTTCGATCCGGGCTGGCTGCGTGCGCACGCCTATGACGACGAGTCCCGCGCCGAACGTCTGGCCGCCAAACCCAAGGCTTACCTGTGGCGCAGCGATTTGCAGCTACCGGTATTCGAATATTCAGCGCTGATGAACGACAACGGCGCGCTGCTGCAATGGCTGATCGCAGTGCGCGACATCGGCCTGACGCAAGTACGCGGCGTGCCCACCGAGCCGGGTTCGCTGAAGCTGATCGCGCAGCGCATTTCGTTCATCCGCGAGAGCAACTTCGGCGTGCTGTTCAACGTGCAGTCCAAGGCCGATGCCGACAGCAACGCCTACACCGCTTTCAACCTGCCGTTGCACACCGACTTGCCGACTCGCGAACTGCAACCGGGTCTGCAATTTCTGCATTGCCTGGTGAATGATGCCGAGGGTGGCGAGAGTATTTTTGTCGACGGTTTTGCGATTGCCGACGCGTTGCGTCAGGAAGCACCGGAGCTGTTTCAGGCGCTGTGCGAAATCCCCGTGGAATTCCGCAACAAGGATCGCCACAGCGACTATCGCTGCCTGGCGCCGATCATTGCGCTGGATGCGCTGGGCCGGGTTGCGGAGGTGCGCATGGCGAACTTTCTGCGCGGTGCATTCGATACATCGGTGGAGCAGATGCCGCTGCTGTACCGGGCCTATCGGCGCTTGATTGCGATGACCCGCGAGCCACGATTTCGGCTGATGCAGCGACTCAATCCGGGGGAGCTGTGGTGCTTCGATAACCGCCGCACGCTGCATGCGCGCAATGCGTTTGATCCAGCGACCGGGGCGCGGCATTTCCAGGGTTGCTACATCGATCGGGATGAGTTGTTGTCGCGGATTCTGGTGTTGCAAAGGTAAACCGCGTCATCGTTCTTCGCGAGCAAGCCCGCTCCCACACTGGAATGCATTTCAAATGTGGGAGCGGGCTTGCTCGCGAAGGCGTCAGCGCCAACCACATCCCTCTCCCGGATTCACAGGCAAAAAAAGCCCCGATACAAGCCGTGACAGGATCGGGGCAGAGGGTACTGTTGAGGAGCTGCCAGTCGAGGGTGACCAAACCGTCTGTAGCGAGCTGAGGTCAGTGTGCCGACTCCCCCGGGCACTGAGTTAGCCGAAAACGACCTGTTCATAGCCGTCGCGGCCACTGTGACAAATCGCCCTTGCCGTGCCTCCACATGCCCACCAGAATCGAGTCACGACCTCCGTTGCCGAAGAAGGAAGCGCGCCATGATGTATGCCGATTTGATCGATCAGGAAGACTTGTTGGGCCAGCTCAAGGCATTGGGTTTTCAAGTGCCGAGCGGTTCGACCGCCGAGCAGGCCTGTGAGTGTGCTGTGCGTGGTCTGGACAATGTTCGCGCGTTTGAATTGCGCAAGATGGTCAAGGACATGTACACCAGCGGCGCCAGTATCCAGCCTGCGGTGCGCCAGGCGATCGACAAACAGTTGTTGCCGGCGTTGGCGCAATACCAACAGACCCACAGCGCCTGACGAGCAACTGTGGCGAGGGAGCTTGCTCCCGCTGGGCCGCGAAGCGGCCCCAAACCGGCAGATGCTCTATTCCAGATAAATCGCATTCGCAGGTTTAACGAGCGCTTCGCGCCCGAGCGGGAGCAAGCTCCCTCGCCACAAAAACTTTCCGGTCTACAGCCTTACGCTGGCAAACGTCGACTCATTACGCGCCTGACTCAACGCCGACATCGGTCCCGATAGCGGCGACATCACGATCGCCTGCGGCAGCGGCAGCATCGCCACTTGCTGGGTGGTGTTGGAGCCTACGCGTTCGTCACGCGGCGGAATGCCGAAGTATTCGCGGTAGCACTTGGAGAAGTGCGGCGTCGACACGAAACCACACACCGACGCCACTTCGATGATCGACATCGGCGTCTGCTTGAGCAACTGCCGCGCGCGGATCAGGCGCAGCTTCAAGTAGTAGCGCGACGGCGAGCAGTGCAGGTATTTCTGGAACAGCCGCTCCAGCTGTCGACGCGACACGGCGACGTACACCGCCAGTTCGTCGAGGTCGATCGGCTCTTCCAGATTGGCTTCCATCAGCGCGACGATTTCCTGCAGCTTCGGCTGGTTGGTGCCGAGCATATGCTTGAGCGGCACACGCTGATGATCCTGCTCGTTGCGGATGCGTTCGTAGACGAACATTTCCGAGATCGCGGCGGACAGCTCACGCCCATGATCGCGGCTGATCAGGTGCAGCATCATGTCCAATGGCGCGGTGCCGCCGGAGCTGGTGAAACGGTTACGGTCGAGGGTGAACAGGCGAGTGCTCATCGCCACACGCGGGAAAGCTTCCTGCATCGCCGCCAGACATTCCCAGTGCACGCTGCAATCGAACCCGTCGAGCAGACCGGCGCAAGCCAAAGCCCAACTGCCGGTGCACACCGCGCCCAGACGCTTGGACTGACGGGCCTGGCTTTGCAGCCACGAGACGTGTTCACGGGTCACGGTGCGTTGAATGCCGATCCCGCCGCAGACGATCACGGTGTCCAGGGGCGGAGCTTTGTGCATGGAGGCATCGGGGGTGATTTGCAGACCGTCACTGGCCCACACCTGGCCGCCATCGACGGTGAGGGTGCTCCAGCGATACAGCTCACGACCGGACAATTGGTTGGCCATGCGCAGGGGCTCGACTGCGGAGGCCAGAGAAATCAGCGTGAAATTGTCCAGCAGCAGAAAGCCGATGGATTGAGGCGCACGGTTCTGGGGTTGGGCCCCGGAGTTGAACGACGTCATCGCGGTATCTCCTCACACAAAGCGGGTGATGGCCTCAGGCGGAGGCTCTTGTTATTGCCGGCGTTCTCGCGTGGGAGACGGGCTTTGTTATGACAGAGCAATTGCCATGCCTAAAATTGAATGGCTGTTCAATAACTCCTGAAAACGACGTCGCGACGTGTCTATTCAAGACGTCGGACACACGGTGTTTCGAAGTGCCATCAGCGGCGCCGAGAGCCCTGCCCCGCTGCCTGTGAGCAGATCGGTAGCACTTGTGGGAACGGGCTTGCGCGCAGTTGTTTCAGAGTGTCACCGCAAGCACGGGTGACGGACGGCAGGGAGTGCGAATGGCGCACTGCGAGTGGGAAAAGCTCTTATCTGATTGCGACGCGCTAAAAGGTGGCGCCTGCGGTTATGTGTGTTCCGTTAGCGAGCAGTTTTGACTGGTCTGGCCTCTTCGCGAGCAAGCCCGCTCCCACAATGGATCTACAGTGAACACAGAATTTGTGAACACCCGGTTCCAATGTGGGAGCGAGCTTGCTCGCGAAGAATTCAACTCGGTCTTGCTGACTCAGCACTCAACCGCGCTAACGGCCAAACCACCCCGCGAGGTCTCTTTATATTTGTCATGCATATCGGCGCCGGTATCACGCATGGTGCGGATCACCCGGTCCAGCGAGATGAAGTGCTGACCATCACCACGCAGGGCCATCTGCGCCGCGTTGATCGCCTTCACAGCGGCAATTGCGTTGCGCTCGATGCACGGCACCTGCACCAGGCCGCCGACCGGATCACAGGTCAGGCCGAGGTTATGTTCCAGGCCGATTTCCGCCGCGTTGCACAGTTGCTCCGGAGTGGCACCGAGGATCTCCGCCAACCCCGCCGCCGCCATCGCGCAGGCCGAACCAACCTCGCCCTGGCAACCGACTTCGGCACCAGAGATCGAGGCGTTCTTCTTGCACAGAATCCCCACCGCCGCCGCGCCCAGGAAGTAATCGACCACATTGGCGTCGGTGACCGCTTCGCTGAACTTCATAAAGTAGTGCAACACCGCCGGGATGATCCCCGCCGCGCCATTGGTCGGCGCCGTGACCATGCGCCCGCCGGCAGCGTTTTCTTCATTGACCGCGAGGGCATACAGGTTGACCCACTCCATGGCACTGAGGGTCGAGCCGATCACGTTGGGCTTGTTCAACTCCTGCAGGCTGCGATGCAACTTGGCCGCGCGCCGGCGCACATTGAGACCGCCGGGAAGGATGCCTTCGTGCTTGAGGCCCTGCTCGACGCAATCCTGCATCGCCCGCCACAGCTTCATCAGCCCGGCACGGATTTCCTCTTCGCTGCGCCAGACCTTTTCGTTGGCCATCATCAGTTCGGCGACACGCAGGTTGTTCTTTTGGCACAGCTGCAGCAGTTCCACCGCGCTGGAAAAGTCGTAAGGCAATTCGGTGCGATCCAGATCGACCACACCGCTGGATGCCTGCGCCTGATCCACGACAAAACCGCCACCGACCGAATAGTAGGTGTCGCGATGAATCTCGCCGTGATCGCCTTCGGCAACCAGAGTCATGGCGTTGGGATGGAACGGCAGGTTTTCGTCGATCAGGCGCATGTCGCGGGCCCAGACAAACGGCACCGACAGACGACCATCCAATAACAGCGTGTGAGTTTCGCGCAGCGCCTGAATACGCGGGCCGATCTGCGACGGGTCGATTGCGTCCGGCCACTCGCCCATCAAGCCCATGATCACTGCATTGTCGCTGCCGTGGCCGATACCGGTAGCCGACAGTGAGCCGAACAGTTGCACTTCTATACGCCGTACCTGCTCCAGCAGGTGCCGGTCGCGCAGCGCTTCGACAAACAGGGCGGCGGCGCGCATCGGGCCGACGGTGTGGGAACTGGACGGGCCGATGCCGATTTTGAACAGGTCGAAAACGCTGATAGCCATTGCTGCAGAGCTCCTGAGGATGCCGTTCCCGGGCGTTAAGCGCCCGCTGGCGGAGCTGCTACGCTCAAGCTGCGATCCGCCGGAATGCCCGCATCATCAGGCTTTTGTCAGGTCGCTCGGCGTCTGACACCGACGCACTCATGCCCAGCAACGCCGTGCCGGTTTCCTCCCGTGTTTTCGCCGTTTTTATGCGGTTCAGATGGCCAAACGGGGCGGAAAAAAGCTGTAAACGACGTCACTGACACTGGATGCGACCATCCCTGTACTGGATACGACCCACCCTGTAGGCGTCAGATTTTCACTGGTACATGATCGTTATGACTCGATTGCAAGGCGCCGTGGTAGAGCTGTCTCCAGAACGCCATCCAACCGCAACCTATAAGTGCGGTGGTCCACAGTCGGAACACTGCCAAAAAAAACACCAAGGAGTCCATCCATGAAAGGTTCCCCGTCGTTGTTGTTGGCCGCCATGCTGAGTCTGCCGTTACTGGCGCAAGCTGCAGAACCGGCGCAGTGCAGTACCGTAAATTTCTCCGATGTCGGCTGGACCGACATCACCGCCACCACCGCCACCACTTCGGTGGTGCTCGACGCCCTCGGCTACAAGACCAAGACCACCATGATCTCCGTGCCCGTGACCTACAAGTCGCTGGCCGACGGCAAGAATATGGACGTGTTCCTCGGTAACTGGATGCCGACCATGGAAAACGACATCAAGGCCTACCGCGATGCCGGCACCGTCGAAGTGGTGCGCACCAATCTCAAAGGTGCCAAGTACACCCTCGCCGTACCGCAAGCCCTGTACGACAAGGGACTGCATGACTTCGCCGACATCGCCAAATTCAAGAAAGAGCTCGATGGCAAGATCTACGGCATCGAGCCTGGCAACGACGGCAACCGCCTGATCCAGAGCATGATCGACAAGGACGCTTTCGGTTTGAAAACCGCCGGCTTCAAGGTCGTCGAATCGTCCGAAGCGGGCATGCTCTCGCAGGTCGACCGCGCGCAGAAACGCGACACCGCCGTGGTCTTCCTCGGCTGGGCGCCGCACCCGATGAACAAGCGCTTCAAGATTCAATACCTGACCGGCGGCGATGACTTCTTCGGCCCCGATTTCGGTGCTGCCACCGTGGCGACCAACACCCGCAAGGGCTACACCACCGAATGCAGCAACGTCGGTCAGTTGCTGAAGAACCTGGAGTTCACCGTCGACATGGAAAGTACCCTGATGGGCAACATCCTCGACGACAAGATGAAGCCTGAAGCGGCCGCCAAGGCCTGGCTGAAAAAGAACCCTCAGGTGCTCGATACCTGGCTCGCTGGCGTGACCACCATTGACGGTAAACCAGGCCTGGAGGCCGTGAAAGCCAAGCTCGCACAGTAATTGCCTTACGCCGGGCGAGTTCGCTCGCCCGGGCTGTTTATTCCTTGCATGCGGACGTTCACTACCATGCTGATTGATCAGAAAATCCCTTTAGGCCAGTACATCGCGGGCTTCGTTGAATGGTTGACGCAACACGGCGCCAGCACCTTCGACGCAATCGCCGTGACACTGGAAACGATGATCCACGGCGTGACGTTTGCGCTGACCTGGTTCAATCCCTTTGTCTTGATCGGCCTCATCGCCCTGCTCGCGCATTTCATCCAGCGCAAATGGGGGCTGACTGTTTTTGTGATTGCCTCGTTCCTGCTGATCCTCAACCTGGGGTACTGGCAGGAAACCATGGAAACCCTCGCCCAGGTCATGTTCGCGACCCTGGTCTGCGTGGTCATCGGCGTGCCGTTGGGCATCGTCGCCGCCCACAAGCCGATGTTCTACACTTTAATGCGTCCGGTACTCGATCTGATGCAGACCGTACCGACCTTCGTTTACCTCATTCCTACCCTGACCCTCTTCGGGCTGGGTGTGGTGCCGGGCCTGATCTCCACGGTGGTGTTCGCCATCGCTGCGCCGATCCGCCTGACCTACCTGGGCATCCGCGATGTCCCGCAAGAACTGATGGACGCCGGCAAGGCCTTCGGCTGCTCGCGTCGCCAATTGCTCTCACGGATCGAACTGCCTCACGCCATGCCGAGCATCGCTGCCGGCATCACCCAGTGCATCATGCTGTCGCTGTCGATGGTGGTGATCGCGGCACTGGTAGGCGCCGACGGACTCGGCAAACCGGTGGTCAACGCACTGAACACTGCTGATATCGCCCTGGGCTTCGAAGCGGGCCTGGCGATCGTACTGCTGGCGATCATGCTCGACCGTATCTGCAAACAACCCGACGCCAAAGTAGGGGGTGACGCATGAGCATAATTCGCTTCGATAACGTTGACGTGATCTTCACCAAGGATCCGCGCGAAGCACTGAAACTTCTCGATCAAGGTTTGACCCGCAGCGAGATCCTGAAAAAGACCGGGCAGATCGTCGGCGTGGAAAAGGCCAGTCTGGACATCAACAAGGGCGAGATCTGCGTACTGATGGGCCTGTCCGGCTCCGGCAAGTCAAGCCTGCTGCGCTGCATCAACGGCCTCAACACCGTGAGTCGCGGCAAGCTGTTCGTCGAGCACGAAGGCAAGCAGATCGACATCGCTTCCTGCACCCCGGCCGAACTGAAAATGATGCGCACCAAACGCATCGCCATGGTGTTCCAGAAGTTCGCCCTGATGCCGTGGCTGACGGTGCGCGAGAACATCAGCTTCGGTCTGGAAATGCAGGGCCGACCGGAAAAGGAACGGCGCAAGCTGGTCGACGACAAGCTCGAACTGGTCGGCCTGACTCAATGGCGCAACAAGAAGCCCGATGAACTCTCCGGCGGCATGCAGCAGCGTGTGGGCCTGGCCCGGGCGCTGGCGATGGATGCCGATATTCTGCTGATGGACGAACCGTTCTCGGCACTCGACCCGCTGATCCGTCAGGGCCTGCAGGATGAACTGCTGGAATTGCAACGCAAGCTGAGCAAGACCATCGTTTTTGTGAGTCACGATCTCGACGAGGCACTCAAACTGGGTAGCCGCATCGCGATCATGAAGGACGGCCGGATCATCCAGTACAGCGTGCCGGAAGAGATCGTACTGAACCCGGCGGACGACTATGTGCGCACCTTCGTGGCCCACACCAATCCGCTCAACGTCCTGTGTGGCCGCAGCCTGATGCGCACGCTGGACAACTGCAAACGCATCAACGGTTCGGTATGCCTCGACCCGGGTGGCGATTCGTGGCTGGACCTGGCCGAAGGCAACACGATCAAGGGTGCGCGGCAGAACGGTTCGGTACTGAACCTGCAGAACTGGGCACCGGGGCAAGCAGTGGAAGCGCTGGAGCGCAAGCCGACACTGGTGGACTCGAACATCGGCATGCGCGATGCGCTGCAGATTCGCTACCAGACCGGCAACAAACTGGTGCTGCACGACAACAACCATGTGGTGGGGATTCTGGGCGACAGCGAGCTGTATCACGCGTTGCTGGGCAAGAACCTGGGGTAAGAACCACAGACACAAAAACGCCGCGAGAGGATCGCGGCGTTTTTGTTTATCGGAATACAGGGCGTTCAGCGTTGGAGCTGATGGCCCCTTCGCGAGCAAGCCCGCTCCCACAGTTAAAATGCATTCCAATGTGGGAGCGGGCTTGCTCGCGAAGAATGCGGCACGGTGCTTCAGACAGAAACACCGCACCACCTACAACTTAGCTATACACCCGGCCAAGGAGCTGCCGATGGCTTTCAAACTGATCGAGCACATCGCGTGTGATCTGATCCTGCGTGAAGCCCATCAGGTCGTAGTCCTGGCTGCCGTTGTGCAAATACACCTCGGCGCGGTAGTAACGCTGGCGAGCTTCATCGGACTGGGCCGATTCGGTCGGGGTCGCCAGATAGCCGTCCAGGCTCACTTCGTAGACGAAAGGGTTACCCTCTTCCATCTCGACGCGCACGCCCATGCAGCGCTTGGATTTGCCCAGCAGCGTCTGCACTTCCAGACCCTGCGCACGCATTTGTGCGGCAGCGTCTTCCAGCGCCGGGCTGACCTGCTTGTCCATGAAACGCTGCACCACCGATTGGCTCGGTTGCAGATCCAGCTGCGTCAGACGCTCGCTGAAACCACGACGACCGCGCTCAGCCAGTTGCGCCTGCTCCTGTTCGATCTGCACGTCCTGACGCATCGCCTTGTGCAAGCCGAACATGAAGAACACCAGCACCACCGAGAACGGCAGACCGGCCAGCACCACCATGGTTTGCATGGCTTCGAAGTTACCGGCGAACAGCAGACCGATGGTCACCAGCGTGATCACCACCGACCAGAAGATCCGCAGCCAGTGCGGCGCATCTTCATCAACGTTGCCGCCCTTGCAGGACAGATTCGCCATCATCACCGCGCCGGAGTCGGCCGGGGTCAGGAACAGCACGAAACCGACGAAGATCGACACACCGATGACGACTTTCGACGCCGGGTAGTGTTCCAGCAACTGGTAGATCGCCATCGACGGTTGTTCCAGCGCCGTCTTGCCGAGTTCCACCGCCCCCTGGTTCATCACCAGATCCAGTGCCGAGTTACCGAAGATCGACAGCCACGCCAGGGTGAAACCCAACGGGATCAGCAGTACGCCAGCGACCAGCTCACGCACGGTACGACCACGGGAAATACGCGCGATGAACATGCCGACGAATGGTGCCCAGGAAATCCACCAGGCCCAGTAGAACAGGGTCCACAGGCCCAGCCAGCGGTCGGACTTGGCGTTGTCGCCTTCGTAGACGTACAGGTCGAAGGTCTTCAGCACCACGCCGTTGAGGTAGTCACCGATGTTCTGCACGAAGCCGTTGAGCAGGTGCAGGGTCGGGCCGAACAGCAGGACAAAAATCAGCAGGCCGCTGAACAGCACGATGTTCAGGTTGGACAGACGACGAATGCCATTTTCCACGCCGGACACGGCAGCGATGGTCGCCACGGTGCTCATCACGATGATCACGATCAGAAGATTGGTGTTGCTGTGTTCCATGCCGAACAGGTTTTCCAGACCCGAGGACACCTGCAGCGAGCCGATCCCCAGATTGGTCACCAGACCCAGCAGGGTCACGAACATGCCGAAGCCGTCCACTGCATGACCGGCGGCGCCCTTGACCCAACGCTCGCCGACCAGCGGATACAGCGCCGAACGCAGGGCCAGCGGCTGGTTATGACGGTAGGCAAAGTACGCCACGGCCAGACCGACCAGTGCGTAGATCGCCCAGCCGTGCAGGCCCCAGTGCAGGAAAGTCAGTTGCACCGCCTGACGCGCGGCCAGGTTGGTGGCCGCTGCGCCTTCCGGCGGATTGAAGTAATGGTCCAGCGGCTCGGAGGCGCCGAAGTACAGCAGCGAAATACCGATACCCGACGAGAACAGCATCCCCGCCCAGGCGCCGTAGCTGAAATCCGGGGTGTCGTCCTTGCTGCCCAGTTTGAGTTTGCCGTAGGAGGAAAACGCCAGGCCCACCACAAACACCAGGTAGGCGGCGATCACCACCATGTAGTACCAGCCGAAGCTGCGCGACAACCAGGCCTGAGCGATACCCAACAATCTGCCGGCCTCTTGCGGGGCGATGATCAGAATGGCGGTCAACAACAGAATCAACGCGGTAGAGGTGTAAAACACCCAACCGTTGACCGTCACCTTCTCGGGCGGGGTCTTTATAAGAGAGGCAGAACTCATGGCACAAATGCTCCAGGCAGTGCGAGAGAAGAACACAAGGCAACACGGAACCCGACCAATCGGTTAGTTGGCAGCCGACCGGCGGGTGATATAAAGACACCCCGAAAAAAGCCCGAACCTGCCGAAATGGCGTTGCGAATCGCTTTCGTGGCCAAAGCTGTGCGGACGTTCATCCGAAACCTGGCCCCGAGCGTCTTGCCCATTCAACACGTCCATCGAACAGCGAACCGCGCCATGCCCCACGCAGGTTTCAAGCATTTTCGGATGTCGTTTTATCGCCATTTACAAGCAGAAAAAATCTGTAGGCAGCGACGATTTGTCGCAGATCTTATTCTTTGTTGATTGAACGTTCAATCAAAACAAAATAGACTGGCCCTCAATCCGATAGGCGTTTATCGCCCGTCGGAAGGCCTAAGGAGATGTGCAAGATGCCCAAGGTCGGTATGCAACCCATCCGCCGCCAACAACTGATCGAAGCCACGTTGCAGGCGGTCGATCAGGTCGGTATGGGGGACGCCAGCATTGCGCTGATCGCCCGTTTGGCCGGTGTCTCGAATGGCATCATCAGTCACTATTTTCAGGACAAGAACGGCCTGATTGCCGCCACGATGCGGTATCTGATGAATGTCCTCAGCGAGAACGTCACCGCGCGCCGACAGGCGCTGGCAGACAGCAGCCCACGGGCGCATCTGCAGGTGATCATCGAAGGCAACTTCGACGCCAGCCAGGTCAATGGCCCGGCAATGAAAACCTGGCTGGCCTTCTGGGCCACCAGCATGCACCAGCCGTCTTTGCACAGGTTGCAGCGGATCAACGATCACCGTCTGTATTCCAACCTGTGCTGCGAGTTCCGCCGTGTGTTGCCGCTCGAAGATGCGCGCAGCGCCGCGCGTGGACTGGCAGCGTTGATCGACGGCTTGTGGTTGCGCGGCGCGCTGTCGGGAGACGCTTTCGACACGGCGCAGGCGCAACAGATCGCTTACGAATACATGGATTTCCAATTGGCCAAGCAGGTGAGTTAGAGCACACAGAAAACGCTCGGCCCCTGAACCGCCATCGCAGCACCACCGCGATGGTCAACGCCAACCACTAATGCACTTGCGAGGACACTATGGCCCGTTTCGAACTGCAAAAACTCTACATCGATGGCGCGTACTCCGACGCTGGCAGCGATGCCACTTTCGAAGCCATCAACCCGGCGAACGGTGAAGTCCTCGCCCAAGTGCAACGTGCGACCAAGGAAGACGTCGAGCGTGCTGTGGTCAGCGCTGAAAAGGGCCAGAAAATCTGGGCCGCGATGACCGCCATGGAGCGTTCGCGCATCCTGCGTCGCGCCGTCGACATCCTGCGCGAGCGCAACGATGAGCTGGCTGCTCTGGAAACCCTGGACACCGGTAAAGCCTTCTCCGAAACCAAATACGTCGACATCGTCACCGGCGCCGACGTGCTGGAATACTACGCAGGCCTGGTGCCGGCGATCGAAGGCGAGCAGATTCCGCTGCGCGACACTTCCTTCGTCTACACCCGTCGCGAGCCACTGGGCGTGGTCGCCGGTATCGGCGCGTGGAACTACCCGATCCAGATCGCGCTGTGGAAATCCGCACCGGCCCTGGCTGCTGGTAACGCGATGATCTTCAAGCCAAGCGAAGTCACCTCGCTGACCACCCTGAAACTGGCCGAAATCTACACCGAAGCCGGCCTGCCAAACGGCGTGTTCAACGTGCTGACCGGCAGCGGCCGTGAAGTCGGCACCTGGCTGACCGAGCACCCGCGCATCGAGAAAGTCTCCTTCACCGGCGGCACCGACACCGGCAAGAAAGTCATGGCCAGCGCTTCGGCTTCGTCGCTGAAAGACGTGACCATGGAACTGGGCGGCAAGTCGCCGCTGATCATCTGCGACGACGCCGACCTGGATCGCGCCGCCGACACCGCGATGATGGCCAACTTCTACAGCTCCGGTCAGGTCTGCACCAACGGTACTCGCGTATTCGTACCGAGCCACCTGAAAGCCGCGTTCGAAGCCAAGATTGTCGAGCGCGTCGCGCGCATCCGCATCGGCAACCCGGAAGACGAAAACACCAACTTCGGTCCACTGGTCAGCTTCGCCCACATGGAAAGCGTGCTGGGTTACATCGCCAAGGGTAAAGAAGAAGGTGCCCGCGTGCTGTGCGGCGGCGAGCGTCTGACCGACGGCGAATTCGCCAAAGGCGCCTTCGTCGCGCCGACCGTGTTCACCGACTGCACCGACGAAATGACCATCGTTCGTGAAGAAATCTTTGGCCCGGTGATGGCGATCCTCTCCTACGAGACCGAAGAAGAAGTGATCCGCCGCGCCAACGACACCGACTTCGGCCTGGCCGCCGGTATCGTCACCAAAGACCTGAACCGCGCGCACCGCGTGATTCATCAACTGGAAGCCGGTATCTGCTGGATCAACGCCTGGGGCGAGTCCGACGCGAAGATGCCGGTTGGCGGTTACAAGCAGTCGGGCGTGGGCCGTGAAAACGGCATCAGCTCGCTGACCAACTACACACGCATCAAATCGGTACAGGTCGAGCTGGGCGATTACGTCTCGGTGTTCTGATCTGACGCAGAGTCTGGATGGGGCCTTTGTGGTGAGGGGATTTATCCCCGACGGGCTGCGAAGCAGCCCCCATCCAGACCCTGCAACTCTCCAGACAGAACTCATTCGCTGGCTTTACGACTGCTGCGCAGCCGGTCGGGGATAAATCCCCTCTCCACAGGGGATTTTCTCCTCACCACAGGTTTTGCAGTGTTCCGGCGATCTTGACCTGACCACATCTAAAGAGGGTGCATTCAATGTCCCAAGAATTCGATTACATCATCATCGGTGCCGGCTCGGCCGGTAACACCCTGGCGACCCGTCTGACTGAAGACGAAGGCGTCACCGTTCTGCTGCTCGAAGCAGGCGGCCCGGACTACCGTTTCGACTTCCGCACGCAAATGCCGGCTGCACTGGCATTCCCGCTGCAAGGTCGTCGCTACAACTGGGCGTACGAAACCGATCCGGAGCCACACATGGACGGCCGCCGGATGGAGTGCGGTCGCGGCAAAGGCCTCGGCGGCTCCTCGCTGATCAACGGCATGTGCTACATCCGTGGCAACGCGATGGACTACGACGGCTGGGCGAAGCTGCCAGGTCTGGAAGACTGGTCGTACCTCGACTGCCTGCCGTACTTCCGTAAAGCGGAAACCCGCGATATCGGCCCGAACGACTACCACGGTGGCGACGGCCCGGTCAGCGTGACCACGCCGAAGGCGGGCAACAACCCGCTGTTCCACGCCATGGTTGAAGCCGGCGTGCAGGCCGGTTACCCGCGCACCGAAGACTTGAACGGCTACCAGCAGGAAGGCTTCGGCCCGATGGACCGCACCGTGACGCCGAACGGCCGTCGTGCTTCCACCGCCCGTGGCTACCTCGACGTCGCCAAAAAGCGCTCGACCCTGACCATCGTCACCCACGCCCTGACCGACAAGATTCTGTTCGAAGGCAAGCGTGCGGTCGGCGTGCGTTACCTGGTCGGTTCGGCAGAAGAGCGTGTTGAAGCCAAAGCGCGCAAAGAAGTCCTGCTGTGCTCCGGCGCCATCGCTTCGCCGCAGATTCTGCAGCGCTCCGGTGTCGGCCCGGCAAAACTGCTAGAGAGCCTCGACGTCCCGGTGGTCCACGACCTGCCGGGCGTCGGTGAAAACCTGCAGGATCACCTTGAGCTGTACCTGCAATACGCCTGCACCCAACCGGTCTCGCTGTACCCGTCGCTGCTCTGGTACAACCAGCCGGCCATCGGTGCCGAGTGGCTGTTCAACGGCACCGGCATCGGCGCCAGCAACCAGTTCGAAGCCGGCGGTTTCATCCGTTCGCGTCCGGAATTCGAGTGGCCGAACATCCAGTACCACTTCCTGCCGGTAGCGATTAACTACAACGGCAGCAATGGTGTGAAAGAGCACGGCTTCCAGGCACACATGGGTTCCATGCGTTCGCCGAGTCGTGGCCGCATCCAGTTGAAGTCCAAGGATCCGCGTCAGCACCCGAGCATCCTGTTCAACTACATGGCCACCGAGCAGGACTGGCAGGAGTTCCGTGACGGCATCCGCCTGACCCGCGAAATCATGCAACAGCCTGCGCTGGACGCTTTCCGTGGCCGCGAAATCAGCCCGGGCATCGAAGTGCAAACCGATGAGCAACTGGACAAGTTCATCCGCGAGCACGCCGAAACCGCGTTCCACCCGTCCTGCTCGTGCAAGATGGGCACCGACGAGATGGCGGTTGTGGATGGCGAAGGTCGCGTGCACGGTATGCAGAGCCTGCGTGTGGTCGACGCTTCGATCATGCCGATCATCACCACCGGTAACCTGAACGCGCCGACGATCATGATCGCCGAGAAAATCGCCGACAAGATCCGTGGCCGCAAGCCTCTGCCGCGTAGCAATGCTGCCTACTACGTTGCTGGCGGTGCGCCAGTGAAGGGCAAGCCGATGCGTGATATCACCCCGGCTGCTCAGTAAGACGTAATACCGAGGCGCTACCTTCGTCGGAACGCCGCCCGGAGACAAGCTCGCTCCCACATTGGAATGCATTTCAAAGGTGGGAGCGAGCTTGCTCGCGAAGGGGCCCTCACATTCAGCACAAATTCCCCTGCTGCACAGTAAATCCTCCTACACCCCCTCTTCACTTGATCCTACCCCCACGCAGGCCTACTCTAGACCTCGCGCAATCGTTTCCCCCCTCCCCGCCGAATCGCTTCACCCCGCAACTCCATAACAAGGAGGTTCCCGAATGTTCGATTTCCACCCCCAGCTCAAGCAGCGCTTCGCTGCCTTGCGCACGGGCGCCGAGTTTTTTTCCCTGCGGTATGTACGCGAGTCCGGCCAGTACCTGTCGGTGCGCAAGAACGTCGCCGAGCCGCCAAGCCTGAGCCGCGACGAAGGCGCGATGCTCACTGTGCGCGTCAACGGCGTCGAGGCTTACGCGGCGACCAACGACCTGTCGCAGCAAGGCCTGCAAGCCGCCCTTGAGCGCGCCGAACAGCAGGCCCGGCGACTGAAGCCGCACGCCTTGCTCGACCTGCGCAACCAGCCGGTGTCGAGCGATCGCGCTGATTACTTTTCGCCCAATCTTGAGCAACCCTTCCCGTCCCTGAGCGAATGCTTCGAGCTGCTCGGCGCGGAATCCGCCTCGGTGCCAAAGGATGAGCGCCTGGTGAACTGGGAAGCGAGCATCGGCATCACCCACGTCGAGCAGATCTACCTGAGCAGCGCCGGTGCCGAATTGCGCCAGGCCCAGCGCTTCGTCTATCCGAGCCTGGATGTCACCGCCTACGACGGCCACGACAGCCAGACCCGCTCCCTCGGCCGCGAGAACTTCGGCCAGCAGGGCGGCGCGGACGTGATCAGCCGTTGCGGCCTGGTCGGCGCCGGCCCGAAAGTGGCCGATCAGGCCCTGCAACTGCTGCTCGCGCCGAACACCCCGCAAGGGCCGCGCGATCTGTTGCTGATGCCTGACCAGATGATGCTGCAGATCCACGAGTCGATCGGGCACCCGCTGGAGCTCGACCGCATCCTCGGTGACGAGCGCAATTACGCCGGCACCAGCTTCGTCAAAACCAGCGACTTCGGCAGCCTGCAATACGGCTCGAAGCTGCTCAACGTGACCTTCGACCCGGACATTCCCGAAGAGCTGGCCAGCTACGGCCACGATGACGACGGGACCAAGGCCAGCAAACAATTCCTGATTCGCGAAGGCTTGCTGCTGCGGCCACTGGGGGGCGCGCTGTCGCAGTTCCGCGCCGGTCTCGACGGCGTTGCCAACAGCCGCGCCTGCGGCTGGAACCGGCCGCCGATCGACCGCATGGCCAACCTCAACATCGAGCCGGGCGATCAGTCGCTGACGCAACTGATCAGCGGCATCGAGCATGGCATTCTGATGAGCACCAACCGTTCGTGGTCGATTGACGACGCGCGCAACAAATTCCAGTTCGGTTGCGAGTGGGGTCAGTTGATCGAGAACGGTGAACTTAAAGGTGTGGTGAAAAATCCGAACTACCGGGGCATATCCGCGCACTTCTGGAAGAGTCTGCGCGCGGTCGGCGATGCCGGCACCCGTAGGGTGCTGGGCACGCCAAACTGCGGCAAGGGCGAGCCGAACCAGGTGATCCGCGTCGGCCACGCTTCACCGGCCTGCGTATTCAGCAACGTTGATGTGTTTGGGGGAGACGCCTGATGAGCATTTCGAAGAGTCAGTCCGACGCCTTCAAGGTCATGGTCAATTGGCTGCGCGACAGCGTGCGCGAGCCGGAACAATTCACCCTCAGCTATGCCGCCGAATCCTCGGCGTTCGTGCGTTTCAATCACGCCAAGGTGCGTCAGGCCGGCCAGGTGCAGCAAGCCGACGTCGGGCTGAAGCTGATCAACGACGGGCGTCACGCCGATCTGCACATCACCCTGTCCGGTGATCAGGAAGCCGATCTGCAACGCCTCGCCGAAGGCCTGCAACAACTGCGCGAAACCCTGCCGCTGCTGCCACAGGATCCGTACCTGCTGCTCAACCACAACGGCTGGCAGAGCAACAACGTGCAGGAACATCCGCTGCCGGACACCGAGCAGGTAGTCGAGGAAATCTGCACCGCTGCTGAAGGTCTGGATCTGGTCGGATTCTATGCTGCCGGCCCGATCAGCCGCGGTTTCGCCAGTTCCTCGGGGGCGTTCGGCTGGCATCAGGCCAACAGCTTCAACTTCGACTTCAGCCTGTTCCACGACAACGGCGAAGCAGTGAAAGCCAGCTACGCCGGGCACGAGTGGAGCAGCGAAGGCTTCACCCGACGCTTCCAGCAGGCCCGCGAGCAACTGGCGTTCCTTGGTCGACCGTTACGCACCCTCGCACCGGGGCAATACCGCGCGTACCTGGCGCCGGCCGCGCTGGAAGAAATCATGGGCATGCTCAGCTGGGGCGGCTTCTCGGCGCAGTCGATTGCCAGCAAAAGCAGCCCGCTGCAGAAGCTGTATGTCGGCGATCAGACGTTCAGTCCGCTGGTCTCGCTGGATGAGCAAGTCAGCGGTTCGTTGAGCCCGGCATTCTCCGGCGAGGGTTATCCGCGCAGCGATCTGCGGCTGATTGTCGAAGGCAAGGCCGGCGATCAACTGGTCGGTTCGCGCAGTGCCGCCGAGTACGGCCTGACCGCCAACGGCGCCAGCGGCGGTGAAATGCCAAGTGCGCTGAACATGGCCGCCGGTGATCTGTCACAGGCAGAGATCCTCAAGCAGTTGGGCACCGGGCTGTACATCAGCAATCTGTGGTACCTGAACTACTCGGATCAACCGGCGGCGCGCCTGACCGGCATGACCCGCTTCGCAACTTTCTGGGTCGAGAACGGCGAGATTCAGGCGCCGGTCAGCACCATGCGCTTCGACGACAGCGCCTACAGTCTGCTGGGTTCGCAGCTGGAAGCATTGACCGCCGAGCGTGAGTTGCTGCTGTCGGCGAGCACGTATAGCCAGCGCAATACCTCGTCGGCGTTGTTGCCGGGGGCGCTGGTGAGCCGACTGACCTTGACCCTGTAAACGCAAACCTCCAGCACACCTTGGGATCAAGTACTGGAGTGAACCCTGTGGCGAGGGGATTTATCCCCGATGGGTCGCGTAGCGGCCCCGCTTTTAAAATCAAATGCAGGGGACTGCTGCGCAGTCCATCGGGGATAAATCCCCTCACCACAGAGTTTCATGCACAACAAGCCATTTGGATTAACCACCCACAAGAGGTTCCATGCCCACTCGCCCGCCTCTCGACGCCATCACCGCCCGCTGGTTGCCGTGGGTCGTCGCCATTGCTTTCTTCATGCAGTCCCTCGACGGGACCATCCTCAACACCGCCCTGCCGGCCATGGCCCGGGATCTGGCCGAAGACCCGTTGCGCATGCAAGGTGTGGTCATCGCCTACATGCTCACCGTGGCCTTGCTGATTCCGGCCTCCGGCTGGATCGCCGATCGCTTCGGCACCAAGAAGATCTTCTTCGGCGCGATCCTGCTGTTCAGTTTCGGCTCGCTGCTCTGCGCGTTATCGAGCAGCCTGAGCATGCTGGTCGGCGCGCGGGTGATCCAGGGTCTGGGCGGCGCATTGATGTTGCCGGTCGGACGGCTGGTGGTGCTGCGCGCCTACCCGCGTTCGGAGCTGGTGCGGATCATGGGTTTCATCACCATTCCCGGCCTGCTCGGCCCGCTGATCGGCCCGACCATGGGCGGCTGGATGGTGCAATACCTGACGTGGCACTGGATTTTCCTGATCAACCTGCCGGTCGGTGTTCTCGGCTGCTACGCGGTGTGGAAATTCATCCCCGACCTGCGCGGTACTGAACGCACGCGCTTCGATAGCCTCGGTTTCCTGCTGTTTGGCGCGGCGATGATCCTGATCACCATCGCCATGGAAGGTCTGGGCGAATTGCACTTGCCGCACCTGCGGGTGATGCTGCTGCTGTTCGGCGGTCTGGCCTGTCTGGCGGCGTACTGGCTGCGCGCCGGGCGCGTCGAAAATCCGCTGTTCGCCCCTTCACTGTTTAAGACGCGGACTTTCGCGGTGGGGATCATCGGCAACCTGTTCGCCCGTCTGGGCAGCGGCGCCCTGCCGTTTCTGGTGCCATTGCTGCTACAGGTGGCGCTGGGTTATTCGCCATCGCAAGCCGGGATGAGCATGTTGCCGCTGGCTGCAGCGGCGATGTTTGCCAAGTGGATGGCGCGACCACTGATCGAACGCCTCGGCTATCGCATCGTACTCACCGGCAACACCCTCGCGCTGGGGATCATGCTGGCGAGCATGGGTCTGGTCAGCGAGCAGACGCCTTATTGGCTGCTGCTGTGCCTGCTGGCGGTGCTCGGCGCGATCAACTCGCTGCAATTCACCGCGATGAACACCGTGACCCTGATCGACCTCGACGACGCCAGCGCCAGCAGCGGCAACAGTTTGCTGTCGGTGGTGGCGCAATTGTCGCTGAGTCTGGGCGTGGCCTGTGCCGGTGCGTTGCTTGGTGGCTTCACGGCGGAGATCGGCAACGATGGCGTCGAGACCGTGCTGGGTGCGTTCCAGCTGACCTTTGTTACCGTCGGAATCATGGCGATGCTGGCAGCGACGATCTTCTCGCAACTGTCGAAAGAGGACGGTCGCCGGGTCAAACGCCCGGATGAACATCCGGATGAGCACATTGAACACTAGGCAGTGTCATGTCTTGTGAATGCTTTTGTGGTGAGGGGATTTATCCCCGATGGGGTGCGAAGCAGCCCCATAATCTGCCGCCTCAGTACATCTGGCTGATCGCGTTCAACCTTTTCAGGGGGTGCTGCGCACCCCATCGGGGATAAATCCCCTCGCCACAAAGGCTCCCTCGCCACAGGTTTATCTTCATTCAAGGAAAGCCTGGGGGAATGAAATCAGGCACTGTTCGTCCAGAACTTTCGAGGAAAGTGGCACGGGGCTGCTACACTGCGCGACATTTTGTTTTGCAGGCCAGTCCCGTGACCACCATCGCCACCGCTTTTAATACTCTGCCGCTGTCCGCCGCCATGCTGGCTAACCTCGAATCCCTCGGTTATGCCCAGATGACGCCGATACAGGCGCAGAGCTTGCCGGTGATCCTCAAGGGGATGGACCTGATCGCCCAGGCCAAGACCGGCAGCGGCAAGACCGCCGCGTTCGGCATCGGCCTGCTCAACCCGATCAACCCGCGCTACTTCGGTTGCCAGGCACTGGTGATCTGCCCGACCCGTGAGCTGGCCGACCAGGTCGCCAAGGAAGTCCGCCGTCTGGCCCGTGCCGAAGACAACATCAAGGTCCTGACCCTGTGCGGCGGCGTGTCGTTCGGCCCGCAGATCGCTTCGCTGGAGCACGGCGCGCACATCATCGTCGGCACCCCGGGGCGTATCCAGCAACACCTGCGCAAGGGTTCGCTGGTGCTCGACGGTCTGAACACGCTGATCCTCGACGAAGCCGACCGCATGCTCGACATGGGCTTTTACGACGCCATCGAAGACATCATCGAAAAGACCCCGGCACGCCGTCAGACCCTGCTGTTCTCCGCCACGTACCCGGTGGGCATCAAGCAACTGGCGTCGAAATTCATGCGCGATCCGCAGACGGTGAAAGCCGAGGCGTTCCACGACGACACGCAGATCGAGCAGCGTTTCTACGAGATTTCCCCGGAAGAGCGCATGAGCGCAGTGACCAAAGTCCTGCACCACTTCCGCCCGGCTTCCTGCGTGGCGTTCTGCTTCACCAAGCAGCAGGTGCAGGAAACCGTTGACCACCTGACCTCCAAAGGCATTTCCGCCGTCGGCCTGCACGGCGATCTGGAACAGCGTGATCGCGATCAGGTGCTGGCGATGTTCGCCAACCGCAGTACGTCGGTCCTGGTCGCCACCGACGTCGCCGCTCGTGGTCTGGACATCGACGCGTTGGACATGGTGATCAACGTCGAACTGGCCCGCGACTCGGAAATCCACATTCACCGCGTTGGCCGTACCGGTCGTGCCGGCGAGAAAGGCATTGCGGTCAGCCTCGTTGCGCCGTCCGAAGCGCATCGCGCGCAAGCCATCGAACAGCTGCAGAAAGCTCCGCTGAACTGGGATCAGGTCGATAACCTCAAGTCCCAGGGCGGCGCCCCGCTGCAGCCACCGATGAGCACCCTGTGCATCGCCGGCGGGCGTAAAGACAAGGTGCGTCCGGGCGACATCCTCGGCGCACTGACTGGCGACGCCGGCATCCCCGGCGCCCAGGTCGGCAAGATCGCGATCTTCGACTTCCAGTCGTATGTCGCCGTTGAACGCACCGTGGTCATGCAGGCGCTGCAGCGCTTGAACAACGGCAAGATCAAGGGCCGTTCGCTGCGCGTGCGGGTTTTGTAAACGGTCTACCATCCAAAGTAGATCCCTGTGGGAGCGGGCTTGCTCGCGAATGCGGTGTATCAGGCGACTTATGTGTCAACTGACATACCGCATTCGCGAGCAAGCCCGCTCCCACAGTTTGTTTTGTAGCGACCTACCAAGAGGACACCGTTTTGCGCTCTACCGAAGTCGTGATCATTGGCGCTGGCGCCGCAGGGTTGATGTGTGCACTGACCGCCGCCGGGCGTGGGCGTCAGGTGTTGCTGCTCGATCATGCGAACAAGGCCGGCAAGAAAATCCTGATGTCCGGTGGTGGCCGCTGCAATTTCACCAACATGTACACCGAACCGGGCAATTTCCTCTCGGGTAACCCGCATTTCTGCAAATCGGCACTGGCGCGCTACACCCAGTGGGATTTCATCGGCATGGTCGCCAAGCACGGCGTGCCGTATCACGAGAAGAAACTCGGTCAGTTGTTCTGCGATAACAAATCCAGCGACATCCTCGGCATGCTGCTCGACGAGTGCGATCAGGTCGGCGTCGAGCTGCACCTGGATACCTCGATCCAGACCATCGAGAAGGTCGAAAGCGGCTACCTGCTCGACACCACCCTCGGCCAGATTCAGTGCCAGTCGCTGGTAATCGCCACCGGCGGGCTGTCGATCCCGACGCTGGGCGCCACCGGTTTCGGTTATCAGGTCGCCAAGCAGTTTGGCCATGAACTGCTGCCGACTCGCGCCGGACTCGTGCCGTTCACCATCACTGATCAGCTCAAGGAACTGTGCACCGAGCTGTCCGGTACTTCGGTGGATTGTCTGGTCAGCTGCAACGACCAGAGCTTTCGCGAGAATATTCTGTTCACTCACCGTGGCCTCAGCGGCCCGGCGATTCTGCAGATCTCGTCGTTCTGGGAGCCGGGCGACACCGTGGAGATCAACCTGCTGCCGGATCACGACACCGCGGCATGGCTGCAACAGCAAGTGGCCGAACGCCCGAACAGTGAACTGAAAACCCTGCTCGGCGAGATCTTCACCAAGAAGATGGCCAACCTGCTGGCGGACAACTGGTTCGTTTCCAAACCGATGAAGCAATACACCCACGCCGAACTGGCGCAGATCGCCGACAAGCTCGGCAGCTGGAAAGTCGTCCCGGCCGGCACCGAAGGCTATCGCACCGCCGAGGTCACGCTGGGTGGCGTCGATACCCGCGAAGTGTCGTCCAAGACCATGGAGTCGCTGAAAAGCCCGGGGCTGTATTTTGTCGGCGAAGTGCTCGACGTCACCGGGCATCTGGGCGGTTTCAACTTCCAGTGGGCCTGGGCCTCGGGTTACGCGGCCGCGCAGTACGTCTGATCCAACACAAATCAAAAACTGTGGGAGCGGGCTTGCTCGCGAATGCGCTGGATCAGTCGACATACATGTTGAATGACACACCGCTTTCGGGAGCAAGCCCCCTCCCACAGTTGTTATGCGTGATGCAGTAAGGAACACTTTTTGCTGTCAGATGTGATCGGCGCCATTGCGTCGGCGTCATTACTGGCTCAATTTAGCGGCATCGCCTCGGAAGGCCTTCGCACTTCATGTCCTCGACCTCGTTTCGTCAGTCTTTGCGGCGCCTGTGGGCGCTGGATAAATTCAGCTACAGCGTGCGGGTGTTCATCGCCCTGACCGGCAGCATGGCGCTGTGTTGGTATCAGGATGAAATGGGCCTGTTGATCCCGTTGTTCCTCGGGATCATCGCCAGCGCCCTGGCCGAGACCGACGACAGTTGGCAGGGGCGCCTCAACGCCCTCGCCGTGACGCTGGTGTGTTTCAGTATCGCCGCGCTGTCGGTGGAACTGCTCTTCCCCTACCCCATCGTGTTCGCCATCGCCTTGGCCTTGGCCAGCTTCGGCCTGACCATGCTCGGCGCACTCGGCGAGCGTTATGGCGCGATTGCCTCGGCGACGTTGATCCTGTCGGTCTACACCATGATCGGCGTGGATCAGCGCGGCGGCGCGGTCACCGATTTCTGGCACGAACCGATGCTGCTGGTGGCGGGTGCCGCGTGGTACGGCCTGCTGTCGGTGCTGTGGCAGGCGATGTTTTCCAACCAGCCGGTGCAGCAGAGTCTGGCGCGGCTGTTCCGTGAACTGGGTTTCTACCTGAAGCTGAAAGCCTCGCTGTTCGAGCCGATCCGCCAACTGGACGTCGAAGGCCGACGGCTGGAACTGGCGCAGCAAAACGGTCGCGTGGTCGCCGCGCTGAACAGTGCCAAGGAAATCATTCTGCACCGGGTCGGCAACGGTCGCCCGGGGTCGAAAGTCAGCCGCTATCTGAAGCTGTATTTCCTCGCCCAGGACATCCACGAACGCGCCAGCTCTTCGCACTATCCGTACAACGCGCTGGCCGATGCGTTCTTCCACAGCGACGTGCTGTTCCGCTGCCAGCGTTTGTTGCGCCAGCAGGGCAAGGCCTGCCGCGCGCTGGCCGAATCGATCCAGATGCGCCAGCCGTTCGTCTACGACGCCAGTTTTGCCGAAGCACTGACTGACCTCGATGCCTCCCTTGAACACCTGCGCATCCAGAGCAATCCGGCGTGGCGCGGCCTCCTGCGTTCGCTGCGCGCACTGGCAGCCAACCTCGGCACCCTCGACCGTTTGCTCAGCGACGCGAGCAACCCGGATGCCTTGGCGGACGCCACCGACAGCAGCCTGCTCGACCGCTCGCCGCGCAACCTCAAGGACGTGTGGATTCGCCTGCGTACGCAACTGACACCGACTTCCCTGCTGTTCCGTCACGCCCTGCGCCTGCCGCTGGCGCTGAGTATCGGCTACGGCATGGTGCATCTGATTCACCCGTCGCAGGGTTACTGGATCATCCTCACCACGCTGTTCGTCTGCCAACCGAACTACGGCGCGACCCGGCGCAAGCTCGGTCAGCGGATTCTCGGCACCGCCATCGGCCTGACCGTGGCGTGGGCGCTGTTCGATCTGTTCCCCAGCCCGCTGGTGCAGTCGTGCTTCGCGATCGCCGCCGGGGTGGTGTTCTTTACCAACCGCACCACGCGCTACACGGTGGCGACCGCCGCGATCACCATCATGGTGCTGTTCTGCTTCAACCAGATCGGCGATGGCTACGGGCTGTTCCTGCCGCGCCTGTTCGATACCCTACTCGGCAGCCTGATCGCCGGCCTGACGGTGTTCCTGTTCCTGCCGGACTGGCAGGGTCGGCGCCTGAATAAAGTGCTGGCCAACACCCTGACCTGCAACAGCATCTATCTGCGCCAGATCATGCAGCAATACGCCGCCGGCAAGAGCGACGACCTCGCCTATCGCCTGGCCCGACGCAACGCGCACAACGCTGATGCGGCGCTGTCGACAACGCTGGCGAACATGCTCATGGAGCCGGGGCATTTCCGTAAGGAAGCGGACGTCGGTTTCCGTTTTCTGGTGCTGTCGCACACCTTATTGAGTTATCTGTCAGGGCTCGGCGCACACAGGGAAACTCAATTGCCAGCCGATGTGCGTGAGCAGTTGATTGAAGGCGCCGGGGTGAAACTGGCGACGAGCATCGACGACATCGCCCAAGGCCTGGCGAACAAGCAACCGGTGGCGATTCAGAGTGACGAAGAAGAAGCGCTGGCCAATGAGCTGGAGCAGATGCCCGACGAGATCGATGAAGGACAGCGACTGGTGCAGACGCAACTGGCGTTGATCTGCCGGCAGCTGGGGCCGCTGCGGACGTTGGCGGCGCATTTGATCAAAGACACCAGTGAGGTCAGCGGCGGCTGATCAGACGCCATCGCGAGCAGGCTCACTCCTACAAGGGAACGCATTTCAAACTGTAGGAGTGAGCCTGCTCGCGATAGGGCCATCAGCCACTTAACAAATTCTGGATCAGCTCTCACATCCCATGCTGGCGCAGCAACTTGTCATAACTGCCATCCGCCTTCATCGCCGCAATCGCCTTATCAAACCCGGCCACAATCTGCTCATGCTGCGGATTCTTCAGGCTTACCAGAATATGCAGGCTGTTCTCGCTCAACGGCTTGGGCAGAAACTCCACGGCGTTGCGCACTTTGGCTGATTCGCGGGCCAGGTAATAGCGCGCGACGTATTCATCTTCCAGAGTCAGCTTGACCCGGTCCGCCGCGAGCATGCGCACGGCCATTGCGAAGTTATGCACAGGGACTTTCTCCAGTGCAGTATCGGCATCGAAGGCCTGCGAGTAGGCATAACCGCGCACCACCGCCACCGGGTAGGTGTGCAGTTGTTCCAGGCTGCCGTACTCCAGCGGCGTGTCCTTGCGCTTGAGAAAGCGGATGCGGTTGAGCAGGTATTCGCCAGAGAACTGGCCGATTTTGGTCCGTTCGTCGTTGTACCAGGCGTTGACCAGCACGTCGTATCGTCCTTCGCCCACCCCCAGCAGTGCCCGCGCCCAAGGTACCTGTTCATAGTCGCTGGCATAACCGGCCCGCGCCAGCGCGGTGCTGACGATGTCGGTGGCCAGACCACCGTTGACCAGCGTGTCGTCGGTAAAGGGCGGCCAGATATCAAACACCAGTCGCAACTTCTCCGCTGAGGCGGTTTGGGCCAGCAAGAGCAATCCGATCAAAGCAAAGGCTCGATGCAGTCGCGGCATGCTTGAAAATCCTTAGCGGGCGGGCTGCCCAGCGTGTTTTCAGTCAAAACCCCAAGGCCCCTTACCGGCGAAACCCAGGCCCTAACAGTAGCTCATTGAAGCCAGTGCACAGCGCTTTCCAGCAGATTACACAAAGCAGCCGCTATCGCGAGAAAGGAATGATGGCATTTTGACCTTTGTCACAGACTGTTCCGCCATACAGACATCCGGCGCCAGTGCCCTTAGTATCGGGCGACGGAGTTCAAGGAGTCGGAAGATGACAATCGAGTGGGTCTGCAAGCATCACAGTGATCTGGGCAAAGAAGAGTTGTACGCACTGCTGAAGCTACGCTCGGAGGTGTTCGTGGTCGAACAGAAATGCGCCTACCCGGACCTCGACGGCCAGGATCTGGGCGGCGACACCCATCACCTCATGGGTTGGGAAGATGATCAGTTGATGGCCTATCTGCGCCTGCTTGATCCCGAGTCCCAGGGCGGTGACGTGGTGATTGGCCGCGTGATCATCGCGCCGCAGGGCCGTGGCAAAGGGCTGGGGCATGTGATGATGGAACACGCACTGAAACAGGCCGGGAAGCATTGGCCGCAGGTGCCGATCTATCTGTCGGCGCAGGCGCATTTGCAGGGATATTACGGCAGGTACGGGTTTGTGGTGGCGGGTGAGGAGTATCTGGAGGATGACATTCCGCACATAGGCATGCGTCGTCCTTGAGGGCCCCTTCGCGAGCAAGCCCGCTCCCACATTTTGATCGCATTCCATCTGAAGGAACTCGGTCTACTGTGGGAGCGGGCTTGCTCGCGAAGGCGTCAGCTCAGGCACTGCGAAACTCAGGGATACTCCAGCACAGCCTTGATCTGCCGCAGATTACGCTCGATCCACCCGCGATCAATCGCCCCCCATTCACGAATCCGATAGCGCCCGGCATGATTGCGCGCGCCCTCTTCCTGCTCGAATTCACAGACGATGTCCAGATCCGCCAGCGCGGCGATCGTGTCCTGCGCCGTGCGCCGGGGCATGCCGGTCACTTCGGTCAGCGCCGGGACGCTTGGGGCCAGGCCGCTGTCGATCAGGTAGGCCACGTACAGGCGCCGGTAAAAGCTGCTTTTGGTCTTGCTGACGTCCATGCATGGGCTCCGTTAATTAAAAGATCAAAAGATCGCAGCCTTCGGCAGCTCCTACAAATCGCGCCACGTCAGGTATACCCGCAGATCGAACTCGATCTGGTGATACCCCGGCAGCATGTGTTCGCACAATTTATAGAAGGCCTTGTTGTGATCCGACTCCTTGAAGTGCGCCAGTTCATGCACGACGATCATCTTCAGGAACTCGGGGGCCGCCTCCTTGAACAACGAGGCGATGCGAATCTCTTTCTTGGCCTTGAGCTTGCCGCCCTGCACCCTTGAAACCGTGGTGTGCAGGCCCAGCGCGCGGTGCGTCAGGTCGAGGCGGTTGTCGAACAGCACCTTGTCGATGGCCGGCGCGTTGCGCAGGTATTCCTGCTTCAGGTCCAGCGCGTAGCTGTACAGCGCCTTGTCGCTCTGCACATCGTGACGCCCCGGATAGCGTTGGCTCAGGTAGTCACCCAGACGCTGTTCGGCGATCAGTTGGCGCACCTGATCCTGCAATTGCGCGGGATAGGCCTGGAGGTATTTCAACGCAGTCATGGGCACGGCAATACGGTTCGAAAAGAGCGCCAGTGTAGCGAATTCAAACCGGCAGCGCGCTCCAGTCGAAGGGCTCGGCGAAGCTGGCGGCGTCTTCGGAGGTCAGCGGACGCGCCACCAGGAAACCCTGCACATATTCGCAGCCATGCGCTTGCAGCCATTGATACTGTTCGATGGTTTCCACGCCTTCGGCGATCACCAGCAAGCCGTACTGTTTACACAGATTGATCACGTTGCTGACCAGCGCCGCGTCGCGCGTCGAATCCGGCAGCCGCGCAATCAGGTGTCGATCAAGCTTGAGCGTGTCCAGCTCCAGATCACGCAGATGCGCCAGCGAGCACGGCCCTGAACCGAAATCATCCAGCGCCACCCGCACCCCGAGATTGCGTAGCAGGCGCAGCTGTTTGCGGGTCTCGTCGGGGTTGTGCATCAGCGCGTCTTCGGTGATTTCCACCTCCAGTTGCCGTGGCTCCAGCGCGTGCCGCTCAAGCACCTGACGCAATTCGGTGACCAGGTTCGGCAGCCCGAACTGGGTGTTGCTCAAACTCACGCCAAGCACCAGATCCTCGGCGAACAGGGTTTCCCAAGCTTTGCGCTGGCCGGCGCCGCGATGATAGATCCAGCTGCCGAGCCGACTGATCAGCCGTGCCTCTTCCAGCAACGGCAGGAATAGCCCCGGCGGCACATCGCCAACGCTCGGATGCTGCCAGCGCAGCAGCGCCTCGAAACCGCGGATCTGCCCGCTGTCGATCGCCACTTGCGGCTGATACACAAGATTGAAATCGCGGTTCTCGATGGCGTTGCGCACGCTCTCTTCAAGCATCAGCCGAGAGCGGGCGCGGCCGTTCATTTCGTGATCGTAAAAACGATACTGCTGACGCCCGGCGCGCTTCGCCTCATACATGGCAATGTCGGAGGCGCGCAGCAAGCCGTCGAGGTTAGAACCGCAGTCCGGGTAAGTGGCGATGCCGATACTCGCGCCGAGGGCGATGTCCAGTCCTTCGATCTGCTGACAGACCGATACCCGCTCGATGAGTTTCTCGGCAATCTTCGCCGCCTGCTCGGGGAACTCCAGATCGAGCAACGCCGTGAACTCGTCACCGCCCATGCGCGCGAGAATATCGAACGGCCGCAGGCAGGCTTTCAATTGCTCGGAGACCCAGCGCAGCACCCGGTCGCCAGCATCGTGGCCGAGGGAATCGTTGACCCGCTTGAAACCATCGAGGTCGAGATACAGCAGCACCCAACTGCTGTCGCTGCGTTCACCGCGCAGCAGCAGGTTTTCCACCGTCTGATAAAAGCCCCGGCGATTGAGCAGACCGGTCAACGGATCGGTGACCGCCTGAAATTCCAGCTGCTGATGCAGGTGACGCACCACTGACATGTCCAGCACCGTCACCACCATCGCCCGCTGCTCGGCGGGCAACGGCGCACAGGACAACGCCACCGGCACTTGCTGCCCCGGCGCCGTGCGCAACAGCGCGTCGTGCAGACGCAAAGTCTCACCGCGTTTATAACCGGCCAACAATTCGGAATTGGCCCACAGCGGGATGTGCGGTTTCTGCAGGAAATCGAGAAACTCCTTGCCCTCCAGCTCCTTCACCGGCGCATTCAGCAGCCGCGAAATCGCCGGGTTAGCGAAGCGGATCAAACCGTCCTCGCCGAGCACCAGAATGCCTTCCGCCGCGTTATCCAGCACCGAGGCATTGAAGGCCCGCGCGACCTCCAGATCATGACTCAGGCGCTGCAAGGCGCGGCGGTTGCGCTGGTGTTCGAGCAACGCCTGGACTTTCGGTTTGAGGATCTGCGGATCGAACGGTTTGAACAGGTAATCCACCGCGCCACTGGCGTAGCCCTTGATCACGGCGTCCTGGGACTGTTCGTTGGCGGTGAGGAAAATGATCGGCGTGAGGCGTGTGCGCTGACTGCCGCGCATCAGCCGCGCGACTTCAAAACCGTCCATGCCTGGCATCTGCACGTCCAGCAGCACCAGATCGACGTCGTGTTCAAGCAGCAGATTGAGTGCCTCAAAGCCGGAGGCGGCGGTCATAACGTGCCAATCCTGACGCTGCAGCAACGCGCGCATGCTGATCAGGTTTTCAGGGTAATCATCAACGATCAAAAGGACAGAGCTGCCTTCACCTGGCTGGGGTTGCGCGCATTCCATGCTGCTTCTCTTGTCGGGACATCTCTTGTCGGACTATCGGCCGGTTTCTCGTGAAAACCGTACAGTTACTGAGCCATCACTCTAGTCGCGGATCTGCGAAAGCAGAAGCTGTCACGCCGCCATCATTTAGCCAAAGCGGCGACTTACCGACTAACGGTCACCCCTGCAGCCCCCGAAAACCGGCACAGATGGCATTTCGACAGGATGTTGACGCCAATCATCTGCCAAACGGGCGTTAACAAAAAACTCCTCTACGCTTATAACTGCCGCCCGAAAAGGCGCGGGCTAGAGCTTCTGGCACTCGCGTTCAGGATGAATTGAGTGGAAGAACCGACATGATCGATCTCGCAACCTGGAACCTCAGCGTTCCCGTCGGCAGTCCGCCGTACACCGTCGAAACCTCCAAACTGGTGAATGGCTTCAAGGATCAGTACTTCCATTCCGACACCGGCACGCTGTTTTTCTGGTCACCGGTAACCGGGTCAAAAACCGAAAACGCCATCTACCCGCGCACCGAACTGCGCGAAACCTTCAGCAACGGCACCCTGCGCAACTGGTATTATCCGGACGCCGACAACACCCTGCGCGCAACCCTCGCGGTGAACAAGGTGCCCAGCTCGGGCAAGATCGTCATCGGCCAGATCCACGCGTATGAAAGCCAGAAGCCGATGGTGAAACTCGAATACCAGTACAAGACCAAAACTGAAACCGGCAACCTGGTGATCAAGGTGCGCATGCACCCCGATGACGATGAAAGCCGCGTCATCACCCTCGCCACCGGCATCAAACTCGACCGCGAATTCAACTACCTGATCCACCTCAGCCCCGGCGGTGCACTGGGCGTGAGCGCAGCGGGTTATCAGTGGGATTCACAAATCAGCGCGACGTGGCGCAACAAGCCGCTGTACTTCAAGGCGGGGGTGTATGTGCAGGACAACACCGGGTATACCAGTGAGGGTGGGCAGGTGACGTTTACCAAGCTGGATATTGATCACGACAAGTGACATCAGCGACCTCGATACTTACACAAAATCCTGTGGGAGCGGGCTTGCTCGCGAATGCGGAGTGTCATTCAACATCAATGCTGCTGACCCACCGTATACGCGAGCAAGCCCGCTCCCACAGGGGATCAATTGCGTGATGAATATCAGGGGGGTCTAGTCTTGAAATGGTTTAAACCTATTTCAGGACTAGACACTTGGATTCTCCTTTCCCGCCCTTTCCTACGAAGCAGAAGTAGGGAAATTTACAAAAAACTCACCATCCGAAACTGCGAACCCCTTATTCCCTGGTTCCTTATGAAACCTAAATTTTCCTTTAATAACTCCAGAGCTATTTTTTTCCAGTACGAATAATCCAGATTGAGGCCTCCATGCAGGGGCATATCGCGCGTCGCATACAAAATCAATTACATTGGGGAAGTCTGGAAAATAGTGATATGTACCTGGAATAAGATCCTTGGAGAATAAAAATAAAATATTTTCTGAATGATGTTCAGTATGGCTACTTGTATGCACATAAATGTTGTCAGAGTAATCTCCATAAAGATGGGTAGATTTATACTCAGTTTTCTCTTCGCCACTTTCGCCATCCTTGCCGTACAAGATACAGCTGACCTCGCCACTGAGCTCATGCTTTTTAAATTTCTCACGGACATCAATGCTTGACATATCAATCTCTCCATTAAATAGAAGGAACAAAATCAGTAAAGGGAGGGATAAATATATTTATCGTTACTTCCTTTCTGATTGCATTGAGACGATAGGCTGCAATGAATTTTAAATCACCTGTCAGAAATGACAGTTCTTTATGCGATTTCGAAATAAGCAAAATAATTTACGCAGTCGTTAACGAAATTTATTTTTCTCTCAAAAATAACTATGCATTCGCCCACATCTCGTGCGGGGAAAATGTCACACATATCGGGCTTATCGAGAGAAAATTTAAAAATCTTTTTTAACGACATTTTTAGCCGCCAGCCGTTAACTTGTTCACAATGAAAAACTCACACAAAAAAACCCGCCACTCGGCGGGTTTTTCATTTACGCGATCAAACGCCCAGGCTTAGTTCACCTTGGCGTTCAACTCACCCTTCAGATAACGCTGGAACATCGCTTCCAGCGAGATCGGCTTGATCTTCGAAGCGTTACCGGCAGTACCGAACGCTTCATAACGTGCGATACACACATCACGCATTGCCGTCACAGTCGCGCCGAAGAATTTACGTGGGTCGAATTCGCTCGGGTTGGTGGCCATCAGGCGACGCATTGCGCCAGTGGATGCCAGGCGCAGGTCGGTGTCGATGTTGACCTTGCGTACGCCGTACTTGATGCCTTCGACGATTTCTTCAACCGGTACGCCGTAGGTTTCTTTAATGTCGCCGCCGTACTGGTTGATGATCGCCAGCCACTCTTGCGGAACCGAGGAAGAACCGTGCATCACCAGGTGGGTGTTCGGGATGCGCTTGTGGATTTCCTTGATGCGGTCGATCGCCAGCACGTCGCCGGTAGGTGGCTTGGTGAACTTGTAGGCGCCGTGGCTGGTGCCGATGGCGATGGCCAGGGCATCGACCTGGGTCTTCTTGACGAAGTCAGCGGCTTCTTCCGGGTCGGTCAGCATCTGGCTGTGATCCAGAACGCCTTCAGCGCCGATGCCGTCTTCTTCACCGGCCATGCCGGTTTCCAGCGAACCCAGGCAGCCCAGCTCGCCTTCTACCGAAACGCCGCAGGCGTGAGCCATGGCGACGGTTTGTTGGGTAACGCGGACGTTGTATTCGTAGTCGGTCGGGGTCTTGCCGTCTTCGCCCAGGGAGCCGTCCATCATCACCGAGCTGAAGCCCAGTTGAATGGAGCGCTGGCAGACGTCAGGGCTGGTGCCGTGGTCCTGGTGCATGCACACCGGGATGTGCGGGAATTCTTCGATCGCGGCCAGGATCAGGTGACGCAGGAACGGCGCGCCGGCGTATTTGCGAGCGCCGGCCGAAGCCTGGACGATCACCGGGGAGTCAGTCTTGTCAGCGGCTTCCATGATGGCGCGCATCTGCTCAAGGTTGTTGACGTTGAAAGCTGGAACGCCGTAGCCGAACTCGGCTGCGTGGTCCAGCATCTGGCGCATGCTGATAAGTGCCATTGTGTGTGTCTCTCCCGGTTGAGGGTCGTTAATCGTGCCAGCCTGCCGGAGCGGCGGCGGCTATTCAAGTGATTGCAGATCGGGGGTCGAAGCCCGGTCTGGTGATTCGGTGTTACCAAAATCTTGTGAACAACAGAGAACCCCTGTGGGAGCGGGCTTGCTCGCGAATGCGGTTTAACATTCACCATTACCGCAAGCTGATCCACCGCTTTCGCGAGCAAGCCCGCTCCCACCTTGGGATCTGTGTGAATCAATTCAATCGTCTTACTCGGCCTTGCAGCCGCGGCCGATCAGGTCATTGGTGGCTACCCAGTACACCAGGCCTTCGTCACCCTTGACGTGAAACGCCAGCATGCCGTCGCTGTACAGCACGCCCGAGGCGCCCGGCTCTTCTTTCAGGCGATAGACCTGATCACCGCCGCCCAGTCGAACATCGACTTCCTTCTGGCTGGCATCGGCGTAACGCCACAGCACTTTGGCCTGGCTGTCGCAGGTCCAGGTGGTCCAGCTGTCCGCAGGTGCGGACGACTGAAACAGGTTCATCTGCGCGCAACCGCCCAACAATGCCAACGCCGCAATGGCGATCAAGCCTTTCATCCGTGTTCCTCGACTGACAGCCAACGCCGCCAGCCCTGAGTTAAAGAGTCAGACCGGTCAAGGACAACCATGTTCCTTGGCCGGGGTTTGCGTCTCGTATTTGTCCAGACCGTCCGGCCCCGAGCGCTTGTTCAGCACCGGGTTGGTTTCGGCCTGCCAGTCGGCCTGATAGCAGCCTTTCTGTGCCGCATCCGGCGCAGGTGTCGCCTCGGCCTTCGGGTTACTCCCGCAGGCCGCCAGCGTACCGGTCAGCAACAACAGCGCTAACGACTTGACCATCTGAACACTCCTTTGCCTGGCCAAACGGGCGGCCTCAGGCCTTGGCCCGACTTTCCAGGACTTCAACGGCTGGCAGCACCTTGCCTTCGACGAATTCGAGGAACGCGCCACCACCGGTGGAAATGTAGGAGATTTGCTCGGCCACGCCATATTTATCGATGGCCGCCAGGGTGTCGCCACCGCCGGCGATGGAGAACGCGGCGCTGTCGGCGATGGCTTGGGCCAGCACTTTGGTGCCGTTGCCGAACTGGTCGAATTCGAACACGCCGACCGGGCCGTTCCACAGAATGGTTTTCGACGATTTCAGCAGTTCGGCGAAGTTGGCTGCGGTTTGCGGGCCGATGTCCAGAATCATGTCGTCAGCGGCAACGTCAGCAATCAGCTTGACGGTGGCTTCGGCGCTTTCAGCGAATTCCTTGGCAACCACCACGTCCACCGGCAGCGGCACACTGACCTTGGCGGCGATGGCACGCGCGGTGTCCAGCAGGTCCGGCTCGTACAGCGACTTGCCGACCGGGTGACCGGCGGCAGCCAGGAAAGTGTTGGCGATGCCGCCACCGACGATCAGCTGATCGCAGATCTGGCTCAGACTGTTGAGTACGTCGAGTTTGGTCGACACCTTGGAGCCGGCAACGATCGCAGCCATTGGCTTGGCCGGTGCGCCCAGCGCCTTGCCCAGTGCGTCCAGCTCAGCGGCCAGCAACGGGCCGGCAGCGGCGACTTTGGCGAACTTGGCCACGCCGTGGGTCGAACCCTCTGCGCGGTGCGCGGTGCCGAAGGCGTCCATCACGAACACGTCGCACAGGGCGGCGTATTGCTGGGCCAGCTCGTCAGCGTTCTTTTTCTCGCCCTTGTTGAAGCGCACGTTTTCGAACAGCACGATGTCGCCGGCCTTGACGTCAACGCCGCCCAGGTAATCGGCCACCAGCGGCACGTCGCGGCCCAGGGCCTTGCTCAGGTAGTCAGCGACTGGCTTGAGGCTGTTCTCGGCGGAGAACTCGCCTTCGGTCGGACGGCCCAGGTGTGAGCACACCATCACCGCCGCACCTTTTTCCAGGGCCAGCTTGATGGTCGGCAGCGAAGCCAGGATACGCGCATCGCTGGTGACAACACCGTCCTTGACTGGGACGTTGAGGTCTTCGCGAATCAATACGCGCTTACCTTGCAGATCGAGGTCGGACATCTTCAACACGGTCATGGGTCGCACTTCCTGAGTAGCTGTTCTTAGAGAGCAGGTTTTTTTGAAATCGCTGTTTGCAGATAGTGGTCTGCAACGTCCAGCATTCGGTTGGCAAAACCCCATTCGTTGTCGAACCAGGCCAGGATGTTCACCAGTTTGGGGCCGGAAACACGGGTCTGACTGGCATCGACGATGGCCGAATGTGGGTCATGGTTGAAATCACAACTGGCGTGCGGCAACTCGGTGTAGGCCAGCAGCCCCTTGAGCGGGCCGTTGGTGGCGGCTTCGCGCAGGATCCGGTTGACCTCGTTGGCATCGGTCGCGGTGGCGGTCTGCATCGTGATGTCGAGGCAGGACACGTTGACCGTCGGCACGCGTACGGCTTTGGCCTGAATTCGCCCGGCAAGTTCCGGCAGCAGGCGCTCGATGCCACGCGCCAGACCAGTGGACACCGGGATCACCGACTGGAACGCCGAACGGGTGCGGCGCAGGTCTTCGTGGTGATAGGCGTCGATCACCGGTTGGTCGTTCATCGCCGAGTGAATCGTGGTGATCGACACGTAATCCAGGCCGATCGCCTTGTCCAGCAGACGCAACAGCGGCACGCCGCAGTTGGTGGTACAGGAGGCGTTGGACACCAGCAGTTCATCGCCGGTCAGGCAATCCTGATTGACGCCGAAGACGATGGTGGCGTCGACATCCGCCTCGCTGGCCATCGGTTGCGAGAACAGCACGCGTGGCGCGCCGGCATTGAGGAAACGCTGGCCGTCTTCACGGGTGTGGTAAGCGCCGGAGCACTCCAGCACCAGGTCGACGCCCAGCGCCGCCCAGTCAATGCCTTCGGGGGTGGCACTGCGCAGGACCTTCACGCAGTCGCCATTAATATGCAGACAATCGCCTTCTACTCGCACTTCGCCGGGAAAGCGGCCGTGGGTGGAGTCGAAACGTGTCAGGTATTCGATGCTGGCCATGTCCGCCAGATCGTTGATCGCGACAATTTCAAACCCGGCCTTCTCGCCACGCTCAAACAACGCACGCAAGACGCAACGACCAATCCGGCCGTAGCCGTTGAGTGCAACTTTGTAGGGACGCGGTTGAGGCATGGGGTTCTCGATTACCGTTTGATTCCGTTATTGCAGTGGTGTCTGAACCACCGATTTCGCGAGCAAGCCCGCTCCCACATTGGATCAGGGTTGTGAACACTGTGTGTGTCACACAACAAATCCCCCTGTGGGAGCGGGCTTGCTCGCGAAGGCGTCAGTCCAGACGACGCAACTTCTGGATCAGTCTTCCAGCAGCTCTTCAGCCTGACCCAGGATGTTTTCCAGGGTGAAGCCGAACTCTTCGAACAGTGCCGAAGCCGGAGCCGATTCGCCGTAGGTGGTCATGCCGATCACGCGACCTTCCAGACCCACGTACTTGAACCAGAAGTCGGCGTGGGCCGCTTCGATCGCGATACGTGCGCTGACCTGCAACGGCAGAACCGATTGCTTGTAGCCGGCGTCCTGAGCGTCGAACACGCTGGTGCAAGGCATGGAAACCACGCGCACCTTGCGGCCTTGCTCGGTCAGTTTGTCGTAGGCCTGAACGGCCAGACCGACTTCCGAACCGGTGGAAATCAGGATCAGCTCAGGCTCGCCTGCGCAGTCCTTCAACACGTAACCACCGCGGCTGATGTCGGCGATCTGACCGGCATCGCGTTCCTGGTGCTGCAGGTTCTGACGCGAGAAGATCAGCGCCGAAGGGCCGTCCTTACGCTCCAGCGCATTTTTCCAGGCCACCGCCGATTCAACGGCATCGGCTGGACGCCAGGTGTCGAGGTTCGGCGTGGTCCGCAGGCTGGTCAGTTGCTCGATCGGCTGGTGCGTCGGGCCGTCTTCGCCCAGACCGATGGAGTCGTGGGTGTAGACGTGGATCACACGCTTCTTCATCAGCGCCGACATGCGTACTGCGTTGCGCGCATATTCCATGAACATCAGGAAGGTCGCGCCGTAAGGCACCAGGCCGCCGTGCAGGGACACGCCGTTCATGATCGCGGTCATGCCGAATTCGCGCACGCCGTAGTACATGTAGTTGCCGCTGGCGTCTTCAGCGCTGACGCCTTTGCAACCTTTCCACAGGGTCAGGTTGGAACCGGCCAGGTCAGCTGAACCGCCGAGCAGTTCCGGCAGCAGCGGGCCGAACGCGTTCAGGGTGTTCTGGCTGGCTTTACGGCTGGCGATGGTTTCGCCTTTGGCCGCCACTTCAGCGATGTAGGCCGAGGCTTTTTCCGCGAAGTCCGCCGGCAGTTCGCCGCTCAGACGACGGATCAGCTCGTTGGCTTCGGTCGGGAACGCCGCGGAGTAGGCAGCGAAACGCTGATCCCACTCGGCTTCGGCGGCGCGACCTTTTTCCTTGGCATCCCACTCGGCATAGATGTCGGCCGGGATTTCGAACGGGCCGTAGTTCCAGTTCAGCGCCTGACGGGTCAGGGCGATTTCCGCGTCACCCAGTGGGGCGCCGTGGCAATCTTCCTTACCCTGCTTGTTCGGCGAACCGAAACCGATGGTGGTCTTGCAGCAGATCAGGGTCGGCAGCGGGCTCTTGCGCGCGGTTTCGATGGCGGTCTTGATCTCTTCCGGATCGTGACCGTCGACGTTGCGGATCACCTGCCAATTGTAGGATTCGAAACGCTTCGGGGTGTCATCGGTGAACCAGCCTTCGACTTCACCGTCGATGGAGATGCCGTTGTCATCGTAGAAGGCGATCAGCTTGCCCAAGCCCAGCGTACCGGCCAGGGAAGCGACTTCGTGGGAAATGCCTTCCATCATGCAGCCATCACCGAGGAACACGTAGGTGTGGTGATCAACGATGTTGTGGCCAGGACGGTTGAACTGCGCACCCAGGACTTTTTCCGCCAAGGCGAAACCGACGGCGTTGGCCAGACCCTGACCCAGCGGGCCGGTGGTGGTCTCGACGCCCGGGGTGTAACCGAATTCCGGGTGACCCGGGGTGCGGCTGTGCAGTTGACGGAACTGCTTGAGGTCGTCGATCGACAGGTCGTAACCGGTCAGGTGCAGCAGCGAGTAGATCAACATCGAGCCGTGGCCGTTGGACAGCACTAAGCGGTCACGGTCGGCGAACGACGGGTTGCTCGGGTTGTGCTTGAGGTAGTCGCGCCAAAGTACTTCGGCGATATCTGCCATACCCATAGGGGCACCGGGATGGCCGCTGTTGGCTTTTTGCACGGCATCCATGCTGAGGGCACGAATGGCGTTGGCACGCTCACGACGGCTAGGCATCGCTGATCTCCTGGGTGTGAATAGATTGAAACGGAAAAAAGGAGGGCATTTTCCCTCACCGGAGCGCCTCGGGGCAATGACAGATAGTCATCCGAGGGCGTTTTTCCCGTGCTGGACGGCGGTTTCGTCTGGTGAAACCTTTCCGCTGTTCGTTTGTAGAGTTAACCAGCCAGTGAGAAGTGCCATCTATCGAGCAATATCAAAACTTTTTGATATTGACCTTGCAGCGATTTCCCACCGTCTCTAGACTGCTGCCCCATGAACTTACGCGTGCCTTCCATTCGCCATGACGATTGCGACGAGCTGGCGGCCCTGTGCAAGGCCGGTGGCGATCCGCTGCGTCTGAATGTATTGCGCGCGCTGGCCAACGACTCGTTCGGCGTACTGGAGCTGGCGCAGATTTTCGGTATCGGTCAGTCCGGCATGAGCCACCACCTCAAGGTGCTGGCCCAGGCCGATCTGGTGGCGACACGCCGCGAAGGTAACGCGATTTTCTATCGCCGCGCCCTGCCCCACACCGAATTGCTGGGCGGCAAGTTGCACGCCGCATTGTTAGAAGAAGTCGACAATCTGGCGCTGCCGGACGACGTGCAGGCACGCATCGCCCAGGTCCACGGACAACGCGAAGCCGCCAGCCAGGACTTTTTCGCCCGGGTCGCGGAGAAATTCCGCGCCCAGCAAGACTTGATCGCAGGCCTGCCGCAGTACCGTGACAGTGTGCTGGCCCTGCTCGACAAACTGAACTTCAATGGTGCTGCCACGGCCATTGAAGTCGGCCCCGGCGATGGTGCTTTCCTGCCGGAACTGGCCCGCCGCTTCGGCACCGTAACCGCGCTGGACAACAGCCCGGCGATGCTCGAACTGGCGCGTCAGGTATGTGAACGTGAACGGCTGGCTAACGTCAGCCTGCAATTGGCCGATGCATTGAATGGCACCAGCCTTCAGGCCGATTGCGTGGTACTGAACATGGTGTTGCACCATTTCGCCGCGCCGGCCGAAGCGCTCAAGCACATGGCCGGCCTGCTGCAACCGGGCGGTAGCCTGCTCGTGACAGAGTTATGTAGCCACAACCAGAGTTGGGCCAGGGAGGCCTGCGGTGATCTGTGGTTGGGGTTTGAACAGGACGATTTGGCCCGTTGGGCCACCGCTGCGGGACTCGTTCCCGGGGACAGCCTCTATGTAGGCTTACGTAATGGTTTCCAGATCCAGGTTCGCCACTTTCAGCGACCGGCTGGCGACACTCACCATCGGTAAATTCAGGAAAACATCGAGATGAGCGAATACTCCCTCTTCACCTCCGAGTCCGTGTCTGAAGGACATCCGGACAAAATCGCCGACCAGATTTCCGATGCGGTGCTGGACGCCATTATCGCCCAGGACAAACACGCACGCGTTGCCGTGGAAACCCTGGTCAAGACTGGCGTTGCCATCGTGGCCGGTGAAGTGACCACCAGCGCCTGGGTTGACCTGGAGCAGATCGTTCGTGACGTGATCTGCGACATCGGCTACACCAGTTCCGAAGTCGGCTTCGACGGCGCGACCTGCGGCGTGATGAACATCATCGGCAAGCAGTCCCCTGACATCAACCAGGGCGTTGACCGTGCCAAGCCTGAAGATCAGGGCGCTGGCGACCAAGGCCTGATGTTCGGCTACGCCAGCAACGAAACCGACGTGCTGATGCCAGCGCCGATCACCTTCTCGCACCAGCTGGTGCAGCGCCAGGCCGAAGCCCGCAAATCGGGTCTGCTGCCGTGGCTGCGTCCGGACGCCAAGTCGCAAGTGACGTGCCGTTACGAAGGCGGCAAGGTTGTCGGTATCGACGCCGTTGTTCTGTCGACCCAGCACAACCCTGAAGTGTCGTACAAAGACCTGCGCGAAGGCGTGATGGAGCTGATCGTCAAGCACGTGCTGCCTGCCGAACTGCTGAGCAAAGACACCCAGTTCCACATCAACCCGACCGGCCAGTTCATCATTGGCGGCCCGGTAGGTGACTGCGGTCTGACCGGTCGCAAGATCATCGTCGACAGCTACGGCGGCATGGCCCGTCACGGCGGTGGCGCGTTCTCCGGTAAAGATCCATCGAAGGTTGACCGTTCGGCGGCCTACGCAGGCCGTTATGTTGCCAAGAACATCGTCGCTGCCGGCCTGGCCGAGCGTTGCGAGATCCAGGTGTCCTACGCCATCGGTGTCGCTCAGCCGACTTCGATTTCGCTGAACACCTTCGGTACCGGCAAGATCAGCGATGACAAGATCATCAAACTGGTGCGTGAAGTATTCGACCTGCGTCCATACGCGATCACCACCATGCTCGACCTGCTGCACCCGATGTACCAGGAAACTGCAGCCTACGGCCACTTCGGTCGTGCTCCGCAGACCAAGACTGTTGGCGAAGACACCTTCTCCACCTTCACCTGGGAAAAAACCGACCGCGCCGACGCTCTGCGTTCTGCCGCTGGTCTGTAAGCCCTCCCCGGCTGCAAAAAAAGCCCCGCACGGTTCGCGCCGTGCGGGGCTTTTTCATGCCTGGAATCCCCTTCCAATATCTATAAAGAACCCTGTGGGAGCGGGCTTGCCCGCGAAGAGGCCGGCCCATGCGCCCCCTGTATGGGCACGGAAACACGATGCAAAACACCCACCCGGTGCCTCTCTGAATCCTCGCCTAGCCTTAAAGCATTCCCCCTGAGCAAGGACGCTCAAAATGCTTGCCACGCTGCGCCTGTTTTCAGTTCTTTTGCTGAGTTTCACCCCTCTGATCGCCCATGCAGCCTGCCCAGACTGGCCATTCGGCAAAGCGCAAGTTGAAATCTCGGCTCTGCAACAGCAGATCGACCAATGGGACGACGCCTACCACCGCGAAGGCCGCTCGCTGATTGCCGACGAACTCTACGATCAATCGCGCGTGCGGCTCATCGAATGGCGCCAGTGCTTCCAGCAGCCCGCAGCGCCCGAACCGTTGCGCAGCGCGTCTGGCTCCGTCGCGCATCCAATCGCCCACACCGGTCTGGACAAGCTTCACCAAGCCGCCGCCGTTCAAGCATGGTTAAAGGATCGGCAGGATGTCTGGGTACAACCCAAGGTCGATGGTGTAGCGGTCACGCTGATTTACCGTCGCGGCCTGTTGCAGCAGGCGATCAGTCGCGGCGACGGGATCAGCGGTCAGGACTGGACAGCGTCGGCGCAAAAGATCGCTGCCATTCCGCAACAACTGACCCAACCGCTGGACCTGCTGGTGCAGGGCGAGCTCTATTGGCGCCTGAATCAGCATGTGCAAGCCAGCGCCGGCAGCGTCAACGCCCGCGCCACCGTTGCCGGGCTGATGAGCCGTAAAACCTTGAGCGCAGAACAGGCGTCCGGGATCGGTCTGTTCGTCTGGGACTGGCCGCAGGGCCCGGCGAATCTGCCTGAAAGAATATCGACGCTAGCGACGCTGGGCTTCGCCACGACAGCGCCATTCAGTCAGGTCATCGCCAACTTTACCGACGCGCAAAAATGGCGCGAGCACTGGTATCGATCGCCCCTGCCGTTCGCTACTGACGGCATCGTCCTGCGCCAGAGCCAGCGTCCACCGGCTGAGCGCTGGCAGGCGAGCGCGCCCTACTGGGCTATCGCCTGGAAATACCCGTTTGCCCGAGCGCTGGCCGAAGTGCGCAAAGTGAATTTCAAAGTCGGCCGCAGCGGACGCATCACGCCAGTATTGGAGTTGTCGCCGGTGATGCTCGATGACCGCGAGATCAGACGCGTCAGTGCCGGGTCACTCAAGCGCTGGCAGACGCTGGATATCCGCCCCGGCGATCAAGTGGCAATCAGCCTGGCCGGGTTGACGATTCCACGACTCGACAGTGTGGTGTTGCGTACCTCCGAACGGGCCGCCCTCGACATTCCCGACACGCGCGACTTCCACGCCCTGAGCTGCTGGCAACCGACACCCGGTTGCGAAAGCCAGTTTCTCGCGCGCCTGACCTGGCTCAGTGGCAAGCAGGGGCTGGCGCTGCAGAATGTCGGGCGCGGCACCTGGGAGAAACTTCTGGAAACAGGCCGCCTGAACAACCTGCTGGATTGGTTGACCCTCGACGAGCCAGAGCTTGCTAACATTGCCGGCTTCGGCGAACGCAGCAGCACACGTCTGATCAACAGTTTTCACAGCGCCCGCCAACGGCCGTTCACCCAGTGGCTCAAAGCATTGGGTTTACCGCCGACGGGGCAGGCACAACTGGCCGACTCGTGGCAGGCGCTGGCACAACGCGACACCGAACAATGGCAGGCAGAAGCCGGAATCGGCCCGGGCCGCGCGGCGCAATTGAGCGCATTCTTCCGCGACCCGCAGGTGCTGGCCTTGAGTGACACATTACGCGCCGCCGGAATCGACGGTTTCTGATCACGCAATCCCCCGGCAGCCGGGAACCCAAGGGCCGTCAGACGCTCAAACAGCGCAGTGCCCCCGACCCGACTGCCTTTGCACATGGAGCTTTTATGAAATTTCTTGCACCGCTTGCCTTGCTGACTCTCTGTGGTGTTCTGGCCGCGCCTGTGATGGCTGACGAAGATGCACCGGGCCTGACCGGTTGCGCCGCGAAGAAGCAGGGCATCATCAATCAGCTCGAGCAGGCGAAATCCCGGGGCAACACCGATCAGCAGGCCGGTCTGCAAACCGCTCTGGATGAAGTGACGAAGAACTGCACCGATGCCGGCCTGAAGAAAGAACGCGAAAACAAGGTGCTGGAAGCCAAGCACGAAGTGAGCAAGCGTCAGGCGGATCTCGACAAGGCGATGAAGAAAGGCGATCCGGAGAAGATTAACAAGCGCAAGGACAAGCTCGCCGAGTCGCGCAAGGAACTGCAGGATGCGCTGGATCAGATCGACAAGTAACCGTTAATGCGGGGAATTTGATGCCCTCTTCGCGAGCAAGCCCGCTCCCACATTTGATTTGTGAACGACACAGATCCAGTGTGGGAGCGGGCTTGCTCGCGAAGGCGTCAGCTCAAACAACAGAAATCAATGATCGCGAAACTCTTTATGGCAAGCGCTGCAGGCATCTTCAACTTTCTGCACCGCAGGCCCGAGGTTACTGGCCTTGTACGGCTGAACCTTGCTGGCGATCACCAGTTCACCGGTGGCCGCCTCAAGGTTACGGGCCAATTCCTGAAAGCGGGCCTGACGCAGCCAGACATCATCCTTGGCGCTGGTGTGATCTTCTTCACGAACCTGCGGGAAATGCTTCCACGGTTCATGCGACAACGCATCGAGCTTCACCGCGCCTTCGGCGAATTTCGGCCCGTCGAACGGAATACGTCCACGCAACATGCCGCCCAGGTCTTCGCCGGTCTTGAGCATTTGTTTGAAGATCGCCTTGCGTTGCCCCAGCGGAGAATTCGGATCGACGCCGCCACAGGCGGACAAGGTCAGACAGGCCAGCAATACAACAGAAATTCTTTTAAGAGTCATGGTGGCTTCAGGTCACGGAATTCGGCGGCCAGTATCCTCGCGTCGCCGACAAACACCAATAGCCCTATTAAAAATACGGGTTGCCGGAGCGCATGGAGCACTTGGGCAACCGGCACAGGAATCACTCCATGAACAGCCGTTTCAAGGCCTGGCGTCACCCACTGATCGCAACCCTGCCACTGCTGGCAATCCTTGCCGGCTGTACGGGTGGCGACACTGCCAAACCGAAAACCCATGCCTTGGCCACTTATTCCAGCGCCACTTGGGAAGCCTTGCCGGCGGTGTCCGACAGCGATCTGGTGGCCGGTTTCAGTTCATGGCGCAGCGCCTGCACCCGACTCAAGGCTGATCCGGTCTGGGGCGGCACCTGCGCGGCAGCCGCCAACGTGCCGCAAAGCGCCAACGAGATTCGCGCGTTCCTCAAGCAGAACCTCGACGTGTTCGGACTGCGCGCCGAGCATGACAACCCCAACGGTCTGATCACCGGTTACTACGAACCGGTCTACCCCGGCAGCCTGACGCCCACCGAGGTGGCGAACGTGCCGGTGTACGGCGTGCCGGAAGACATGATCATCGTCTCGCTGGACAGCATTTACCCGGAACTGAAGGGCAAGCGCCTGCGTGGCCGTCTCGAAGGCCGAGTGGTCAAGCCGTATGACGACGCGGCGACCATCGAGTCCAAAGGCGTCAAAGCGCCGGTAGTGGCGTACCTGACCGATCCAATGAACCTGCAGTTTTTGCAGATCCAGGGCTCGGGGCGGATTCAGACGCCGGATGGCAAACAACTGCGCATCGCCTACGCCGACCAGAACGGCCATCCGTACCGGCCGATCGGTCGCTGGCTGGTCGAGCAAGGCGAGCTGAAGAAAGAAGACGTGACCATGAGCGCGATCAGCAACTGGGCCAAGGCCAACCCGTCGCGCATCCCGGAACTGCTGGGCAGCAACCCGAGCTACGTGTTCTTCACCCGCAACCCGGACAGCAACGAAGGCCCACGCGGCTCGCTGAACGTGCCGTTAACGGCAGGTTACAGCGCAGCGGTGGATCGCAAGGTGATTCCGTTGGGAAGCCTGCTGTGGCTGTCGACCACCCGCCCGGACGGCAGCGCTTTGGTTCGCCCGGTCGCGGCGCAGGACACCGGTGGCGCGATTGCCGGCGAGGTGCGTGCGGATCTGTTCTGGGGCACCGGCGATGCTGCCGGGCAACTGGCCGGCGACATGAAACAGCAGGGACAGATCTGGATGCTCTGGCCTAAAGGTGTGGCGTTGCCGCGAGTGCCGCAGGTGGCCGATACGGTTAAGGACAAGCCTTAAGCGCCTCGGCGCCAGAGCTACCGCCTTCGCGGGCAAGCCTGCTCCCACAGGGTTCTTTGGTGTACACAGGATTTGTGCTCGCCATTGATACCTGTGGGAGCGGGCTTGCTCGCGAAGAGGCCAGCTGCAACACCCGAGAATCAGACCGACACAAAGAAGAACGCAGCAATCAGCCCCATCCCGACAAACCACACCAGCGACCGCAAGATCGCCCAATCCGCCAGGTAGCAGATGATGTACAGCAGGCGACTGGTGATAAACAGCACCGCCAGCACATTCACTGTCACCAGCTGCGCCGTGCCCACCAGATGGGCAACGATCACCGCTGCCGCAAACGCCGGCATCACCTCGAAGCTGTTCAACTGCGCCGCATGCGCCCGTCGGGCGACGCCGCCCACGCTATCGAGAAAATCCCGAGGATCATGATTGTCACTGAGCCTGAAACCGCCCGAGACCTTGGCCACAATCGTGCACACATACGGCAGGAAAATCGCGATCAACACACACCACAGAGCCACCGTCATAAAGCCGTCCTTTTTTCGAGTGTTGGAAATGGCGGGCGGTCAGAACTTCATCACCAGCATGCCGATCAATACCAGCCCACAGGCTAAGAGCCGCGGCCTGCCGAAAGGTTCTTTCAGGTAGCGCATGCCGAACAGCACCACCAGGATCACGCTGATCTCACGCAAGGCCGCCGCCTCGGCAATCGAGCCCAACTGCATCGCCCACAGCACCAGAGCGTAGCTGAACAACACGCAGAACCCGACCGCCAGGCCCAGCTTCCATTGCTCGCGCCAGAACACCAGAAACGCCGGGCGTTTCGCCACCCACGCCAGCAACGGAAACGGCCAGGCGCTGAACAGCGTGACCCAGACCAGGTAATCCAGTGGATGCGACCAGCGCCTCAAGGCCTGACCATCGATGTAGGTGTAGCAACCGATGCACAAGCCGATCAGCGCCACCACCGGTAGCATCGACCAAGGGAGATGTTTGCCACCACCGCCCTGCCAGAGCAGGCAGGCCATGCCCAGCGGAATCAGCATGATCCCGAGGATCTGCTGCGTGGTGAGCACTTCGCCGGCGAAGATCAGGGTCAGCGCCAGCACCACCAACGGCGACAAGCCACGCATCAGCGGGTAGACCAACCCGAGGTCGCCGACCCGATAAGCTTGAATCAGCAGATAGCGATACAACAGCTCGAACGCCGCCGAAGCCAGAATCCACGGCCAGATTTCCACCGGCGGCAGGCTGATGAATGGAAATGCCAGCGCCACGAACAGCAGCGCCACCGTGTCCATGCACGCCACCACCAGCAACCGTTCGGCACTGAACTTGATCAGGGTATTCCACGTCGCATGCAACAGCGCCGCCATTAACACCAGAACTGTCGCCGCCACGTTCCACTCCTTGATTTTTTTGTTGACCCTACACCAATGTCTGCGGCTGACCAACCGAGGGGGGCATGATTGTGTCCCCACCCCGAAACAGCCCATCCAACCTTTGCACCGAAGAATCGGGGCGCTGTCTTTCCACCCCCATCCAATGGAGCCCGGATGCTAGAACTTGTCGCCGCTTTTATCTGCCTCACCACCCTTCTCACCTTCGTCAATTACCGCTTCATCGGCCTGCCGCCGACCATCGGCGTGATGGTCACCGCGCTGATGTTCTCCCTGTTGCTGCAAGGCCTGAGCGTGCTCGGCTATCCCGGCCTCGAAGAGCGCGTGCAGCAACTGATCGGCCAGATCGACTTCGGCGATCTGCTGATGAACTGGATGCTGTCGTTCCTGCTGTTCGCCGGCGCCCTGCACGTCAACCTGAACGACCTGCGCAGCTATCGCTGGCCGATCGGCCTGCTGGCGACGTTCGGCGTGCTGATTGCCACCGCCGTGATCGGCAGCCTCGCCTATTACATTTTTGCCCTGTTCGGCTGGCACGTGAGCTTCCTCTACTGCCTGCTGTTCGGCGCGCTGATTTCGCCTACAGACCCGATCGCAGTGCTCGGCGTACTGCGTACCGCCAATGCTTCGAAACCGCTGAAAACCACCATCGTCGGCGAGTCGCTGTTCAATGACGGCACTGCGGTGGTGGTGTTCACCGTGCTGTTGGGCATCGCCCAACTGGGTGAGACGCCGACCCTCAGCGCCACGGCCATGCTGTTCGTGCACGAAGCCATTGGCGGTGTGCTGTTCGGCGGGCTGATCGGTTATGGGGTGTACCGGATGATCAAGAGCGTCCAGCAGCATCAGATCACGGTGATGCTGACCCTGGCGCTGGTGATCGGCGGTTCGGCGATGGCCACCGAGCTGCACGTCTCGGCACCGATTGCGATGGTGGTCGCCGGTCTGATCATCGGCAACCTGGGGCGCAACCTGGCGATGAACGACATGACCCGCAAGTACCTCGACGGCTTCTGGGAGCTGCTCGATGACATGCTCAATGCGCTGCTGTTCGCACTGATCGGCATGGAGCTGCTGTTGCTGCCGTTCAACTGGGCGCACGTGGCGGCGGCCGGCTTGCTGGCCTTGGCGATTCTGCTGTCGCGCCTGCTCACCGTGGCCCCGGCCATTGTCCTGCTGCGGCGCTGGCGCACAGTGCCGCGCGGCACCATCCGCATTCTGACCTGGGGTGGTTTGCGCGGCGGGGTCTCGGTGGCACTGGCGCTGGCCCTGCCGCTGGGCCCGGAGCGCGATTTGCTGCTGAGCATCACCTACATCGTGGTGCTGTCGTCAATCCTGTTGCAGGGCCTGACCATCGGCAAACTGGTCAAGCACGCCACCCGTGACGAGCCGACGACCGTGGCTGAACCCGCACACTGATGTATCACCGCAGCGCCGTCGTGAACCTCCTCACGACGGACCGCACAGCAAATCAAGCAGATGTCGCATCGCCAATGGGCGGTGCGGCGTCGAGCCATGCATCACCACCAACTCGCGCGCATGACGCTGCCCGTCCTCGACCGGTAACACGTACATCCCTTCCAGCATCATCCCGGCCCACTGCGGCACCAGCGATACCCCCATCCCCTGCGCGACCAGCATGACGATCGTTTCCAGCGCATCCAGTTCGCACAGCACGTTGGGCTCGATGGCCTGTTCATCGAGGTAGCGCTGAGCAATCTGCCCACCCCACGAGCGTGCGTCATAACGAATGAACGGATGAACGCGCAACAGCGTTTCCAGCGACTGCCCGGCGTACGCGGCTGGAGCCACCAGAATCAGCGGCTCTACCTTGAGTACGACCAGTGCCAATGCCTTGGGCGGCTGGAATGGAGGCCTGACCAGAATCGCTGCGTCCAACTCCCCTGCAAGCACCTTCTCGTAAAGACTTTTCGAGTCACCCGGGGTGATCTTCAGCTTCAAATCAGGTGCTGTAAGCGCCAATCGTTCGATCAAGGTGGGTAACACGCCGGTCAGCGCTGTGGAAATTGCACCGATTGTCAGTTCACCGGCCACCCCATCGGGATGCAGATCGCTCTGTAGATCCTGGGCCAATTCGATGATCGCCCTGATTTTCGGCAGAATCAGCAGGCACTGGTCCGAGGGCCGGGCAGCGTGCGCGGTACGCAGCAGTAACGTGCAACCCAGCAATCTTTCGAGCGCCTGCACGCGCTGACTGATAGCCGCCGCAGTGCGACTCTCGCGCCGTGCCGCTGCCGCAATCGAACCGGTCTCGACCACCGCCACCAGACTTTTCAGAAACCGTACATCCATAAGTTTTCCTTTCGCTCAGAACAAGGCGAAGTCGTTATGCCCCGCCGCACGGTCTGTTTACCCTGAGCGCTCCTTCACTTGGGGACATCGCATGAACAGACCTTTTCACGCTGCATATCATGTTTGCGACCTGGAACAGGCGCGGACTTTTTATCGAGATGTGTTGGGCTGCACCGAAGGCCGCAGTACCGAGACATGGGTCGACTTCGACTTTTTCGGCAATCAGCTCTCGCTTCATGTGGGCACGCCCTTCACCACGACCCGTACCGGCCAGGTTGGCGATCACAAAGTATTGATGCCGCACATTGGCGTCGTCCTGCCGTTGGAGGAGTGGCTGGAGCTGGCCGATCGTTTGAGCCGCCTCGGCACAACGTTTGAAATCCCTCCGGTGATCCGCTTCGCCGGCGAACCCGGCGAGCAGCGCACGATGTTCTTTCTCGATCCCAGCGGCAATCCGATCGAGGTCAAGGGTTTCAAGGACTTCGACGGTCTCTTCGCACACTGAGCTTCACCCCAACAAACACAACAACAAAAGGGGCACATCATGACTACCAGGAAACCCACCAGTCTGGTCACCCGCATCATGCTCGGGCTGGCAGCCGGAATAATCGTCGGCATCCTTCTCAACCAGTTTCCCGAACACAAGATCTGGTTCATCGACAATCTGCTGCAACCGGCCGGTGACCTGTTCATCAGGCTGATGAAAATGATCGTTGTACCGTTGGTCTTTGCGTGCATGGTCGTCGGCATCGCCGGGGCAGGCAGCACCAGGGCATTGGGCCGGGTCGGGATAAAGACGCTGGTTTATTTCTTTACCATCACCAGCATTGCCATCGTCTTCGGACTGATCGTCGGCAATGTTTTTCAGCCCGGCGCCGGCGCGGACTTCAGCAGCACCCTGCAATCACCGGCCATTGGTCTGGCGAATACGGGAGAAACACAGAACCTGGGCCGGACTCTGGTGAACATCGTGCCGGACAACATCGTCCTGGCCATGTCTCAGGGCAAGCTGCTCTCCGTGCTGTTTTTCGCCATCCTGTTCGGCTGTGCCCTGTCGATGCTGCCCGAGCCGCAGAAGGCGCCATTGATCGCCGTGATTCAGGCGGTATCGGACACCATGTTCAAGGTCACGCATCTGGTCATGCACTATTCACCCATCGGCATCTTCGGCCTGATCGGGGTCACCGTGGCCAGCTTCGGCCTCAGTGCATTACTGCCGCTGGCGAAGCTGATCGGCATCACTTACGTTGCGGTGTTGCTCTTCGCGTTGGGCGTGCTGGGGCTGGTGGCGCGGATGGCCGGCATTCGCTTTTTCCACCTGATTCGGGAAATACGCAGTGAATTGATACTGGCTTACAGCAGTGCTGCGTCGGCCACGGTGATGCCACAACTGATCGAGAAAATGGAGAAGTATGGCGCTCCGCGCCCGATCACCAGCATGGTCATTCCACTGGGGTACTCGTTCAACCTTGATGGCGCCTCGCTGTTCGCGGGACTGGGCACGCTGTTTATCGCCCAGGCGTACGGGATTGATCTGGGTCTGGCGGATCAGGCCATGCTGGTGCTGATCATGGTGTTGACGTCAAAGGGCGCGGCGGGAGTGCCGGGTTTCATGTTCATCATCCTCACAGCGACCCTGACCACCGCCGGTTTGCCAGTGGAAGGCGTGGCAATCATCGCCGGCGTCTACCGCTTGATGGACATGCCGGTCACCGCGCTCAATGTGTTGGGCAATGCACTGGCACCGCTGGTCATCGCGCGCTGGGAGGGACAGCTCAAGGCACCTGAAAGCGAACCGACGACAGAACCGGTCAGCCCGCCGTTCAAGGCCTGAAACTATCGGGGCTTGCTGTCGGATTCATCTTCGCGGGGTTTGCCGGAGTTCGGTTTATCCGTCTTGGGCGCCCCGCTCTCGCTGCGGATCTGCGCATGGCTGATCAGGGCGAAGATGAAACTGCCGCCGATGATGTTCCCCGCCAGCGTCGGCCCGGCAAACACCATCCAGAAATCACTCCACGGCAGCTCGCCGGCAAATACCAGATACGACACTTCCGCCGAACCGACCACGATGTGGGTGAAGTCGCCCAGCGCCATCAGGTAGGTGATGAGGATGATGATCCACATCTTCGCGCTCTCCATGGACGGGATCATCCAGACCATGGTGGCGATCATCCAGCCGGAAACGATGCCCTTGGCAAACATCTGACTGGCGTGGTTTTCCATGACCTTGCGGCCGATTTCAAGGAAGGCGTGATCGGTCTTGGCGTCGAAGATCGGCAGCTCGAGCATCACGTACGCCACCAGAATCGTCCCGCACAAATTGCCGAACAGGACCACGCCCCACAGGCGGATCAGCCGGCCGAAATTGGCCAGGGTCGGTTTGCTCATCACCGGGAGGACGGCGGTCAGGGTGTTTTCGGTGAACAGTTGCTGGCGAGCGAGGATCACCGCGAGGAAACCGGCGCAGTAGCCGAAACTGGCGATCACCTTGAATTCCTCGCCCTCGGGCAGACGCGAATTGAGCAGGCCCATGCCCATCAGCGACAGGCCCATGGTCAGCCCGGCGGCGAGCGCCGACCACCACAGCGCGGCAATGCTGCGCTCCAGTTCCTGATCACCTTGAGTGCGGATGATTTCATGCAGAACCGCCGCGCGGGGCGGCTGGTTTTTCTCGACTTCGTGTTGTTCATCGGTCGAGAGGTTGGGGGTCTTGCCGTCTGTAGGGTTGCTCATGGCGCGGGAACCGTGGGGGGTGGTGTTTACCTACGACCCCGGCGGTTCATGGCTGTTCAGTGGCCAGATGATTCTTCGCTGGCTGAACAACCGCCTTCGCGAGCAAGCCCGCTCCCACAGGTACAACGCAATCCATGTGGGAGCGGGCTTGCTCGCGAAGGGCGCGCCGCCGATGTTAGTTGCTGACCAGTTCATCTTCCTTGAACTGGTCTTTGACGTACTTGATCTCGGTGCGACCGTGCGGCGCCGGCAGGCCGTCTTCGCCGAGGTTGACGAAGACCATCTTCTCGACCGTGAGGATGCTCTTGCGGGTGATCTTGTTGCGCACTTCACAGGTCAGGGTGATCGAGGTACGACCGAACTCGGTGGCGGTGATGCCCAGTTCGATGATGTCGCCCTGGCGCGAGGCGCTGACGAAATTGATCTCGGAAATGTACTTGGTCACCACGCGCTGATTGCCCAACTGGACGATCGCGTAAATCGCCGCTTCTTCGTCGATCCAGCGCAGCAGGCTGCCGCCGAACAGGGTGCCGTTGGGGTTCAGGTCTTCGGGTTTTACCCATTTGCGGGTGTGGAAATTCATGTTCACTCCTGAGCGTTTGCCGAAAGATGGCGCCATCTTGGCAGACCGGGCGGTCAGGCTCCATGAGCCTTCTACTATGGTCGCTATTAGCGATCTTCATCTGGCCGACAGAAACCCTTTGGAAGATCAGTCTAGACGGCTATAATCGCCCCCGTTTCAAAACGGTAACCTTCACTTGCTACCGTTTTCCCGCCACCTGTCCGAGGGGCGCTGCAGCAGGATCAACCTGTCAGGCTCGGATGGGGCGTTGACTGGCCACGGCCGGACACTAAACGCACAACGGCGCCCATTCGCATACATTACGAATGGAGGCTCTTCATGAGCGCTGTTATCACGCCTGCAGATTTTAACGATTACAAAGTTGCCGACATGTCCCTGGCTGCCTGGGGCCGTCGCGAAACCATCATCGCCGAGTCGGAAATGCCGGCCCTGATGGGTCTGCGCCGCAAGTACGCCTCCGAGCAGCCGCTCAAGGGCGCGAAAATCCTCGGCTGCATCCACATGACCATTCAGACTGCCGTGCTGATCGAAACCCTGGTTGCCCTGGGTGCCGAAGTACGCTGGTCTTCCTGCAACATTTTCTCGACTCAGGATCAGGCCGCTGCGTCCATCGCTGCCGCCGGCATCCCGGTTTTCGCCTGGAAAGGCGAGACTGAAGAAGAGTACGAGTGGTGCCTGGAGCAGACCATCCTGAAAGATGGCCAGCCATGGGACGCCAACATGATCCTCGACGACGGCGGCGACCTGACTCAGCTGCTGCACGACAAGTACCCACAAGTACTGGATCGCGTTCACGGCGTGACCGAAGAAACCACCACTGGCGTTCACCGACTGCTGGACATGCTGGCCAAGGGCGAGCTGAAGATCCCGGCGATCAACGTCAACGACTCGGTGACCAAGTCCAAGAACGACAACAAGTACGGCTGCCGTCACAGCCTGAACGATGCGATCAAGCGCGGCACCGACCACCTGCTGTCCGGCAAGCAAGCGCTGGTCATCGGTTACGGTGACGTGGGCAAGGGTTCGGCCCAGTCCCTGCGTCAGGAAGGCATGATCGTCAAGGTCTCCGAAGTTGACCCGATCTGCGCCATGCAGGCCTGCATGGACGGTTTCGAACTGGTTTCGCCGTTCATCGACGGGATCAACGACGGCACCGAAGCGAGCATCGACAAAGCGCTGCTGGGCAAGATCGACCTGATCGTGACCACCACTGGTAACGTCAATGTTTGCGACGCGAACATGCTCAAAGCCCTGAAGAAGCGCGCTGTTGTCTGCAACATCGGCCACTTCGACAACGAAATCGACACCGCTTTCATGCGCAAGAACTGGGCATGGGAAGAAGTGAAGCCACAGGTCCACAAGATCCACCGTACCGGCCCGGGCGCTTTCGACGCGCAGAACGACGACTACCTGATCCTGCTGGCCGAAGGCCGTCTGGTGAACCTGGGCAACGCCACTGGTCACCCGAGCCGCATCATGGACGGTTCGTTCGCCAACCAGGTACTGGCGCAGATCTTCCTGTTCGGCCAGAAGTACGCCGACCTGTCGCCAGCCCAGAAAGCCGAGCGTCTGACCGTTGAAGTACTGCCGAAGAAACTCGACGAAGAAGTGGCCCTGGAAATGGTTCGCGGCTTCGGTGGCGTGGTCACTCAACTGACCAAGCAACAGGCTGACTACATCGGCGTGACCGTCGAAGGCCCGTTCAAGCCGCACGCTTACCGCTACTGATTGACGCGGCGGCCTGCTCTCCCTGTGGGAGCGGGCTTGCTCGCGAAAGCGGTCTGTCATTCAGCATTGATGTTGCCTGACCCGCCGCTTTCGCGAGCAAGCCCGCTCCCACATGGGCGTCGCAAGCCTCACAGGCTTCGTGTTTCCAAGGGTATTTCCCATGTCCCAAGACCGTCGCTACAGCTTCGAGTTCTTCCCGACCAAGACCGATGCTGGGCATGAAAAACTGCTCAACGTTGCCCGTCAGCTGGCAACGTACAACCCCGACTTCTTTTCCTGCACCTACGGCGCTGGTGGTTCGACCCGTGATCGCACCCTCAACACCGTTCTGCAACTGGAAAGCGAAGTCAAAGTACCGGCCGCACCGCACCTGTCGTGCGTCGGCGACAGCAAGGACGACCTGCGCGGCCTGCTGAACGAGTACAAGGCGGCCGGCATCAAGCGCATCGTGGCCCTGCGTGGCGACCTGCCATCCGGCATGGGCATGACCAGCGGCGAGCTGCGTCACGCCAACGAACTGGTGGAATTCATTCGTGAAGAAACCGGTGATCATTTCCACATCGAAGTTGCCGCTTACCCGGAGATGCATCCGCAAGCGCGCAATTACGAAGACGATCTCGCCAACTTCGTGCGCAAGGCCCGCGCCGGCGCCGACAGCGCGATCACCCAGTACTTCTTCAACGCCGACAGTTACTTCTACTTCGTCGACCGTTTGCAGGCGCTGGGCGTGGATATTCCAGTCGTGCCGGGGATCATGCCGATCACCAACTACAGCAAGCTGGCGCGGTTCTCCGATGCCTGCGGTGCGGAAATCCCGCGCTGGATCCGCAAGCAACTGGAAGCCTACGGCGATGACAGCCAGAGCATTCAGCGCTTCGGCGAGCAAGTTGTAAGCGAAATGTGCGAACGCCTGTTGCAGGGCGGCGCACCGGGGCTGCACTTCTATTCCATGAACCAGGCTGAACCTAGTCTGGCGATCTGGAATAACCTGAAGTTGCCGCGCTAAGCATTAAAAGAAAGATCAAAAGATCGCAGCCTTCGGCAGCTCCTACAGGGGCGTCGTTGCTGCGATTTTTTGCTTTTGAATCCCCGAATTAGAGCTTGTGCAGGCACTTTCTGGCTCTTTCGCGTTTCTCGTCGTAATCTCAAGCCATGCCTTTTTTCGCGCAGTTACTCACCGTGCTGGTTTTTGCTTGCCTGAGCTTTGCCGCTCGGGGCGAGAAGCTGCGTATTGTCACCGAGCCGTGGGCGCCTTATGTCTACGAGGAGGGCGGCAAGAACCTCGGGCTGGACTACGAAACCACCGCCATCGTGTTCAAGCGTCTGGGAATCGAAGTCGAGTGGCAGTTCCTGCCGTGGAAACGTTGTCTGTCGATGCTCGAAACCGGCCAGGCCGATGGCGCGCTGGATATTTTTCACAGCGACGAGCGTGATGCCACTCTGCTCTACCCCATCGAACCGCTGTCGGACGTCGAGTTCGTGATGTTCTACGCCAACGACCGTCCCCATCCGTTCCGCCAGCTCGAAGACCTCAAAGGCCTGACCATCGGCACTTCGCCGGGCTATCTGTACAGTCCGGACTTCAGCCAGTCGACACTGTTCACCCGCGAGCCGGCACCGACCCACGAGGCCAACTTCGGCAAACTGTTGCGCGGACGTATCGACTTGCTGATCACCGATCGCCGCGTGGGCCAGCATTTGCTCGATCAACTGAATATTCGCGATCAAATCACCGAAAATCCCACGGTCATCAGCCGTCAGAGCCAATATCTGGCCGTTCGACGCAATGCCGGGATGGATCTGCTGGTGGCGCGTTTCGGTGCCGAACTCAAGCGTTTCAAGCGCGAACCGGCCTACGCCGAGCTCAGCGCACGCTACGGCGCCGCCCCGGTCGACGCCGTGCCGCTGGGCAACGCCTCGGCCAGCCGCAAAACCGTTGAGCAGCAGGAAAGCAGCGCGCAGTGATTGCTCTGTTATACTCCGGCGTTCCCGCCAGGCTCACGCCCGGACGCCCGGAACCGTAACAGGCCTCTCGACCCGCTACAGCGCAGCTTTCAGCCCGCGCGAGCGCTCCTGACGTGCCTTCGGAACCGCAGCAGGACCGGACGGGATCGCGTCCTCTTAAACGCGATTCGCGCCAGGCAAGACTCCCATTGGGCCAAGCCCTAACTAAAACAGGATTACTCATGTCCTTTGCTTCCCTCGGTCTCTCCGAGGCTTTAGTCCGTGCCATCGAAGATGCGGGCTATACCGAGCCTACTCCGGTGCAACAGCGGGCCATTCCCGCCGTGTTGCAAGGTCGCGACCTGATGGTTGCGGCACAGACAGGTACCGGTAAAACCGGCGGTTTCGCCCTTCCGATCCTGGAGCGGTTGTTCCCCAACGGTCACCCGGACAAATCCCAGCGTCATGGCCCGCGCCAACCGCGCGTACTGGTCCTGACCCCGACCCGCGAACTCGCGGCCCAGGTTCACGAGAGCTTCAAGATCTACGCCCGTGACCTGAAATTCGTCAGCGCCTGCATCTTCGGTGGCGTCGGCATGAACCCGCAAGTCCAGGCCATGTCCCGTGGCGTTGACGTGCTCGTCGCCTGCCCGGGTCGTCTGCTCGACCTCGCAGGCCAGGGCAGTGTCGATCTGTCCCACGTCGAAATCCTCGTCCTCGACGAAGCCGACCGCATGCTCGACATGGGCTTCGTTCACGACGTGAAGAAAGTCCTCGCACGCCTGCCGGCCAAGCGTCAGAACCTGCTGTTCTCGGCGACGTTCTCCAAAGACATCACCGATCTTGCCGGCAAACTGCTGCACAACCCGGAACGCATCGAAGTCACCCCGCCGAACACCACGGTCGAGCGCATCGAGCAACGCGTGTTCCGTCTGCCGGCCAGCCACAAGCGTGCCCTGCTGGCGCACCTGATCACCGCCGGCGCCTGGGAACAGGTACTGGTGTTCACCCGCACCAAGCACGGCGCCAACCGTCTGGCCGAGTACCTGGACAAGCACGGCCTGCCGGCTGTGGCGATCCACGGCAACAAGAGCCAGAACGCCCGCACCAAAGCCCTGGCCGATTTCAAGGCCGGTGAAGTGCGCATCCTGGTCGCGACCGACATCGCCGCGCGCGGTCTGGACATCGATCAGTTGCCACACGTGGTCAACTTCGAGCTGCCAAACGTCGATGAAGACTACGTGCACCGTATCGGCCGTACTGGCCGCGCCGGTCGTTCGGGCGAGGCGATCTCGCTGGTGGCCCCGGACGAAGAAAAACTGCTGAAAAGCATCGAACGCATGACCAAGCAGAAAATCGCCGATGGCGACCTGATGGGCTTCGATGCCAGCACCATCGAGGCCGAGAAGCCTGAAGTGCGCGAGCGCCCGGACATGCGCAACCCGCGCAACTCCCGTGGCCCGCGCGGCGACGGTCCGAATGGCGGCGGCGGTGGCGGCGGTCGTAAAGACAAAGGCAAAGACAAGGGCAAGGAAAAACCCGCCGGCGAACGCGGCGAGCGCCCTGCCCGTCAGCAGAAACCACGTGAAGGCACCCCGGCCCGCGAACAGCGTCCGAGCCAGCCACCACGCGCGGCGGCTGATCGTGCACCGGACGAGTTCCTCGACGACGATATCGATAACTTCGGTAACCGCGTTGATTACGTGCCGAAAGCTGCTCCTGCCGGTGGCCGTGGTCGCCGTCCAGGCGCGCCAGCTCAGGGCGCAGGTGCAGGCGCTCCACGCGGCGGTCAGTCGCAAGGTCGCCAGAACGGCCCGCGTAACAGCAACGGTTCGAGCACCGGCACCCCGCCGGGCAAACGCAACGGCCCGCGCAACGGTGCTCCGCGTGACGGCCAGGGCCGTCGCGACGAGTCCTCGTCGCGCAACCGCCGCCCGGCTCGCGACGATCAGCAACGCGCCGAACCGGCCGTGCAGAACCCGCGCAGCACCGGGCCGAAGATCATGCACAAGGAATCGAAAGCCGACCGCTTCCCGACGCCTGAGCAGCTCGATCAACTGCCGACCCGCCCGCGCGGCGAAAAACCAGCACTGCTGACCCGCAATCGCTGAGTTATCGCGGCAATGAAAAATGCCCCGGTTCGAAAGAGCCGGGGCATTTTTCATGAGCAAGCCAATATCCCTGAATCACCACATCACCTGTGGGAGCGGGCTTGCTCGCGAATGCGGTATGTCTGTAACGGAAGTATCGACTGGCCCGCCGCATTCGCGAGCAAGCCCGCTCCCACAGTGGATCTGCGGTGATATCAGTGCATGTGACGGACAATAAAAAACGCCCCCGGCCTTACGACCGGGGGCGTTTTTGTATAGCGGCGAAAATTACTTCGCTTTCACACCTTCGAACGAGATGTACAGGTCGACCTTGTCGGACTGTGGACCCAGATCCATCATCTTGCCGAAATCAGAGCGCTTGATGCTGGTTGTGCCTTCAAAGCCGGCACGGTAGCCGCCCCATGGATCCTTGCCTTCGCCCAGGAACACAGCCTTGACCACGATTGGCTTGGTCACGCCGTGCAGGGTCAGGTCGCCGGTCACGTCGGCAGTGTCTTTGCCATCGGCGTTCTTGCCGGTGGATTTGACGCTGGTGGAGACGAACTTGGCGTCAGCGTATTTGCCCACGTCCAGGAAGTCTTTGCTGGAGATGTGCTTGTCGCGCTCGGCGTGGTTGGTGAACACGCTGGCGGTTTTCACGTTGAATTCGATTTTGCTGTCTTCAGGCTTGGCGGCGTCGAAGCTGAACTTGCCGTCGATGTCCTTGAAGGTACCGGTGATGTAGCTGTAGCCCAGGTGGCTGATCTTGAAGTCGACGAAAGCGTGCTGGCCTTCCTTGTCGACGGTGTAATCAGCAGCCATCACGTTCGCGGACAGTACGGCCGAACCGATTGCCAGAGCGGCCAGAGTCTTTTTCAACATGCTTTCTTTTCCTTTGAGTCGAGGTTGAATTTCAGGCTTTGCGACCGAGCATTCGAGTGAGGGTCGCATCACGATCGATAAAGTGGTGCTTCAATGCTGCCAACGCATGGAGACCGGAAAAAATTACCAGCGCCCATGCCAGCCAGAGATGAATCACCCCAGCGGTGTCTGCCTGATCCGGTAGCCCGGAAACCAGTGCAGGAACTTCAAACAGGCCAAACACCGGGATCCCGACACCGTCTGCGGTGGAAATCAGGTAACCGGCAAGCATCACAGCGAACAGCCCGACGTACAGAAACCCGTGGCCGAATTTGGCGCCGATGCGGGTCATGCGGCTGTAGCTTTGCAGCGTCGGTGGCGGTGGGCTGATAAAGCGCCACAACACCCGCAACACCATCACACCCAGCAGCACCAGACCGATGCTCTTGTGCAGATCCGGCGCGTCTTTGCGCCAGCTGCTGTAGTAATCCAGCCCCACCATCCACAGACCCAGCGCGAACAGTCCGAAGACCGCCAGCGCCACGCCCCAGTGCATGAAGATGCTGACCCAACCATAGCGTGAAGCAGAGTTACGTAGCTGCATTGCCCAAATCCTGTGAGAACTGCGAACCAAGACTAGCGAGTTATCTATCGAATTAAAGCGGAAAATTTTGCTTTGAAATATCGAGAAATACGATCAAGAGTCTTGAACATGGTAGTTAAGGAAAGATTAAAGGGGAAAGTGTGGGGCAGAAGGCTGGGTACAGATCCAAAGTCAGTGCTGCCTGAACCGGCCTCTTCGCGAGCAAGCTCGCTCCCACAGGGGATCGCATTCCAGCTGAGGGATCACGGTCGAATAATGTGGGAGCGAGCTTGCTCGCGAAGGCGGTTTGGCAGGCCAAAAAAAAGCGCGGCATGAGAGCCGCGCTTTTTCATTCACCGCAAAGCCTTACTGCGCTTTGCTATCGGTGTTTGCCGCCGGAGCCGGGGTTGTAGCCGGCTTGGCCGCAGGCTTCTTCGCCGGCTCAGCCTTTTTCGCCGCCGGTTTGGCCGGGGCCTTTTTCGCCTCGGTTTTCGCTGCAGGCTTTTTCGCTGCAGGCTTGGCTGGCGCTTTCTTCGCCGGTTCGGCTTTCACCGGAGCGGCTGGTTTCGGCGCTTCCACCGGAGCTGGCGCAGGTGCCGGAGCCGGTGCAGGCGCTGGAGTGACCGGTGCTGGAGCCGGCTCAGGCGCCTTCACAGGTTCTGGCTTCTTCTCGTCATCCGAACCGCCAAACAGGTTGCTGAAGAAGTTGCCCTTCTTCGCCGCCACGGCACCCGCCGCGCCTGCCGCTGCTGCGGCCGGAACCACTTTGACCGGCTCAAACGACTTGCCGGCGGCCAGGTCTTCAACCTGACTGGCCGCACGCTGACCAGTGCGCAGCGCGCCTTCCAGAGTGCCCGGATACAGGGTGTCGGTGTGTTCGCCGGCAAACGCTACGCGTTGCAGTGGGCGCTCCCACATGCGCCAGAACTTGCTGATCTGGCCCGGGCCGTAAGCCAGGTAGGCGCCGCCCATCGACGGGTCAGTGCTGTAGCGACGGATTTCATAGCCGGTGAACGAGCCACGGGCCTGTGGATAAAACGCGTGCAGACGGATCAGCACCTGATCGACCATCTGCTTGTCGCCGAACGCCTGCATCACGCGGGCATTGTCGCCGGACAGGTTGATCACCACGTTGGCGCCACCCTTCAGCGCCGGCTCGATCCAGAGCATGCCCAGACCTGCGTTGCTGTAGATCTCGCCGGACATGCGCGCCTTGCTTTCCCACACCGGCGTCTTGAACTTCAACATGATCTGGTCGCGCCAGCCGTAGTTGGTGCCCTTGATCGCGGCCAGGTGCTGAGCGTCCAGTGCCGGGGTCAGCGCAATCTTGTTCAGCGCACGCAGCGGCACGGCCAGCACCACGTAGTCAGCCTGGTAGCCGACACTGCCGACCTTGACGGTCACGCCGTCCTTGTCCTGAGTGATCGCGGAAACCGGCGAGTTGGTCTTGATGGTCTTGATCTGCTTGACGAACGCCTGGGCCAGTACCTGGCTGCCGCCGACCAGACGCGAGGCGCGCAGGTCACGGTCAGAGACGCCACGGTAGACGCGGTTCTGCTGGGCGAAATACAGCAGCGACAGACGCGAAGGCTCGTCGTAGTGGGTGCGGATGTCCTGGTTGATCAACTGACGCGCGGTGGCCGGCAGGTTCTGCTTGTCGAGCCAGCTCGACACGTTGATCTGGTCCAGCGCATGCAGGGTGTTGGTCGCGGCCGGGTTCTGCGGGTCGTCGATCGAGCGCGCCAGATCGTCGAGGGTTTTCTGGTAGCGCTTCAAGGCATCGGCGGTAGCAGGCTGCTTGGTCGCCAGATCGGCAGCGGAGAAATATTCACCGTCGATCAGATAACCCGGGGTACGCACAAATTCAGGGGCTGGCGTGGTGCTCAGCTTGAAGGTCGAGACGTATTTGTTCAGCACCGGCTGGGTCTTGTCGTTGCCGATCCACTCGCTGGTGGCCATGCCCGAGCGACCGCCCAGGCTCGGTTTGGCTTCCAGCAGCGTGACCTGCCAGCCCTTGTTTTGCAGCTCGTAAGCTGCGGTCAGGCCCGACAGGCCGCCGCCGATCACGATTGCGGTTTTATCCTTGGCCAGCGCCGTAACGCTGAACAGCCCCAACATCACCAGCGCACAGGCGCGCAGCCAACCGACAGACATTCAGCGAACTCCGGAAATACACGTAGGAAAAAAGCAGTTTTGCGGGTCAGACGACCCAAAGAACCGCGAAGAATACGTCAGCCATCAAAACGCCGCCAGCGACGTCTATCGGCCCATACAAAGTAGCTCAATCGACGCAATGGGTTGTCCCGGCGCGATGCATTGCATAGGCTTGCGCGATTGTTTGCCCGCGCCTGACGCGAGCCGCCTCGAGGAGACTGTAAATGGGCCTGAATAACCAGTGGATGCAACGCGACCTCGCGGTGCTGTGGCATCCCTGCACCCAGATGAAAGACCACGAACAGCTGCCGCTGATCCCGATCAAGCGCGGCGAAGGCGTCTGGCTCGAAGACTTCGAAGGCAAGCGCTACCTCGATGCCGTCAGCTCCTGGTGGGTCAACGTGTTCGGCCACGCCAACCCGCGCATCAACCAGCGCATCAAGGATCAGGTCGATCAGCTGGAGCACGTGATTCTGGCCGGTTTCAGCCATCAACCGGTGATCGAACTGTCCGAGCGTCTGGTGAAGATGACCCCGGAAGGCCTGAACCGGGTGTTCTACGCCGATAATGGTTCGTCCTGCATCGAAGTCGCGCTGAAAATGAGCTTTCACTACTGGCTCAACCGCGGCCAGCCGAACAAGAAACGCTTCGTCACCCTGACCAACAGCTACCACGGCGAAACCATGGCAGCGATGGCAGTCGGCGACGTGCCGCTGTTCACCGAAACCTACAAAGCGCTGCTGATGGACACCATCAAGGTGCCAAGCCCGGATTGCTATCTGCGCCCCGAAGGCATGAGCTGGGAACAACATTCGCGCAACATGTTCACTGCCATGGAACAAACCTTGGCAGAACATCATGACAGCGTGGCGGCAGTCATCGTCGAGCCGTTGATTCAGGGCGCCGGCGGCATGCGCATGTATCACCCGGTCTATCTCAAACTGCTGCGCGAAGCCTGCGACCGCTACGGCGTGCACCTGATCCACGACGAAATCGCCGTCGGCTTCGGCCGCACCGGCACCATGTTCGCCTGTGAGCAGGCCGGCATCCGCCCGGACTTCCTCTGCCTGTCCAAGGCCCTGACCGGCGGCTACCTGCCACTGGCGGCGTGCCTGACCACCGACGAGGTCTACAGCGCGTTCTACGACGACTACCCGACCCTGCGCGCCTTCCTCCATTCGCACAGCTACACCGGTAACCCGCTGGCCTGTGCGGCGGCGCTGGCGACCCTGGATATCTTCGAGCAGGACAACGTCATCGAGAACAACCAGGCCCTGGCCCGGCGCATGGCCTCGGCCACTGCGCATCTGGTCGATCACCCGAATGTCAGCGAAGTGCGGCAGACCGGCATGGTGCTGGCGATCGAAATGGTCAAGGATAAAGCCACCAAAGAGGCCTACCCTTGGCAGGAACGTCGCGGTTTGAAGGTGTTCCAGCATGCGCTGGAGCGTGGCGCGCTGCTGCGTCCGCTGGGCAGCGTGGTGTATTTCCTGCCGCCGTACGTGATTACCCCGGAGCAGATCGACTTCCTCGCCGAAGTCGCCAGCGAAGGCATCGACATCGCCACCCGTGACAGCGTCAGCGTGGCCGTGCCAAAAGATTTCCACCCGGGGTTCCGCGATCCGGGCTGATTGAAAATTTGTGGCGCCTGAACTGCCGCTTTCGCGAGCAGGCTCGCTCCCACCCTGGAATGCATTTCCCTGTGGGAGCGAGCCTGCTCGCGAATGAAGTCGACACCGATCCAACTGATTCACATCTTTCCAGAGACCCGAAATGAGACTGTCCCGCTTCTTTATCGACGCCCCCCTGAGCACCGGCGAACACGAACTGCCGGAAGCCCAGGCGCATTACATCAGCCGCGTGCTGCGCATGGCCGAGGGCGATGCGGTGCAGCTGTTCGACGGCTCCGGCCATGAGTTTCGCGGCTCGCTGGTGGAGGTCGGCAAGAAACGCGTCGTCGTGCAGATCGACGAGCAGTTAGCCGGGCAGATTGAATCGCCGCTGCAGATCCACCTCGGCCAGGGCCTGTCCCGTGGCGAACGCATGGACTGGGCGATCCAGAAAGCCACCGAGCTGGGCGTGACGGAAATCACCCCGATCTTCAGCGACCGCTGCGAAGTGCGCCTGAAGGACGAACGCGCCGACAAACGCCTGCTGCACTGGCGTCAGGTGGCGATCAGCGCCTGTGAGCAGTGCGGTCGCTCGCGGGTGCCGGTGATTCATCCGCCGGTGCTGCTGGCGGACTGGATCAAGCAGACCGAAGCCGAGCTGAAACTGGTGCTGCACCCGGTGGCCGAGCCGCTGGTGAGCCATGCCAAACCGGCGACGCTGGCGTTTTTGATCGGGCCAGAGGGTGGTTTGTCGGATGACGAGGTCGAGCAGGCCAAGGGCAACGGTTTCCACGCCGCCCGCCTCGGCCCACGCGTGCTGCGTACCGAGACTGCGCCGGTGGTTGCACTGGCGGTGGCTCAGCAGCTTTGGGGTGACTTCTAGGGCCTCTTCGCGAGCAAGCCCGCTCCCACATTGGATTTCCAGTGAGCACAAATTTTGTGTACACCCGAGAACTACTGTGGGAGCGGGCTTGCTCGCGAAAAGCTTCCCCTCGGTCTGACTGTCACTCCACCGGATCACTGACTGGCCTGGCAATGATCGCCTTCAACTCGCTGGTCATCGGAAACTCCAGGTTCAACCCCTTTGGCGGAATCGGCTGTTCGAACCAGCGCTTGTAAATCCCGTTGATCTCCCCCGAGCTGTACAGATCCGCCAGCGCGTCGTTCACCAGCGCGAGGAATTGCGGATCATCCTTGCGCACCATGCAGCTGTAGATTTCCCGCGATTGTTCCTCCCCCACCACGACCCAGTTGTGCGGGTCCCGCGCCTTGGCCCGCTCGCCGTAGAGCAATGCGTCGTCCATGTAGAAGGCCGCTGCCCGTCCCGACTGCAGCATCTGGAACGCCTCGCCGTGATCCTTGGCGCTGATCACGAACATGTTCAGTTTGTGGTCAAGGTTGTAGCTCTTCAGATAGCGCTCGTTGGTGGTGCCGGCGGTGGTCACCACGTTCTTGCCGCGCAGGTCATCGAAGCTGTGAATGCCGCTGTCCTTTGCGGTCAGCAACTGCCCTTTTACGTAGATGAAACCGTAGGAGAACGCGACCTGTTTCTGCCGCTCGGCCGTCACCCCGGTGGAGCCGCACTCAAGATCAACCGTGCCGTTCTGCACCAGCGGAATCCGCGTCTGCGATGTCACCAGGTTGTACTTCACCTTCAGCTCCGGCAACGCCAGTTGCTGCTTGATCCGCTCGACAATCTTGCCCGCCAGCTCCACCGAATACCCCATCGGCTGCCCGGTGTGATCGCCCACATACGAGAACGGCACCGACGCATCGCGATAGCCCAGGGTAATGCTGTTGGCGCTGGCGATCTTGCCAAGCGCGCCGGTCAGCGGCACTTCATTGGCCTGCGCCTGGGCGCCGATGAACAGCGCCAGTGTGCAGCCGAGCAACGTGATTTTTTGCATTGTTATTCTCCGTTGTGGTTGGGGTGTTTTAGCAGAATCCGTCACGCCGCACGGGGATTGAAGCCGTGCAGATCAATGGATGTACGCTGCTGGCCGATCAGTTCGCTGAGCAACTGCCCGCTGCCGCAGGCCAGGGTGAAACCGAGCGCGCCGTGGCCGAGGTTGAGCCACAGATTGCGATACGCCGTGGCGCCCAGCAGCGGTACGCCGGTTGGGGTGGCCGGGCGCATGCCCGCCCACTCCACAGCCGCGTCGTAATTGCCGGCATCGGGAAAGGTGTCGCGGGCCTGGCGCTTGATCAGTGCCAACCGCTCGGGATCTACCGCCGGGTCGAAACCGACGATGTCCACCATCGCCGCCACCCGTAACTGTTCGCCGATGCGCGCGTAGACGATCTTGCGGTCGTAGTCGGTGATGCTCACGTCCGGCGCCCGATGCCCGTTGCCGATCGGCACGGTCAGGCTGTACCCCTTCAGCGGATACAGCGGCACGTGCAGGCCGGGCAGCGCCAGCAAAGAGCTTCGGTGCCCGGCGGCGATTACCAGTTGGTCGACCGGCAGGGTTTCGTCGCCAAGCTCAATGGCGGTGACGGCGCCGTGGCTGTGACGAATGCCGGTGACTGCCTGACCGAGACGAAACTCGCAACGGCCCGACGCCTTCAATCGCACCGCCAACTGCTGGCAGAAGGCGTGACAGTCGCCGACTTCTTCATCCGGCGTGTAGATCGCGCCCACAAATGGCGCCTTGGTCAAGGCCGGTTCCAGCTGCGCACATTCGGTGGCGGACAACACCTGTTGTTGCTGCGGATCGGCCAGGCCCTTGCGCGCATGGTCGAAACTGACGGCATTGCGGAAAGTCACCAGTTTGCCGTTGCGCCGCCAGTTGAAACCGGTGAGTCCGTCATCCTCGCGCCAGCGTTTCAGCGTGCTCTGGCTGAACAGCGCCAGACGCAACAGATGCGCCGCGTTTTCGCGGTTGACCGAGGTGCGGCAGGCGGCGAGAAACGACGCCATCCAGCGCCATTGCGCCGGGTCCAGACGCGGGCGCAGCTTGAGCGGTGAGTCGCCGCGCAGCATCCAGCCGATCGCCTGCAACGGCACGCCGGCATCGGCCAGCGGCGCCACATAGCGGTAGGACAACTGGCCGCCGTTGGCGAAGCTGGTTTCGCTGCCCAGCGACTGCCGCGCCTCGACCACTGTCACTTCGAAACCGTCGCGCACCAGCGCATAGGCCGTTGCCAACCCGATCACGCCGCCGCCGATGATGCACACACGCTGAGCCATGTCCGTCCCTATTTCTATGTGAAGACGAGGCTGAGGTTAGGGTGAGGTGACAGGCGCCGAACAATGAATAAAGATGCCAGACCTATAAACAAAGGTTATGGACTCGCCATGCGCCTTCGCCACATCGAGATTTTCCAGGCCATCCGCCAGACCGGCTCGGTCAGCGCCGCTGCGCAATTGCTGCACGTCTCGCAACCGGCGGTGACCAAAGTGCTGCAGCACGCCGAGCAGCAGTTGGGCTTTCCGTTGTTTCTGCGGGTGCGCGGTAAATTGCAGGCGACCCCGGAAGCGCTGGAGCTGGAGCGCGAAGTCGACAAGGTCACGGAAAGTCTGCAAGGCGTGCGGCGCCTGGCACAGAGCCTGCGCCGCGAACCCGGCCACAGCCTGCGGATCGGCGCGACTCCGGCGCTGGCGCTGTCGCTGCTGCCGCCGGCGATCCGGCAATGGACGGCACAGTTCCCGGACATCGCCTGCGAACTGTCCAGCGCCCACAGCCGCGAGTTGATGCAGAACCTGCTGATGCGCGAAGTGAACGTGGCCCTGACGTTGCAGTTGCCGGATCACCCGGGGCTGAAAGCGCAGCCGCTGGCGGCGGGGGTGCTGGTGGCGTTGGCGCCAAAGGACTTCTGGCCGCCGGCAGACGTCGGCAAACCGCTGCCACTGATGGCGCTTGCGGATGTGCCGCTGATTGGTTTATCCAGCGCCGATCCATTGGCGGCAAGGCTCGACAGCTATCTGGAAGCGGTGGAGCCACCGCCACGGGTGCGGATTGCCGTGCAGACCTATTCGCTGGCACGGGCGATGGTCGAGTCCGGCGCCGGCGTCGCGGTGATCGATCCGTTCACCGCATTGGGCGCCTCTGTGGCAACCACCACCCTCCGCCCCCTCGCCCCGCCACTGCCGATCACTTTGTACGCCGTGACCCGCGCCAGCGAGCCACCACCGCATACGCTCAACGATCTGCTGCAGATTTTCAGCCAGCGAGCTCAGCAACAACTCAATAACCTGCACTCGGCACAAGTCTGATGTGGGAACACAATCTAATGTGGGAGCGGGCTTGCTCGCGAATGCGGTGTGTCATTCAACAGAGATGTTGTCTGAACCAACGCATTCGCGAGCAAGCCCGCTCCCACAGGGAGATTGGGGACAATTCCGGTTAGAGGACATAAAACAGAATCGCCACAAAGTGCAGCAGACTCCCGGCGATCACGAACAGATGCCAGATCCCGTGCGCATGCCGTAACCGGTGATCCAGGGCAAAAAAGATAATGCCCACGGTATACAACACCCCGCCCGACGCCAGCCAGGCAAACCCTGCCGTGCCCAACGCCGCAATCAACGGTTTGACCGCCACCAGCACGATCCAGCCCATCACCGCGTAGATCACGATCGACAGGATCCGCGCTTCCGAGCGTGGTTTGATCTCCTGCAGGATGCCGATCAGCGCCAGCCCCCAGACAATCCCGAACAACGTCCAGCCCCACGGCCCGCGCAGCGTCACCAGGCAGAACGGCGTGTAGCTGCCGGCGATCAGCAGGTAGATCGAAAAGTGATCGACCTTCTTCATGATCGCTTTCTTGCGCCCGCGCACGCTGTGGTACACGGTCGAGGCGCTGTAGAGCACCAGCAAGGTAAAGGCGTAGATCGCCACGCTGACGATCTTCCACGGACTGCCGTCGAGGCTGGCAATCACCAGCATCCACACGCCGCCGATAAATGCGGCCACGGCCCCGACCAGATGCGTCCAGGCGTTGAGTTTTTCCCCGTGATACATGTGTCGCTCACCTCGTTATTCGTTACCGCAGCGCGCAAGGCTCGGGCCTTGAGCGTAAAAGCGCAATGTTTCTGTTCAACGCGGACCTGCGCACGCCACGGTAATTGGGCACAATCGGTCGATACCAAAAAGAGTCCGCGCCATGCTGATCGACGAAGAATTGACCCTGAAAAAACTCGAGGTGTTCCTCGCCTTCATGCGCACCGGCAACCTGGCGCGCGCCGCTGTCGAGTTGCAGACCAGCAATGTCAGCGTGCACCGGGCGATCCATTCGCTGGAAAGCGCCCTGCGCTGCCCGCTGTTCAAGCACGAAGGGCGCAACCTGACGCCCCTGGAAAGCGCCTACGTGCTCGAAGAACGCGCGCAGAAGCTGATCCAGGACGTGGTCGAGAGTGTGCGCCTGACCCGCGAGGCCGCCGGTTTCTCCGCTGAACGCTTCAAACTCGGCTCGCTGTACTCGCTGACGGTGAAAACCGTACCGCAACTGATCATGGGCCTGAAGATCCGCCGCAGCGAACTCAACATCGACCTGATCCTCGGTTCGAACATCGACCTGCTCTACAAGCTGAAGAACATGGAAGTCGACGCGATTCTGGTGTCGCTGGACGACACGGTCAGCGACCCGGACTGCGAGCAGATCCCGTTGTTCTCCGATGACATTTTCCTCGCCACGCCGGCAGATTCAAGATTCGCTCAACGCAGTGAAGTCGATCTGGCAGAGGTGCGCGATGAAACCTTCATCACCCTGACCCAAGGCTTCGCCACCCATCAGGACGGCATTCGGGTGTTCAAGCAGGCGGGGTTCGAGCCGAAGGTGGCGATGCAGGTCAACGACATCTTCACCCTGCTGAGCATGGTCAGCTCGGGGGTGGGTTATGCGTTGCTGCCAGGAAGGATTGCGGCGGTGTACGAGAACCGGGTGAAGCTGATTCCGTTGCAGGAGAAGTATCGGTTGCAGCAGCACATTGGTGTGGTGTTTCTCAAGGCCAAGGAGCGCGATCCGAATCTGCTGGCGTTGCTGGCGGAATGTCGGATGTATGCCAATCGCCAGACTTGAGACCGAGTCGCACCCTTCGCGAGCAAGCCCGCTCCCACAGGGGAACGCATTCCAAATGTGGGAGCGGGCTTGCTCGCGAAAGCGTCAGCCCAGACAACTCAAATTCCGGATCTAGCCCACAATCCCGCGAACAATGAAGAACAACAGCGACGGCCCCAGCAAACAGCCAAGCCCAGTATGGAACGTAGCGGTCAACGCCCCATAAGGCACCAACCGCCGATCCGTCGCCGCCAGCCCCGCGGTAACCCCACTCACCGTCCCGGCCAGACCACCGAACACCATCGCCGAGCGCGGGTTATCCAGGCCCATCCAGCGCGCCGCGACCGGCGTGCCGACCATCACCAGAATCGCCTTGATCAACCCGGTAGCAATCGACAGCGCCATCACATCCGAAGTCGCGCCAATCGCTGCGCCAGTCACTGGGCCGACGATGTAGGTCACCGCGCCCGCGCCGATGGTGGTCATGCTTACCGCATCGCGATAGCCGAAGGCCCAAGCCATACACGCGCCGACAATGAACGGCAGGATCGTACCGAGCAACAGCGCGATCACGCCAATCAACCCGGCCTTCTTCGCCTCGGTCGCCTGCACTTCGAACGCCGTGGCGACGATCGCGAAATCCCGCAGCATCGCACCGCCCATCAGGCCGATGCCGGAGAACAGCGTCAGATCCGCCAGGCCTTTCTGGCCACCGGTCAGGGTGCCGCCGACCCAGGCCAGCACCAGACCGATGACGATGGCAATCGCCGAGCCGTGAATGCGTCCGAAGGTCAGGCGTTTCGAGAGAATCACCGAGACCCACATGATCACGCCGACGAAGGCGAAGGCAGTGACCAGACCGTTGTGTTCCAGACCGTTTTCAATGAGTGCCCACATGTCAGCGACCTCCTACCGGGGTGCCGACCGGAGTGACTTCCACCGGTTCGTCGGGCAACGGTTCGCCTTTATGGGTGCGGCTGATCAAGGCAATCGTGCAACCACACACCACCACCGAACCGATTGCCGCCAGCACCGCCACCGGGCCACCGTGCAGGGCGGTGACGACGTTCTGTTGCGCGGCCATCGCCACCACCACCGGAATGTACATTGCGCCCCAGAAGCCGACGCCCATTTCGCAATCCTTGGTCATGCCGCCGCGTTTCTGCATCCACAACCGCGCGCAGATCAACAGGATCATGGCGATGCCGACCCCGCCGACGTTGGATTTGACACCCAGCAACACGCCAAGCATGTCACCCATGATCACCCCTGCCAGCGTACAGATCGCCAGCAGCGCCACACCGTAAATAATCATTGTTGTAGTCCTCAAAGTGCATCGTCGAATGTTGTTTTTGTTGTTCGAAGCCTGAGTCGCGGCAGTTTATGGTCGGCGGCCACCCTCCTCTCGCAACAGCGCCTGCAAGGTGTCCAGACGCGCTCTGTCAAAGGCAGTGACCGTGCCCGATTCAAACACCCGGCGCGCCAGCCCGGTCAGCACCGCACCGGGCGGCAGTTCGATTTGTAAACGTACGCCGCGCTCGTAAGCGCTTTGCACGGTGCCGCGCCAGTCCACCACGCGGCACATGTTGAAAGCGAGGTCATCACGCAAGGCATCTGGCTTGACCAGCGGACGCGCGCGACTGCCACTCAGGTAAGCGATTTTCGGGGGCTTCAGTGCAACCTTGGCGAAGGCTTCGGCGAGGGTTTGCGCCGGCGCTTCCAGCAACGGACAGTGTGACGGCACGCTCACCGCCAGGCGTTTCGCCAGACCGGCGCCACGACTGCGCGCCAGTTCCGCCACCGCTTGCATCGCCTTGTCGCTGCCGGCAATCACCACCTGGTTATCGGCATTGATGTTGGCCAGATACACCGGCGACTCCGCGCTGTGCACCTGCGCCAGCAGCGTTTCGACGGTGGATAATTGCAGGCCGATGATTGCGGTCATGCCAAAGCCTTGTGGATAAGCCTGCTGCATCAACTCGCCACGCAGGCTGACCAGATTTAACGCATCGCTGAAGCTCAATGCCCCGGCGACCACCGCTGCCGGGTAGGCACCGATGGACAGACCGGCGACGTAATCCGCTTCCAATTCGTCCTGTAGCAACTGCCGCGAGGCAGCGACCCCGGCGATCAACAGGCACAGCTGAACCGCCCGGGTGCTGCGCAACGCGTCGGCAGAATCGAGCAGCGCGACATCTTCACCGAGCACGTCGCTGGCCTCGGTCAAGGTTTCCCGAGGCAAACGCAGGAGCATGCCCGGTTGCTGCGCGCCCTGGCCGGGGAACACCAACAGGCTGCTCACGCTGCCTGCTCCTGCGGGTTCCACGGATCAGTGACCAGACAGGCTTGATGGGCGTTTTTCAGCAGCACCCGTGCAGACCCGCCGGCCCATTCGCGCAACGCGACTGCACCGAACGGCGTCTGCAATTGCATGTCGACCCGGCACACGGCTTGATCAAAAACCGCGACCAGTTTGCGTGCCTGATTACGCGTGATCAGTTGCGGTGTCCGCAGAATCAGATCGAGGTCACTGGCCGCGTGCATCGCGGTAAAACCACTGGCCAACTCAAACCCGACACTGCCGCTGACACCCCAGACCCAACCGCAGTCATCGAGCATTGGCCGCAGTTGTTTGAGGGCCTGCATCACTGGCAGATCGCGCTCGCAATCGACATGACTAAGCGCTTCGGGGCTGACCCGACAGGCAATCGAATCGAGCGCCATAAACGCCGCCAGCCGCTGCTCACGCAACACACCGCGAATGCCCACCGCGACCCAAGCTTCAGCGCTCACCGCTCGCCGCACGACCACCGGTTGCCCGGCAGCCAGCGATTCGACTGCCCACTGTGGCGCATCCGCCGGCAGCTGCGCCGGGGTCATGCCCCACAGCAGATCGTGGGCCAGTGGCAGGTTCACCACTGCGCCCTCAGCAATTCACGCACGCGGCTGGACGCTTCACGATTTTTCGCGCCGAGACGCTTGCGCAAGTCAGTGCTGGAGATATCGACGATGGCCTGTTTCAGGCATTCGGTCACCCGCGCCAGATCCTCCGCCGTCGGCTGCTCGATCTGCTGCACCGAGAGGGTTTCCCAGAGCAATCCGAGGCTGGCGTAGCTGTCGATGTCATAGGCCATTGGCGGCACGCTGGCGGACAGTGCTTCCAGTTCCTCGACACTGCGCAGCGTCACTCGCGCCGCCGAGGCCTTGCCCATCGCATGCACCATCACCCCGGGATCGCGCAGGGCAATCAAACGGTTGGCCTGATAACCATGAGCAAGAAACGCCCCGGACATGGCCTTGCCCACCAGCAGCGCAATCACCGGATGCCCGGCCAGACGGGCGCGGGCATAACTGTCCGCCGCACCGGCCAGTGCCTGATGAATGCCGAGGGCTTCTTCGCGACGACCGTAAGCCTGGCTCGGGACGTCGACGATGGCGATGATCGGGCGCTTCTGCGCTTTGTCGCGATCCGCCGTGATCGCGTCATCTACAGCCTTGGCCAGACCCCAGCCTTCGAGCAAACCGACTTCGCCATTGCGAGCCCGTGGGAAACGGTTGTCGGGGTCAGCGACCACCGCAATAAAGCGTCCAAGTTCGCCATCGGCCACTTGCAACGATGGCGGCAAACCTTCTACGGCTTTCGCGCCCGCGCTCAGGGCGTTGAACCAGTTCAAACCGCGCACGGAATAACCACTCATGAGCGCTCTCCTTGATACAGATCGCGAACCACCGACGGTTCGATTTGCTTGGCGGTGTCCAAACGGTTCAGGCGTTGCAGGAACCAATCGGCGCGCTGACTGCGCGGCTTAGCGGGCAAACCCTGCTGCAGCAATTCACCGACCTGCTGACGGATCTGCGCCACATCATCGGCGACATAACGATCCACCAGCCCGCTGGCGAAACGCTGTTCGCCGCCGGTCAGGCTCCAGATGAAGGGCCGGTCGCGGGAGTCGTATTCCTCGATCCCGGCTTCCTGCTCGATCACCTGCGGCCCGTTCAAACCGAGACGCGCTTCCTGGGTCACCAGCAAATAACTGCACAGCGCAGCGGCAATCGACATGCCGCCGAAACAACCAACACTGCCCGCGACCACACCGACCACCGGTTGGTACTGCTGCAAATCGACAATCGCCGCATGAATATCGGCAATCGCCGCCAGCCCGAGGTTGGCTTCCTGCAAACGCACGCCACCGGTTTCCAGCAGCAACACAGCGCGAGTCGGGATGCCCTTGCGGTTGTCTTCGGCGGCCAGTTCCAGCGCGCCGGCAATCTTCGCCCCGCCGACTTCGCCGAGGCTGCCGCCCTGGAACGCGCCTTCGATGGCGGCGATCACCACCGGCAAACCGTCGACGCTGCCCTTGGCAATCACCACGCCGTCATCGGCTTGCGGCACCACGCCCTGGCGTTCGAGCCATGGCGACATGACCCGTTGAAACGGGTCGAGCAATTCGCGGAAGGTCCCGGCGTCGAGCAAGGCTTTCGCCCGTTGCCGTGCGCCGAGTTCGACGAAGCTGTGTTTGTTGAGCAACGCTGCGCTGTCAGTCATGGCCGAGCTCCTCGAAACCTTGTTCCAGACGCAGGCGCACCACACCTGGCGTGGCGCCGAAATCATGAATATCGATGGCCATTGCCGGTGGCGTGGTGCCGTCGAACATCCGCGCAAACAGATGCTGCCAGCGCTGCTGCGCACCGTTGACCGAGGTCTGCACATTGATCGTCAGTTTGCCGGCCAGCCCCGGTTCGATCAGCACTTCCAGATCGCCCGAGCCGACACAACCGACCAGCGCCCGCCCGCGTGGCGGCTGCCCGGCGGGGAATTCAAAGGATAAGGTTTCCATCAAAACGCTCCCTGAAGGATGCCGTCGCGCTCGATACGGTCGAGCAGCAGCGTGGCGGCGAGCAAGTCGGCGGCGCCACCGGGCGAGGCATTCAATGCGATGAGTTGTTGATCCAGTTCGTGCAGGCGCCGACGCCCGGTGAGGCTGGCGCTGCCACCAGCGTCGAGCACCGCTTGCGCACCTTGTTGCATGGCCTGCAAACCCTCTTCGCCCGCGCGGTAGAGTACGCAGGTGTCGGCCAGATCGGTCATGATCGCCAGCAGCGCATCGAGCCGGGCGTTCTGTTCGCCGTGGCCTCTGGCGCGGCTGCGTTTGAGTTGCGGCAGGCCACGTTGCAGCACGGACGGGAAGCCGAGTTGCGCTTCTTCCCGAGCGCCGCGTGCGCCATAACGTAGGGCGACTTGTGCGCCGTGGCTCAGCGGTTTTGGTGCGTAGCGGTCATCGAGTAATGCCAGACGTGCGGCGCGCAAGGTGACAGCGTTGGCGCTGGAGGATTTCGGTTCCAGCGCAGCGGCGGTCACCAGTAATCCAAGTGCCCAAATTGCCCCGCGATGGGTATTCACCCCGTTGGTGGTCGCGAGCATCGCTTGCTCGCCTTCGCGACCGATGCGGCCAATCGTTTCGCGCAACGTGGAATCGACTTCGCCGATTTCAACCGCCGCTTCGGCCATTTCCTTGAACGCCGGCCACAACGACAATGCCGAAGCGTGCATCAGGCCCAGGTGCAGATCGGTGTGCGCGCCATTGCCACGTCGGTCGACCAGCGCCGGTTTTGGCGACAGATCGGCTTCGTCGATCAGCGCATCCACCGCCAGATCGGCCAGGCGTTCGCTCAGGCTCAGGGGTTTCGCTTGCAAATTGAGTGCGTGCATTACCAGCTCCTGAACTTGGCGGGCGGGTTGTACAGGCCGCCGGACCACTCGACCAGATCGGCCACGCTTTTCGCCGCCAGCAGTTCGCGGGTGGCGTCGGTGCGGCGGATGCCGAGGTCTTCGGGCAAGGCGATCAGGCCTTCGCGGCGCATGCGTTCGGTGTCTTTCGGGTTATGCCGCAGGCCGATGGCGGTGACGCCGGCCACCGCGGCGATCATCGCCTGACGTTCTTCCAGCGAGCGCGCCTTGTACAGGTAGGCGATGCCTTCCTCGGTGAGCAGGTGGGTTACGTCGTCGCCGTAGATCATGATCGGCGCCAGCGGCATGCCGCTTTTCTTCGCCACTTCCACCGCGTCGAGGGTTTCGACGAAGGTCGGTTTTCCGCCCTCCTGGAAGGTCTCGACCATTTGCACCACGAGTTTCTTGCCGCGTTCGAGCATCGGTTGCTGTGAATCGTCGTGGCGCATGTCGAGCCACGCCGGGGTGCCGTGACGCCGACCGCGCGGGTCGTGGCCCATGTTCGGTGCACCGCCGAAACCGGCGAGACGACCACGGGTCACGGTCGAGGAATGGCCGTCGCCATCGACCTGCAACGTCGCGCCGATAAACAGATCCACCGCGTACTGCCCGGCGAGTTGGCAGAACATCCGGTTGGAGCGCAGCGAACCGTCACGCCCGGTGAAGAACACGTCCGGGCGTGCGGCGATGTAGTTCTCCATGCCCAGTTCAGTGCCGAAGCAATGCACGCTTTCGACCCAGCCGCTTTCGATCGCCGGGATCAGCGTCGGGTGCGGGTTGAGCGTCCAGTTGCGGCAGATCTTGCCTTTGAGGCCGAGGGATTCACCGTAGGTTGGCAGGATCAACTCAATGGCAGCGGTGTTGAAACCGATGCCGTGGTTGAGCGACTGCACGTTGTGTTTTTCGTAGATCCCGCGAATCGCCATCATCGCCATCAACACGTGCACCGGTTTGATGTGCCGTGGGTCGCGGGTGAACAGCGGTTCGATATAGAACGGTTTGTCGGCCACCACCACGAAATCCACCCACGAGGCCGGGATGTCGACGCGCGGCAGTTCGCTGACGTCATCCACCAACTGGTTGACCTGAACGATGACGATGCCATCGCTGAACGCGGCCGGTTCGATCAGTGCCGGGGTGTCTTCGGTGCTGGGGCCGGTGTAGATGTTGCCGGCGCGGTCGGCCATGAACCCGGCCGAGAGCACGACGTTGGGGATCAGGTCCACCACCAGCCGGGCGTAGAGTTCGATGTAGGTGTGAATCGCGCCGATTTCCAGCAGGCCGTCTTCGAGCAACTGGCTGATGCGCAGGCTCTGGGTGCCGGCGAAGGAGAAATCGAGCTTGCGGGCGATGCCGCGTTCGAACAGGTCGAGGTGTTCGGAACGGCCGACACTGGGCATGATCATGTGCAGATCATGCAGCTTGGCCGGATCGGCTTTGGCCAGCGAACGGGAAAGAAAATCCGCCTGCTTCTGGTTGTTGCCCTCCAGCACCACCCGGTCGCCGGGATGGATCAACGCTTCGAGCGCGGCGACGATCTTGTCGCTTGGCAGTACCACACCGTCGGCCAGCCCGCGCACCTTGTCGAGACGCCGCTGCTTCTCGTCACGCCGCCGCGTCCAGCGCGAGTCGGGGGAAATTGTTGTTGTCATGCTCACTCCACGGGGTTCGCTGTCGTGGAGCTACGTTAGGCGTGTGGGGTGGGGGCATCAATCAAGCGCAGAGGTGAATCGTTACGCTCAGGGTAACGATCTAGGGCTGCCCTCACCCTAGCCCTCTCCCGGAGGGAGAGGGGACTGATTGGGGGATGCTCAAGGGTTACGTCGACCTGGGAGTGTTGTACTGAATCCGGAATTCACCAGGTTTACCAAATCCATAATCGACTCGGTTTTTCAGGTCGATGTACAACGCCAGACACCTCGGTCGGCCCCCTCTCCCTCCGGGAGAGGGCTGGGGTGAGGGTCGGCTTTTAATCACTCCGTCGGCACCAACCTATCCAACACCCGATTCACCGCCATCTCCGCCACCATCACCACCTGAGCAATGCCCTGCAGCGTCTTGCGGTGCGTGCCTTGCACCAGCGCCGCATGGTTGTTGAGCATGACCGTGGCCGAGCCGAGGGATTCGCTGGCGTCGGCCAGCAGGGATTCGCTGTCGGCGTCGGGGTTGGCCATATACAGCGTGTTGGGGGTGTAGGGCGTGGCCATGAGGTCGGGTTTTGGCGGGCCGAGGTAATGGTCGAGGGCGCGTTCCGCGGCTTCGTGGAATTTCTTTGATTCGGGGGCTTCGTAAGGGGATGCCGTGTCGGTGACCGGCGGGTTTGGCGTTACTTTGAACATGGTGACTAACCTCGGTGAGGCCGCAATCCTTTCGCCGCTAAGCAAAAGGGTGGCGGCTATGCGCAAGTTAGCGGACCGGTAGTCACCAAAAACCCGGCGCACCCGAAGGTGCCATGCGCACAGCCACCATCAAGTGCAGGCGAATGCCTGACTGGATGAGACATGTGCAACCGTAGGGACTAGCCGAGCCGCTAAGCTCGATCACTGGAAATCAGTGACGGGATCAAGTTACGCAGCATGCCCAAGGCGCACAAGCCGGCGGATTCTGGTGCATGCGTAGGCAGCGGCGCAAGGATTTGTAAGCCAGGGAGCCGTAACATCGAGTGTCTTTAAACAGCTGCGCTGAAAGGTGTTTATTGCGCACGGAGATTGAGGATTTGTCTGTCGGATTGAGGTGAGGCGACTGGCGCCTTCGCGAGCAAGCCCGCTCCCACAGGGGATTTATGGCGTACATAAAATCTGCATCCACTGAAGACCCACTGTGGGAGCGGGCTTGCTCGCGAAGAGGCCAGGCAGGCCACTGAAGACTCCGGATCAGTGGATAAGTCCGGCATCCACCAACAACTGCTCCAACCCCAACAAATCCGGCACCTTCGCCACCTGCTCCCCGACCTGCACCGCCGCCTGCTCCAGCGCACACAACGGCACATCGACATAACTCAACTGACTGTCGAGCTTGTACGAACGCGGGATCCCCTGCACCAGCAGCGCAATGAATTTCAGCTGCGGCAACCCACCGAGAGCATTGAGGATGACGATCCGCGCGCGTTCGCCGATGACGATTTTCTGCCCGCAGGCCGACTCGAAACTCAGCAGCGGAATCTGCCGCTCACGCCAGCTCACCCGCCCCAGGTACCACGGCGGTGTGTCGAGGTCGAAGGCGCTGGCCTGGTAGTCGATCAGCTCGGCGACGGCGACGTTGGGCAGGATCAGGTTGCGATCGGCCAACGGCAGCAGCAGGCCGGTGAGTTGGCTGGTGCGCGCGTTGTGGCGGCGCTCATGCATGTTTCTTGCTCCAGTGGGCAATGCTTTCGAGCAGCACCGATTCCTGATACGGCTTGCCGAGGTAGTCGTTGACGCCGATGGCCATCGCGCGGTCGCGGTGTTTCTGCCCGGTGCGCGAGGTGATCATGATGATCGGCAGGTGTTGCAGACGTTCATCGTTACGCACCTGGGTGGCGACTTCGAAACCGTCCATGCGCGGCATTTCGATGTCGAGCAGCATCAGGTCGGGCATGTGTTCTTCGAGCAGCAACATGGCGTCGACACCGTCCTTGGCGGTCAGCACGTTCATGCCGTGGCGTTCGAGCAAACGGCTGGTGACCTTGCGCACGGTCACCGAGTCATCGACCACCAGCACCAGCAGTGGCTTCTGCGGTTCGCTGTCGATTTCCGTCTGCGCCGGGCGCTGCGCAACCCGCGCCTGCATCGCGCGGATCGGTGCGAGTAGATCAAGAATCAGCACCACCCGGCCATCGCCGAGAATCGTCGCCCCGGACACGCCCTGCACTGCCGCGAACTGCGGGCCGAGGCTCTTGACCACGATCTCGCGGGTGCCAGCCATCGCATCGACCTGCACCGCGATGTGCCGGTCATTGCACTGCACCAGCAGCACCGGCAGCGGCAGGCTCTGGCCGAGCAGTTTCGGGCGTGGCGCGGTTTTCAGCAGCTCGCCCAGATAGCACAGTTCGTAACGCTGGCCGGCGTAGTGGTAGCTCGGCGGATCGTTGCGGTAGTGCGCTTCCAGATCATTCGGCAACACGCGGACGATGCCTTCGATGGTGTTCAGCGGAATCGCGTATTGATCCTCGCCGCACTGCACCATCAGCGCGCGGTTGACCGACACGGTGAACGGCAGACGAATGCGAAAATGCACGCCCTGCCCCGGCACCGAGTCGATGCTCATGGTGCCGCCGAGCTGACGGACTTCTTCGTGAACCACGTCCATGCCGACGCCGCGTCCGGAAATCTGGGTGATCTTTTCCGCCGTGGAGAACCCCGGCTGCAGGATGAATTGCAGCACGTCGCGGTCGCTGATCTCGGCGTCCGGTGCCAGCAGGCCGCGCTTGATTGCCTTGCGCCGCACCGCGTCCAGCGGCACCCCAGCGCCATCGTCGCGAATATCGAAAACGATGTCGCCACCCTCGCGGGTCAGGTCGAGGGTGATCGTACCCTGCGCCGGTTTGCCCGCCGCCAGCCGCACTTCGGCCGACTCCAGACCATGGTCGACGGCGTTGCGCAGCATGTGCTCCAGCGGCGCGGCCATGCGCTCCAGCACGTTGCGATCCATCTCGCCTTCGGCGTTGCCGATGATGAACGCGACGTCTTTGTTCAGCTCTTCGGCGACCTGACGCACGATGCGTTTCAGGCGCGGCAGCATCCTCTCGAACGGCACCATGCGCGTGCGCATCAGGCCTTCCTGCAATTCGGTATTGATCCGCCCCTGTTGCTGCAACAGGTTCTCGGCGTCGTGGTTGCGGCGCTCAAGGGTTTCCTTGAGATCGAGCAAGTCGGAGGCGGATTCGAACAGCGCCCGCGACAGTTGCTGCAACTGCGAATGGCGGTCCATTTCCAGCGGGTCGAACTCTTCGTAGCCGAGGCGTTCAGCATCGACTTGCTGGCGGCTGAGAATCCGCCCCTGGGTTTCGGTGTCGAGCCGGCGCAACTGATCGCGCATGCGTTCGATGGTGGTTTCCATCTCGTTCAGCGCGGTTTGCGCATCGCTGACTTGCTGCTCGATACGTCCACGGAAAATCGAGGTTTCCCCGGCCAGGTTGACCAGCTCATCGAGCAGTTCGGCGGAGACCTTGACCATGTCTGCACCGGCATCAGCGGCGGGTACCGCAGGCTCGGTCTTGGCCGGAATCGGCAGCAGCGGCGGCGTGTCAGGGGTCGCCGGGTGGCTGAAATTCTGGATCGCGTTAATCAGCCGATCCGCCGGTGGGCATGGCTGCCCGGCGCGCACGCCATCAAGCATCTGCGCCAACCGGTCATGCCCGCGCTGCACCAGCGCGAACAGTTCGGCGGACGGTTGCAGCACGCCGGTGGCGAGGCTTTCGTAAAGGTATTCGAGCTCATGGGCGAGGTCGCCGATCGGGCCGATCTCGACCATCCGCGCGCCGCCCTTGAGGGTGTGCAGATCGCGCAGCAGGGTTTCCACTTCCTGACGATTGCCCGGCTCGGCCTGCCAGCGCAGCAACGCCGCGCCGGAGCTTTCGATGATGTCGAAACCTTCTTCGAGGAAGATTTCCAGCAGTTCCGGATCATGCGCCGCGCTGTCGGGTACAGCCGTAGGCTGTGCCGCTTCGGCACTGCCGGACTGGCCCTGACGGAACTGGCGGATCGCTTCGATCAGGTCTTGCGCCGGGGTCAGCGCCTGATGGTTTTGCAACTGTTCAAGCAACTGCGCCAAGCGGTCATGGCTCTTGTGCAGCAAGCGTCCGAGCAGCTCGCTGTAACTGTAGCGACGATCCACCAGACCTTCGTAAAGACTTTCCAGCTCATGGGCCAGATCGCCGATGGCGTCGACTTCGGCCATCCGCGCGCCGCCCTTGAGCGTGTGCAAATCGCGCTGCAACGACGACAGCGGCGCAGCGTTGTCCGGGTCGCTCAACCAGCGCTGCAGGGCTTGCCCGGCACTGTCGAGGATGTCCACCGCTTCTTCGAGAAAGATCTCGACGATCTCGTCGTCGGGTGCGGTCTCGGCATTGGCGTGGGCGAGTTCGGCAGTCGCGGCGCCCAGTTCGCTGATGCTCAAGGTCCTGCTGCCGTCGCTGCGAATCAGCCCCATCGCCGTCGGGTCGAGGCTTTCATCGAGCAGTTCGTGCAGGGCGCGAATGCGCTGCGGCTGTGGGGTGATTTCCTGACCGGCGGCCAATTCGTCGAGCATGTTGATCAGCGCTTCGTGAGCGTTCTGCGCTTCGTGGAAGAACCTGTCGCTGACCGCCAGGCTGCTTTCTTCGACAGCGCCATAGAGGTCGAGCAAGGCTTCGCACAGCACGTCCACCGGCAGCAGATCGGCGAGGTGTGCGCCTTCGCCGAGGGTGGTCAGTTCATCGAGCAGCGCGCTGAGTTCCTGACGCTCGCCGGGATGTTGCTGCCAGCGCTGCAACAGGCTTTCGGCGTCGAGCAGGATGTCCATGCCCTGGGCGAGGAAGTTGTTGATCAGTTGCGGATCGCGCTTGATCCGCAGGCCGGTGTTCGGCGCGTTGAGGATCGCCTCCAGGCGTTCGGCCAGCAGCGTTTCGGTGCGTTTGATCAGCGACTGCGCACCGACAATCGGTGCCAGCGGATCGTGCTTGAGCTGGCGCAGACCGACGCGGAACAGGCCTTGGGCTTCAAGGAGCAATTCCACTTCATCAAGATCCAGCGGCAACTGATGCGCCTTGAACTCGCGCGCCAGTTTATCCAGCGGCGCGGCCAGTTCGGCAATCGGCAACACGCCGGCCATCGACGCACTGCCCTTGAGCGTGTGCAAGGCGCGCTGCAATTCGTCGCTGGCCGGCAGCGGCACATGCTCGGCAGCCTGATCGAGGAAGCGGTTGAGGCTGGCGAGGTGGGTTTCGGCCTCGTTGCGGAAGATCTCCAGCAACAACGGGTCGAGGGCCGCCACGTCGTCGACGTCTTCGGCCGCCAGCGGCTCGACGCCTTTGGCCAGCGCATGCGCGCGGGCCGCCAGTTGATCGACATCGCTGCGCTGACGCTGGCGCTGCGTGGCGAATTCGCTGATCAGTTCCGGCAGTAGCAACGCCGTGTCGGTGAGCAACTGCTGCACCTGCGCGCCAGGTTCGACGCTGTGTTCCAGCACGCGGTTGAGCAGGTTTTCCACCGCCCAGGCCAGCTCGCCAAGGATCAACGCGCGAACCATGCGCCCGCTGCCCTTCAAGGTGTGAAAGGCGCGGCGCAGTTCGGTCAGGGCGGCGCGGTCATGAGTGTCGGCCGACCAGCGCGGCAGGTATTCGTGCAGGACTTCGAGGACTTCGTCGGTCTCTTCGAGGAACACTTCGCGCAGTTCATCGTCCACCGGCTCTTCATCGGCCGGTGGTGGCATCAGGCTGCCGGGCGTGATCAAGGCCGGCGGGTTGACCGCCGACACCGGGCTGGCCAGCACATCGGCCAGCGACTGCACGGTGTCAGGGTCATCCAGCGCTTGCAGGTCCTGCATCACCAGCGCTTCGCTGGGGCTGAGCACATCGTCGAGCACCGGTACGTGCTGTTCGTGTGGAAAGAAACCGAGGCTGGCGAGGCTCTTTTGTGCGACATCCAGCAGTTGTTCATTCGGCGCTTGCGGGTCGTCGCTCAGGCGCTCGAGGTAATACTCGAGGCTGGTGATGACGTCGGCCAGATTATCCAGTTGCTGCCAGCCTGGCTGGTGCGGATCGAGCAGCAGGTGTTCGCGGATGAAGCTGTTACAGGCCTCGACCAGACTCGCCGCGCGGCTCAGCGGAATCATCGCCAGCGCGCCGCGCACTTGAGTCAGCAGTTCAGGCAGCGGCTGCAGTTGCTGGCGATCCCAATCGGCGTCGATGTAATCAACGATCATGTCCTTGGCCTGTTGCAGGCAGATGCGCGCTTCCTTGATCACGATCTGATGAATCTGCGTCAGGTCGGTGGTCGGCAGGCGCGCGTCTTCGGGGCTTTCCGGCTCGACGGTGCCGACCATCCCGGCGAGGTTGGCTTCGACGTAAAGCAGCGCGCCGGCAACGTCCATCAGGGTCGCGTCATTCGGTTCGCGCTGGCCCTGAGCGAGGCTGAGCACCACCGCCAGTTGATCGATGATGACTTTGCGCGGCTGGCCGAAACCGAGCACCGCGAGGGTGTCGGCGATCTGTCGCAACGGCGCCAGCAGACTCTCCAGATCGGAGGTGTGCTGACGGTCGCTACGGACGAACAGGTCGAGGCGTTCCTTGACCCGCACCAATTCTTCGCACAGCGCCGCCAGCACCGAGCGCATCGCATCGCGGTCGGGGCCGGCCAGACGCGCGCGTTCTTCGTCGACCATCGCGCTGTCGGGCAACGCGTCGTCCAGGGAGTAGCGATCTTTCATGGTCAGCATCTGCCCGGTAGGATGTTCGGCTTTGGCAATATAGAACAGCAGGCTTTTCAGCAACTCCGGCGGGGGCGGCTGATTGAGGCCGCGCGGGCCTTGTTCGAGCAGGCGCTTGAGTTCCTTGTCGGCGTCCTTGAACAGGCTGCGCAACGCCGGGCTGTTGGCGATGGCGCCTTCGCGCATGCCTTCGACCAGCGCGGAAGCGACCTGCCACAGCGGGCTCAACGGCGCGTCAAAGCTCAGCGCTTCGAGACGCTGGAAGACTTTCGCCAGGTATTCGAGGTGGGTCTGGTCATCCTGCTCGCGCAACAACCCCACCAGCGCCATTTGCAGCATCTGGCGCAACTTGCGCAATACGTTGGGCAGGTCGGCCGGCTCCAGCGCGACCAGGGCTTCTGCGCTCAACGGCGGCAAGTCCTGCAGTGGCGGGCTGAACAGGCTGGTTTCCGAGAGCAGGCTGTCGCCGCGCGCACTGCGCAGGTCGTTGATCAGCGGCAGCACCACCAGCGGCAAGTCGCGGCGGGCGCTCTGCACCCGATCGAGGTAAATCGGCAATTGCCCGAGGGCTTGCAGCAGCAAGTGCAGGGCTTCATCGCGATGGGCGACGCGCCCCTGCTGCAAGGCTTCGACCAGATGCTCCATTTCTTCGGCGAGCAACGCCGCGCCGTAGAACTCGACCATCTGCAAACTGCCGTGCACCTGATGGATATAGGCCAGACACTCATCCAGCCCCGGCGTGGCCTGCGGGTCATCGAGCACGGTTTCAATCGCCTGATGCGCCTGTTTCAGCGTTTCGGCAATTTCACCCTTGACCCATTCGAGGGCCACGTAGTCGTGCCGGTCACCCATAACCACTCCACTCACGCCTTGTCCGTCGCGGACGCCGACGGCAAGGTGAAACCGGATACCGAACGGCGCAGCTGACTGGCCATTTTCGCCAGATTGCCGATGCTCTCGGCGGTGGCGGTGGAGCCGGACGAGGTCTGCGTGGTGATCTGCTGAATCACGTTCATCGTCAGCGAGATCTGCCCGGCCGACGAGGTCTGCTGCTGCGCCGCGTTGGAGATGCTTTGAATCAACGCGGCGAGGGTTTTCGAAACGCCTTCGATTTCTTCCAGTGCCACTCCGGCATCCTGCGCCAGTCGCGCGCCGCGCACCACTTCGGTGGTGGTCTGCTCCATGGAAATCACCGCTTCGTTGGTGTCGGTCTGAATCGCCCGCACCAGGGTTTCGATCTGCCGGGTGGCGGCGGACGAACGTTCGGCCAGCCGCTGCACTTCGTCGGCGACCACGGCAAAACCGCGTCCGGCATCCCCGGCCATCGACGCCTGAATCGCCGCGTTGAGCGCGAGGATGTTGGTCTGGTCGGCAATGTCGTCGATCAGGCTGACGATGTCGCCGATTTCCTGCGACGACTCGCCCAGACGCTTGATGCGTTTGGCGGTGTCCTGAATCTGTTCGCGGATGTTGTCCATGCCGTGGATGGTGTTGTGCACCACCTCGTTGCCCTTGTTGGCGATTTCCACCGAACGCTCGGCCACCGCCGAGGATTCAGCGGCGTTGGCCGAGACCTGATCGATCGACTGAGCCATGTCGCTGATCGCGGTCGAGGCTTCGGAAATCTGCTGCGCCTGATGCTCCGAGGCCTGGGCCAGGTGCATGGCGGTGGCCTGGGTTTCCTGCACGGCGGCGGCGACCTGGCCAGCGGTGAGGTTGATGGTCGCGACCAGATCGCGCAGTTGGTCGACCGAGTAGTTGATCGAATCGGCGATGGTCCCGGTGAAGTCTTCGGTCACCGAGGCGGTTACGGTCAGGTCACCGTCGGCGAGGTCTTCGATCTCGTCGAGCAGGCGCATGATCGCGTTCTGGTTGCGCTCGTTCTTCTCGGCGGTCTCGCGCAACTGGCGGTTGGTTTCACGAACCATGACCATGCCGATCAGGATGATCGAGGCCAGCGCCAGCAAGCCCAGCACGTAACCGCCGATGGTGTCGGTGTTACGCCCGCCGGCAAGGTTTTCGAAACCGCTGGCGAGGTGCGAGGCCTCGTCGAGCAGGGTCTGCGACAGGCTGAAAATGTTGCTCGCCGATTCACGGACCTTGAACAGTTCTGGCGAGGTTTCGAGGATTTCATCCACCGAGCCGGAGACGAACTGGAACAGCTCGGAAATTTCACTCAGGCGCGCACGGGCATCGCGGTCTTCGACCTGGCTGATTTTCAGGGTCGGGTTGCCCTGCAGCATGCCGTTGAGCACCTGACCGAAACGGGTGGCATCGCGGCCAAACGCATCGGCGGCCTGCTGCGAATTTTCGTCGCCGGCCAGCACGGTGTTGACCGCACCGAGGATGCGCTCGGCCAGCAGCGATTGGCGTTGGGCCATCGCCACCTGCGCTGCCGGCGCGCCGCGCTGCAGGAGGATCTCGACGACTTTTTCGTATTCGATCTGCAACTGCGGCACGGTTTCAGCCAGGGTCGCGGCGACCTGATGCAGCGAGAGCACGGTCTGCTCGCTGGAGAGAATCGCGTCGGTGTTTTTCAGCAGGCGTTCCCAATCCAGCTGCACCGCGCGCATTTCCGGGCGCACGGTGGCCGGCGCGGGCGGCAGGCCGGTGGCCGGGTCGCCCTTCTTCAGGTAACCCCAGCGCTGGGCAAAATCGTTGCGCGCATCGCTCAGCAGCTTGAACGCTGCCGACTTCCCGGCAGCCGCTTCGGTGGCGTTCTTGGCGATGCGTTGCGACAGCACGCGCAGCTCACCGGCGTGGCCGATGTACTGCTTGTCGTAGTTGGCCTGGGTGTTGAGGTAGGCGAAGTTGGCGAACAGCAGCATGATGAACACGATCAGTGCGATGAACAGCACGATGATCTGCGAGCGACTGCGCGACCCTTCCGCCGATTTGCCTGTTTTTGCCTTTGTCATCGGTCCTCGCCTATGAAACCTGCCACGGTCCACTGTGGGATTTGTGGTGAGGGGATTTATCCCCGATGGGTCGCGCAGCGGCCCCAATACTGAGTTGTATCTGGCACATCGCGAATGCAGGTTTTGGGTTGGCTTAGCCAACCATCGGGGATAAATCCCCTCGCCACAGACCCCCACCCCATAGATATCTGGTGCTTCGGCTATATCGCGACGCTCATGAACACCGGCGATTTGGCCAGCGCAAACAGGCTGAACACTCGCCAGTTCTGCTCACGCCGGAAATAGCCTTTGACGAACTCGGCCTTTGAGCCCTGGCGCTTGCTGATCGAGATCGGTTCGAAGCTGTCCTGCTCGAAGTGCTGCAAACCGAACACCTCATCCACCAGCAGCCCGGCGAACACGTCGTTGTGCTCCACCACCAATACCCTGCGCTGCTTGCGCAGCGGCGACAGCTCGTGACCGAAAAAGCCGCACAGGTCCATGATCGGCAGCAAGCGCCCACGCAGGTTAGCCACCCCTTTGACCCACGGCTTGACCCCGGGCAACTGAGTGCAGCGCGGTTCGTGCAGCACTTCGCTGACTTCGCCCATCGGCGTCACGTACCAATGCTCGCCGAGGCGAAAACCGATGCCGCTCCAGCGATCCTGACGGCCGGGCTGCGACGGCAGGTCCGCCGCCAGCAGACGGCAGCGCTGGTCGATCTGCCACAGCAGCTCGAACGCGGTCAGCGACTGGTTCATGGCCGCGCGATCAACCGGCCAGCACGTTGTTCAGGGTCTTGATCAGCATGTCTTCTTCGACCGGTTTGGTCAGGTAATCCTTCGCGCCCTGGCGCGTGCCCCAAACCTTATCGGTTTCCTGATCCTTGGTGGTGATGATGATCACCGGAATATGGCTGGTCTCGGCATCCTTGGTCAGTTGCCGGGTGGCCTGGAAGCCGTTGAGGCCGGGCATGACGATGTCCATCAGCACGGCGTCGGGTTTTTCCTGACGGGCCAGGGCCACGCCGTCGGCGCCGTTTTCGGCCTTGAGCACTTCATGGCCGTGCTTTTCCAGCATGCCGGTGAGTTTGTACATTTCAGTCGGCGAATCATCGACGATCAGGATACGTGCCATGGTCTTCCCCATTTTTCTTGTCGACTCCCGGCCCGCTGGCCGAGCGTCACTGTACGTGTCTACTGCGGCAAAACGGCGGCGAAGCCCGGAACATGGGCCTGAATCGCGTCAAGCAGCTCTTCCTTGCTGAAAGGCTTGGTCAAAAATTGATCAGAACCGACAATCCGCCCCTTGGCCTTGTCGAACAGCCCGTCACGCGACGACAGCATGATCACCGGCGTGGCCTTGAACGCACTGTTGTTCTTGATTAAAGCGCAGGTCTGATAACCATCCAGACGCGGCATCATGATGTCGACAAAAATGATCCCGGGGTGGTGGTCGGCGATCTTCGCCAAAGCGTCGAAGCCATCGATCGCCGTGATGACTTCGCAGCCCACATTTTTCAACAGCGTTTCGGCGGTGCGACGAATCGTTTTCGAGTCATCGATCACCATGACCTTCAAGGCGCTGGACTGCTGTTCCATAAGAGGGGTCTACCGTCGCCTTTGCGAATCAAATTGTCCGTTTTGCGATGAGTAATGGCTGGAAACCCTTGATGCTCAAGGGCCAGCACGCTATGCCAGCCTTTTTAGCACAGTCTCCAGATGCAATCTATCGACGGGTTTTTCCTTGACCGAAAACCCTGCCAGCGCCACTCTGGCGGCACTTTTTCAATACCGATCCGGTAGCCAATTTTCGAGGAAAACCCAATGAGCGTTCGCGTCGGGATTGTCATGGACCCTATCGCCAGCATTTCCTATAAAAAGGATAGCTCGCTGGCCATGCTGCTGGCCGCGCAGAAACGTGGCTGGGAACTGTTCTACATGGAGCAGCGCGACCTGTATCAGGCCGAAGGTCAGGCCCGGGCGCGCATGAAGCCGCTGAAAGTCTTCGCCAACCCGGAAAAATGGTTCGAACTGGACGCCGAGCAGGACAACCTGCTGAGCGATCTGGACGTGATCCTGATGCGCAAGGATCCGCCGTTCGACATGGAGTTCGTCTACTCCACCTACTTGCTGGAACAGGCCGAAACCGCTGGCGTGCTGGTGGTCAACAAGCCGCAGAGCCTGCGCGACTGCAACGAAAAACTGTTCGCCACGCTGTTCCCGCAGTGCACCCCGCCGACCATCGTCAGCCGCCGCGCCGATGTGCTGCGTGAATTCGCCGCCAAGCATGGCGACGTAATCCTCAAGCCGCTGGACGGCATGGGTGGCACTTCGATTTTCCGTCACCGCGCCGGCGACCCGAACCTGTCGGTGATTCTGGAAACCCTGACCGCCCTCGGCAATCAGCAGATCATGGGCCAGGCCTACCTGCCGGCAATCAAGGACGGCGACAAACGCATCCTGATGATCGACGGCGAGCCGGTGGATTACTGCCTGGCGCGAATTCCGGCTCAAGGCGAAACCCGTGGCAACCTCGCGGCCGGTGGTCGTGGTGAAGCGCGGCCGCTGACTGACAAGGATCGCTGGATTGCCGCGCAAGTCGGCCCGACTCTGCGCGAGAAAGGCCTGCTGTTCGTTGGCCTCGATGTGATCGGCGAAAACCTCACCGAAATCAACGTCACCAGCCCGACCTGCATCCGCGAGATCGACAATGCTTTCGGTACCGACATCGGCGGCATGCTGATGGATGCCATCGACAAGAAGCTGCAAGCCGCCGGCAAAAAGCCGCAAGCTTGACGTGTGTCACATGCAGCTTGTCGCTTGAAGCGTGAAGCCCAAGGCGCGAAACCAACATTGCGTTATCATGCGCAGCCTCTGAAAAACGCGATGTTGGTTTTCTTGTCATGACCCTCCCGTCCGATCTGCCCGCAGAACTCGCCCACCGTGGCGTGCGCCCGGCCGATCGCCTCGGATTTACCCTGTTTCTCGCGGCGCTGATTCATTTGGCGCTGCTGCTTGGCGTTGGCTTCACCATGGTCGAGCCCAAGCAGATCAGCAAAACCCTGGAAATCACCCTCGCCACCTTCAAGAGCGAAACCAAGCCGAAAAAGGCTGACTTCCTCGCTCAGGAAAACCAGGAAGGCAGCGGCACCCTCGACAAGAAGGCGATTCCCAAGACCACCGAGGTCGCGCCGTTCCAGGACAATCAGGTCAAGAAGGTCACCCCGCCCCCGGCCGCCAAACCGGAAGTACGCGAAGCGGCGCCCAAGGCTGCGGTGACCACCGTGGCGCCGAAACAGCAAAAGGCGCCGACCAAGAAAGAAGAAACCAAAACCGAGACCAAACCCGCGGTCAACGCGCCGACATTCGACAGCTCGCAGTTGTCCAGCGACATCGCCAGCCTCGAAGCGGAACTGGCCAACGAACAACAGTTGTACGCCAAGCGCCCGCGGATTCACCGCTTGAGCGCCGCCTCGACCATGCGCGACAAGGGCGCCTGGTACAAGGACGACTGGCGCAAGAAGGTCGAGCGCATCGGCAACCTCAATTACCCGGAAGAAGCGCGGCGCAAGCAGATTTACGGCAACCTGCGCCTGATGGTTTCGATCAACCGCGACGGCTCGCTGTATGAAGTGCTGGTGCTGGAATCCTCCGGCCAGCCGCTGCTGGATCAGGCGGCGCAGCGCATCGTCCGGCTGGCGGCACCGTTTGCACCGTTTACCGGCGATCTGTCGGATATCGACCGACTGGAAATCATCCGCACCTGGAAATTCGCCCGGGGCGACAAGCTTTCCAGCAACTGACCGCCGGCATACAGTTTTTTTGGTGAGGGGATTTATCCCCGATCGGCTGCGAAGCAGTCGCAAAACCAGCATGCGCGGTATGTCAGGCATATCACGTCAATGGATTCAGGGCCGCTTCGCGCCCCATCGGGGATAAATCCCCTCACCACAAAGGTTCAGCTTCAACAATGGATCTGCGTTGTTCTCTGATCGTCAGCTTGTCAGTTTGCCCCTACGACGCCACACTATCGCTCATGAAAAACGTCAGCCCCAGCTACCTCAAGCATCACTTCCTGATCGCCATGCCACACATGGCCGACCCGAACTTTGCCCACACCTTGACCTACATCGTCGAGCACACGGCCAATGGCGCCATGGGGCTGGTGGTCAATCGACCGCAAGAGCTGAATCTGGCTGACATTCTTGAACAACTGCGCCCGGACATCGACCCGCCAGCGCTGTGCCAGCATGTGCCGATCTTCATTGGTGGCCCGGTGCAGACCGATCGCGGTTTCGTCCTGCACCCGTCGGGCAAGACCTTTCAGGCCACCGTTGAGCTTGACGGGGATCTGGCGCTGTCCACCTCGCAGGACGTGCTGTTCGCCATCGCCGACGGCGTAGGCCCGGCGAAAAGCGTAATCACCCTTGGTTATGCCGGTTGGGAAGCCGGGCAACTGGAGGCCGAACTGGCCGACAACGCCTGGCTGACCTGCCCGTACGACGCCGACATCCTGTTCAACACCAGCAGCGAGCTGCGTCTGGAAGCGGCGGCACGGCATCTGGGGATCAACCTCAGCCTGCTGACCAGTCAGGCGGGGCACGCCTGATGGCCCTGCGCCTGATTCTCGGCTTCGATTACGGCACCAAACAGATCGGCGTTGCGGTCGGCCAGGTGATTACCGGCCAGGCCCGCGAGCTGTGCACCCTGAAAGCGCAGAACGGCGTGCCCGACTGGAATCAGGTCGAAGCGCTGTTCAAGGAATGGAAACCCGACGCCGTGGTGGTCGGCCTGCCGCTGAACATGGACGGTACGCCCAGCGAGATGTGCCTGCGCGCGGAGAAATTCGCCCGCCGTCTCAATGGCCGCTTCAATGTGCCCTTCTATACCCACGACGAACGCCTGACCACCTTTGAAGCCAAGGGTGAGCGACTGGTGCGCGGCGGGCAGAAAGGCAGTTACCGCGACAACCCGGTGGACGCCATCGCCGCCGCCCTGCTGTTGCAGGGCTGGCTCGATGAAAACACTGCATTGTTTGAATCCTGACAAGCGCTTCGGCGCTTTTCTTTTGGTTATAAACCCAGCCACGTCCGGCAGGACGCGGCTCGGAATCACGAAGGAGCATCCATGAGCCTGCCCAATCCCGCCGATCTGATCAGCCAGATGGCGACCCGCCTCAAGGCGCACCTTGCACAGCGTGATATCAGCGAACCGCGTTACATTGGCATCCGCACCGGCGGCATCTGGGTCGCGCAGGCCCTGCTCAAGGAATTGGCCAGCGACGCGCCGCTGGGCACGCTGGATGTTTCCTTCTACCGCGACGACTTCAGCCAGAACGGCCTGCACCCGCAAGTGCGCCCGTCGGCCCTGCCCTTCGAGATCGAAGGCCAGCACCTGGTGCTGATCGATGACGTATTGATGAGCGGCCGGACCATCCGCGCCGCCATGAACGAATTGTTCGACTACGGCCGCCCGGCCAGCGTGACCCTGGTCTGCCTGCTCGATCTGGACGCTGGCGAACTGCCGATCCGCCCGAACGTGGTGGGTGCGACCCTGTCGCTGGCCGCCAATGAGCGGGTCAAGCTGTCCGGCCCGGAGCCGCTGACGCTCGAACTGCAAGACCTGAATTCCTAACCCGCCCTTATTGAGAGTCCCCCTCGCGATGACGCCTCTAGATACCAAGCGCCCGCTGCAGCTCAATGATCAGGGCCAGCTGCGCCACTTCCTCTCGCTCGATGGCCTGCGCCGCGAGTTGCTGACGGAAATCCTCGACACTGCCGACTCGTTCCTCGAAGTCGGTGCCCGGGCGGTGAAGAAGGTCCCGTTGCTGCGCGGCAAGACCGTGTGCAACGTGTTCTTCGAAAACTCCACCCGCACCCGCACCACCTTCGAACTGGCGGCCCAGCGGCTGTCGGCGGACGTGATCACCCTGAACGTGTCGACCTCGTCGGCCAGCAAAGGTGAAACCCTGCTCGACACCCTGCGCAATCTCGAAGCGATGGCCGCCGACATGTTCGTGGTGCGCCACGGTGACTCCGGCGCCGCACACTTCATCGCCGAACACGTCTGCCCGCAGGTGGCAATCATCAACGGCGGCGACGGCCGTCACGCGCACCCGACCCAAGGCATGCTCGACATGCTCACCATCCGTCGGCACAAGGGCGGTTTCGAAAACCTCTCGGTGGCGATCGTCGGCGACATCCTGCACTCGCGGGTGGCGCGCTCGAACATGCTCGCGCTGAAGACCCTCGGCTGCCCGGACATCCGCGTGATCGCGCCGAAGACCCTGCTGCCGATCGGCATCGAGCAGTACGGCGTCAAGGTCTACACCGACATGAACGAAGGCCTGAAGGACGTCGACGTGGTGATCATGCTGCGCCTGCAGCGTGAGCGCATGACCGGCGGCCTGCTACCGAGCGAAGGCGAGTTCTACCGCCTGTTCGGCCTGACCACCGCGCGTCTGGCCGGGGCCAAACCCGATTGCATCGTCATGCACCCAGGGCCGATCAACCGTGGGGTAGAGATCGAGTCGGCGGTGGCCGACGGCCCGCATTCGGTGATCCTCAATCAAGTCACCTACGGCATCGCCATCCGCATGGCCGTGCTGTCGATGGCCATGAGCGGGCAAACAGCGCAACGTCAATTCGAGCAGGAGAACGCCCAGTGAAGCTCAGCATTCTCGGCGCCCGCGTCATCGATCCAAGCAGCGGCCTGGATCAAATCACCGACATCCACGTTGAAGCCTGCAAGATCGTCGCCCTCGGCGCCGCACCGGCCGGTTTCACCGCTGTGGAAACCATCGACGCCAGCGGTCTGGTTGCAGCACCGGGCCTGGTCGACCTTAACGTGGCTCTGCGCGAGCCGGGCTACAGCCGCAAAGGCAGCATCGCCAGCGAAACCCGCGCAGCGGCGGCCGGCGGCGTGACCAGTCTGTGCTGCCCGCCGAAGACCAAACCGGTGCTCGACACCTCGGCCGTGGCCGAACTGATCCTCGACCGCGCCCGTGAGGCCGGCAACACCAAAGTGTTCCCGATTGGCGCACTGAGCAAAGGCCTGGACGGCGAGCAACTGGCCGAACTGGTGGCGCTGCGCGACGCCGGTTGTGTGGCGTTCGGCAACGGTCTGGAGAGTTTCCGCAACACCCGCACCCTGTGCCGGGCGCTGGAATACGCGGCGACCTTCGACCTGACAGTGATTTTCAATTCGCAGGATCACGATCTGGCGGATGGCGGTCTGGCCCATGAAGGCGCGGTCGCCAGTTTCCTCGGCCTGCCGGGGATTCCGGAAACCGCGGAAACCGTGGCTCTGGCTCGCGATCTGCTGCTGGTCGAGCAGACCGGCGTGCGCGCGCACTTCAGCCAACTGACCAGCGCGCGCGGCGTGGCCCTGATCGCTCAGGCGCAGGCCCGTGGTTTGAAGGTGACGGCGGATGTCGCGCTGTATCAGTTGATCCTCACCGATGAAGCGCTGATCGACTTCAGCAGCCTGTATCACGTGCAACCGCCGCTGCGCACCCGCGCCGACCGCGACGGCCTGCGTGAAGCGGTGAAGTCCGGGGTGATTTCGGCGATCTCCAGCCATCACCAGCCGCACGAACGCGACGCCAAACTGGCACCGTTCGGCGCGACCGAGCCGGGCATCAGCAGTGTGGAGTTGCTGCTGCCGCTGGCGATGACGCTGGTTGAGGATGGTTTGCTGGATCTGCCGACCCTGCTGGCGCGCCTGAGTGCCGGGCCTGCGGATGCACTGCGTCTGCCGGCGGGCAAACTGGCGGTGGGCGGTGCGGCGGATATCGTACTGTTCGATCCGAAGGCGTCCACCGTGGCCGGTGAAGGCTGGCTGTCGAAGGGCGAGAACTGCCCGTTCCTTGGGCACACCCTGCCGGGTGTGGTTCGCTACACCTTGGTGGATGGGCGGATCAGTCACCAGGCGTAACCGGCTGCTGAGGGACATTGTGGCGAGGGGATTTATCCCCGATGGGCTGCGCAGCAGCCCTCAATCTACAACCGCGGTGATTCAGTTCCTCCGCGGTTGAATGTTTTAGGGCCGCTACGCGCCCCATCGGGGATAAATCCCCTCGCCACAGGTTACTGAAAGGCGCCGCGATTCTGCGCGTTACGCACCGAGACCTGATCATTCAGTGTCCAGAAGTCATACAGCACACCAATAAAGAACAACCCGCCGGTCAGCAGATACAGCAACCCGCTGATCCACTTGCCCTGGTACATCCGGTGCACGCCGAAAACGCCCAGGAACGTCAGCAGAATCCACGCCACGTTATATTCGATCGGCCCTGCGGTGAAGCGCAGATCCGCCTCGCGATCCATTGCCGGGATCAGGAACACGTCGATCAGCCAGCCAATGCCCAGCAGACCGAAGGTGAAGAACCAGATCGTCCCGGTCACCGGCTTGCCGTAATAGAAGCGGTGAGCGCCGGTGAAACCAAAAATCCACAGCAGATAACCGATGATTTTGCTGTGCGTATCCTGCGGTGCAGCAACCTGCTGATAGCGGTTCATGAAGACCTCGATTCACTCGATAGATAAATTTTCTTTAATTCTTTGTGACTTTTTTACATGTAGCCGACGTACGGCAAATGTTACCGTGTCGTCCGTCAAAGCCTTATAGCACCGGACTTCTGTCCGACAATTGCGTCCGTTTGCCGCTTGTTTGGTTCCGTTGCCCTCCGATGGAATCGACCAACGGCCTCGGAAGGGACAAAAAAGCTGTTATAAAGTTGCGCGCTAACACATAAGAGCCACGCCTAATGCGACCATTTTTCAAGACATGGCTAACTATTTGCCTATTAATGCCACTGGCCGCCCACGCCACCAATCGTGAGCAACGTCTTCCCAACGTTAACGGTTTCACCCCTAAATCCCATGCTTCGGCTCCTTCGAGCAAGAGCAGCAAACAAACGAAACACACCACGCTCGCCAGCAAGAATCACGGCAAGCTGGTTCCACCGATGGCCAACAAGGAAAGCAGCAACGTCCTGAGCCGTGCGGTGAACGTCCTCGGTACTCCCTACCGTTGGGGCGGCAGCAGCCCAAGTAAAGGGTTCGATTGCAGTGGTCTGGTGAAATATGCGTTCAACGACGCCACATTCGACCTGCCACGCACCTCCAACGCGATGGCCAGCGGGCATGGCGAGAAAGTCGAACGCAAGGATCTGAAGCCGGGCGACCTGATTTTCTTCAACATCAAGAGCCGTCGGGTCAACCACGTTGCCATCTACCTGGGCAACGACCGCTTCATCCACGCCCCGCGCCGTGGCAAAGCGGTGAGCATCGATACGCTGAACAAGCCGTACTGGGAACAGCATTACGTGGTTGCCAAGCGTGTGCTGCCGAAAGAACCGGCTGGCAAACAGATGCGCGTGGTTCAGCGCTGAGTCGACTGATCCGGAATCTGCTCAAGCAGTACTGACCCCTTCGCGAGCAAGCCCGCTCCCACATTGGAATGCATTCGAATGTGGGAGCGGGCTTGCTCGCGAAGAGGCCAGTGAAAGCAACACAAGCCTCTCTTAAAAATTATCCGGCGTACGCGCCTTTTCCCGCGCATGCTCGCGGCTGATCAAGCCCTTGGTCACCAGCTCCTTCAGGCACATGTCGAGTGTCTGCATCCCCAACGACCCGCCGGTCTGAATCGCCGAATACATTTGCGCCACCTTGTCCTCGCGGATCAGGTTCCGGATCGCCGATGTTCCCAGCATGATCTCGTGGGCTGCCACCCGCCCGCCGCCGATCTTCTTGATCAGCGTCTGCGACACCACCGCCAGCAATGACTCGGACAGCATCGAACGCACCATGGACTTCTCGTCGCCCGGGAACACATCGACAACACGGTCGATGGTCTTGGCGGCCGACGTCGTGTGCAGCGTGCCGAACACCAGATGCCCGGTTTCAGCGGCAGTCAGTGCGAGGCGAATGGTTTCCAGGTCGCGCATCTCGCCAACCAGAATCACGTCCGGGTCTTCGCGCAGTGCCGAGCGCAGCGCCGTGGCAAAGCTGCGGGTATCGCGATGGACTTCGCGCTGATTGATCAGGCACTTGCGCGATTCGTGGACGAATTCGATCGGGTCTTCGATGGTGAGGATATGGTGATGGCGATGGGTATTGAGGTAATCGATCATCGCCGCCAGCGTGGTGGATTTGCCGGACCCGGTCGGCCCGGTCACCAGCACCAGCCCGCGCGGCGCATCGGTGATCTTGCGAAAGACATCGCCCATGCCGAGGTCTTCCATGCTCAGCACTTTCGAGGGAATGGTGCGGAACACCGCGCCGGCGCCCCGGTTCTGGTTGAACGCGTTGACCCGAAAGCGCGCCACGCCGGGGACTTCGAACGAGAAATCCGTTTCGAGGTGTTTCTCGAAGTCGACCCGCTGGGTGTCGTTCATGATGTCGTAGATCAATTCGTGCACTTGCTTGTGATCCAGCGCCGGCAGATTGATCCGCCGCACATCGCCATCGACGCGGATCATCGGCGGCAGACCGGCCGACAGGTGCAGGTCGGAAGCGCCCTGTTTGGCGCTGAACGCCAGCAGTTCAGTGATATCCATAGCGTCCCTCAATTCCAGTAGAATGCCGCGAACCTTCAGACCGCCGGCGCCTCTTGATGTCCACGATAGCAGACAACATTCTTCAGGTTAGTTCGCGTATCCAGGCAGCGGCCAAAGCTGCAAACCGCGATGAACACAGCATCCAGTTGCTGGCCGTGAGCAAGACCAAACCGGCGCAGGCCCTGCGTGAAGCCTACGCCGCCGGCCTGCGTGACTTCGGCGAGAACTATCTGCAGGAAGCCTTGGGCAAACAGCTCGAACTGGCCGACCTGCCCTTGATCTGGCACTTCATCGGCCCCATTCAATCGAACAAGACTCGCGCCATTGCCGAGCATTTCGACTGGGTGCACTCCGTGGATCGCCTGAAAATCGCCCAACGCCTGTCCGAGCAGCGCCCGGCCGAGCTACCGCCGCTGAACATCTGCATTCAGGTCAACGTCAGTGGTGAGGCGAGCAAGTCCGGCTGCACCCCGGCCGACCTGCCGGCGCTGGCCGAGGCCATCAGCGCCCTGCCCCGATTGAAACTGCGCGGGCTGATGGCGATTCCCGAGCCGACCGAAGATCGCGCCGAACAAGACGCCGCTTTTGCTGCCGTGCAACGTTTGCAGGCCAGCCTGAATCTGCCGCTCGACACACTTTCCATGGGCATGAGCCACGACCTCGAGTCGGCCATCGTTCAAGGCGCCACTTGGGTGCGGATCGGTACCGCCCTGTTTGGCGCCAGAGATTACGGTCAGCAATGACCGACAGCCATCTGAAAAAGGACCTGACATGAGCAACACACGCATTGCCTTTATCGGTGCCGGCAACATGGCCGCCAGCCTGATCGGCGGCCTGCGGGCCAAGGGTCTGCAAGCCAGCCAGATTCGCGCCAGCGATCCGGGCGAAGAGACCCGAACGCGCGTCAGCGCCGAACACGGCATCGAAACCTTCGCCGACAACGCCCAGGCCATCGACGGTGTCGACGTGATCGTGCTGGCGGTCAAGCCACAGGCGATGAAAGCCGTGTGCGAAGCCATCCGTCCAAGCCTGAAACCGCAGCAACTGGTGGTGTCGATCGCAGCCGGCATCACCTGCGCGAGCATGACTGCTTGGCTCGGCGAGCAGCCGATCGTGCGCTGCATGCCGAACACCCCGGCGCTGCTGCGTCAGGGCGTCAGCGGTTTGTACGCCACCAGCGAAGTGACTGCCGAACAGCGTCAGCAGGCTGAAGAGCTGCTGTCCGCCGTGGGCATTGCGCTGTGGCTGGACGAAGAGCAGCAACTCGATGCCGTGACCGCCGTCTCCGGTTCCGGCCCGGCGTACTTCTTCCTGCTGATCGAAGCGATGACCGCTGCTGGCGTCAAACTCGGCCTGCCAAAGGAAATCGCCGAGCAACTGACCCTGCAAACGGCGCTGGGCGCCTCGCACATGGCGGTATCCAGCGATGTCGACGCTGCCGAGCTGCGCCGCCGCGTGACGTCGCCAAATGGCACCACAGAGGCCGCGATCAAATCATTCCAGGCTAATGGCTTCGAAGCCCTGGTGGAAAAAGCACTCGGCGCCGCCGCGCACCGCTCGGCCGAAATGGCCGAACAACTGGGCAAATAAGGAGCCTTACATGATTGGATTGAACACCGCAGCGGTTTACGTGCTGCAAACCCTCGGCAGCCTGTACCTGCTGATCGTGCTGTTGCGCTTCGTCCTGCAACTGGTGCGCGCGAACTTCTACAACCCGCTGTGCCAGTTCGTGGTCAAGGCCACCCAGCCGCTGCTCAAGCCGCTGCGCCGGATCATCCCGAGCCTGTTCGGCCTGGATATGTCATCGCTGGTGCTGGCAATTCTGGTGCAACTGGCCTTGATGGCCCTGACCCTGCTGCTGACCTACGGCACCACCGGTAACCCGCTGCAGCTGTTCATCTGGTCGATCATCGGCGTGACCGCGCTGTTCCTGAAGATCTTCTTCTTCGCCCTGATCATCAGCGTGATCCTGTCGTGGGTCGCCCCAGGCAGCCACAACCCGGGCGCTGAACTGGTCAACCAGATCTGCGAGCCGGCGCTGGCACCGTTCCGCAAGATTCTGCCGAACCTCGGCGGTCTGGACCTGTCGCCGATCTTCGCCTTCCTCGCGCTGAAGCTGATCGACATGCTGGTGATCAACAATCTGGCGGCGATGACGATGATGCCGGAAATCCTGCGCCTGCTGATGTGAGCTGGTTTCGCTGGGACGGGGACGATTTGATCCTCGAATGTCATCTGCAACCGGCAGCCCGCAGCGATGATTTCGCCGGGCTGCACGGTGACCGCCTGAAGATCCGCCTCACCGCGCCGCCGGTCGAGGGCAAGGCCAATGCGTATCTGATGGGCTTTCTGGCCAAGGCGTTTGGGGTGTCCAAGAGTCAGGTCAGTTTGCTCAGTGGCGAGTTGAACCGGCAGAAACGGGTGAAGATCTGTGCGCCGAAGAAGCTGCCGGAGTTGCCAGGGTTGTTTGGGCGCTTGTCTTGAGTTTTGCGGCGTCTGTACCCCTCACCCCAGCCCTCTCCCCCTGGAGAGGGAGCCGATCCAGGGTGTTTTCAGAAACTGAGTTCAGCCCGGATAGATCAGGTCGGTGTAGCTCAAAAGAACACCTCGGTCGGTCCCCTCTACCTCTGGGAGAGGGCTAGGGTGAGGGCCGCTTGCCGCTAACCCCCCCGGTCTTTAGACTTACGCCTCATTTCAACGAGAGCAGGGTCGATGCCAGCTGCCTTTCCCCCCGATTCTGTTGGTCTGGTGACGCCGCAAACGGCGCACTTCAGTGAACCTCTGGCTCTGGCCTGTGGCCGTTCGCTGCCTGCCTACGACCTGATCTACGAAACCTACGGCACGCTGAACGCGCAAGCGAGCAACGCCGTGCTGATCTGCCACGCCTTGTCTGGTCATCATCACGCTGCCGGCTATCACAGCCCCGACGACCGCAAGCCCGGTTGGTGGGACAGTTGCATCGGCCCCGGCAAACCGATCGACACCAACAAGTTCTTCGTGGTCAGCCTGAACAATCTGGGCGGCTGCAACGGCTCCACCGGCCCGAGCAGTATCAACCCGGAGACCGGCAAGCCGTTCGGAGCCGATTTCCCGGTGCTCACCGTCGAAGACTGGGTGCACAGTCAGGCGCGTCTGGCCGATCGGCTCGCCATCCGCCAGTTCGCCGCCGTGATCGGCGGCAGCCTCGGCGGCATGCAGGCCTTGCAGTGGACCATCACTTACCCGGATCGCGTGCGCCACTGCCTGGCCATCGCCTCGGCGCCCAAGCTGTCGGCGCAGAACATCGCCTTCAACGAAGTGGCGCGCCAGGCGATCCTTACCGACCCGGAATTCCACGGCGGTTCGTTCCAGGAACAAGGGGTGATCCCCAAGCGCGGGCTGATGCTGGCGCGGATGGTCGGGCACATCACCTACCTGTCCGACGACTCGATGGGCGAGAAATTCGGCCGCGGCCTGAAGAGCGAAAAGCTCAACTACGACTTCCACAGTGTCGAGTTCCAGGTCGAAAGCTACCTGCGCTATCAGGGTGAAGAATTCTCCGGGCGTTTCGATGCCAACACTTACCTATTGATGACAAAGGCACTGGACTACTTCGATCCGGCGGCGAACTTCGACGATAACCTGGCGAAAACTTTCGAAAACGCCACCGCCAAGTTCTGCGTGATGTCGTTCACCACCGACTGGCGCTTCTCCCCGGCTCGCTCGCGAGAACTGGTGGACGCACTGATGGCAGCACGCAAAGACGTCAGCTACCTGGAAATCGACGCGCCACAGGGCCACGACGCCTTCCTGATTCCGATCCCGCGCTATCTGCAGGCGTTCGGCAATTACATGAACCGAATTACGGTGTGAACAAGCCATGAGAGCTGATCTGGAAATCATCCAGGAATGGATCCCCGCCGGCAGCCGCGTGCTCGACCTCGGTTGCGGCGACGGCGAACTGCTGACCTGGCTGCGCGACAACAAGAACGTCACCGGTTATGGCCTGGAAAACGACGCCGACAACATCGCCGAGTGCGTGGCCAAGGGCATCAACGTCATCGAGCAGGACCTGGACAAGGGGCTGGGCAACTTCGCCAGCAACAGTTTCGACATCGTCGTCATGACCCAGGCCCTGCAAGCCGTGCACTACCCGGACAAGATCCTCGACGAGATGCTGCGGGTCGGTCGTCAGTGCATCATCACCTTCCCCAACTTCGGCCACTGGCGCTGCCGCTGGTATCTGGCAAGCAAGGGCCGGATGCCGGTCTCCGAGTTTCTGCCGTACACCTGGTACAACACGCCGAACATTCACTTCTGCACCTTCGAAGATTTTGAAGAACTTTGTCGCGAACGTGATGCGAAGGTCATTGATCGGCTTGCCGTGGATCAACAGCACCGTCACGGGTGGGCCAGTAAGCTATGGCCTAATCTGTTAGGTGAGATTGGTATCTACCGCGTCAGCAGCCCGGTGCTTGCAGATCATCGGGTCGCGGTCTGAACCACGACATTTCGAGGAGAACGATCATGGGTCGCTTGATTACTGTGCTATTGGCCGCCTGCCTGAGTCTGTCGGCGGTGGCCGCCGATGCCATCAAGGGCGAACGCAAGGAAGTGTTCGGCGACGTTACCGTGCACTACAACACTTTCAACTCGACCTTCCTGACACCCGACATCGCCAAAGCAGCCGAGCTGATCCGCAGCAAGAACCAGGGCGTGATCAATGTCTCGGTGATCAAGGACGGCAAACCGCTGATCGCCAACGTCACCGGCACGGTCAAAGACCTGACCAGCCAGAGCGTGCCGCTGAACTTCCGCCAGGTCACCGAACAGGGCGCGATCTACTACATCGCCCAGTACCCGGTGGAGCAGCAGGAAACCCGCACCTTTGAAATCAAGGTGCAGAACGGTAACAAGATCAACACCATCAACTTCAACCAAGAACTCTTTCCCGGCGAATGATGAACCTCACGCAACTCGTACTGGCCAGCCATAACGCCGGCAAACTCAAGGAACTCCAGGCCATGCTCGGCGATTCGGTGCAACTGCGCTCGATCGGCGAATGGAGCAAGGTCGAACCGGAAGAAACCGGTCTGTCGTTCGTCGAGAACGCGATCCTCAAGGCGCGCAATGCCGCGCGCATCTCCGGGCTGCCGGCACTGGCTGATGACTCGGGTCTGGCGGTGGATTTCCTTGGCGGCGCGCCGGGCATCTACTCGGCGCGCTATGCCGACGGCAAGGGTGATGCGGCGAACAACGCCAAACTGCTCGACGCGCTTAAAGACGTGCCGCAAGCCGAGCGCGGTGCGCAGTTCGTCTGCGTGCTGGCACTGGTGCGGCATGCCGATGATCCGCTGCCGATCCTCTGCGAAGGCCTGTGGCACGGGCGCATCCTGACCGCCGCCAGCGGCGAGCACGGGTTCGGCTACGACCCGCTGTTCTGGGTGCCGGAGCGTGACGTGTCCAGCGCCGAACTGAGCCCGGCCGACAAAAACCAGATCAGCCACCGCGCCCGTGCAATGGATCTGCTGCGCCAGCGTCTGGGTTTGAAATGACCGACAACCCCTCCGCGTCGTCGCTAATCATCGGCGGCGCCGCCTCTTCGCCTCGGGCGCCGCTGCCGACGCTGCCGCCTCTGGCGCTATACATCCACATTCCGTGGTGTGTGCGCAAATGCCCGTATTGCGACTTCAACTCGCACACCGCCAGCCCGGTGCTGCCGGAACAGGAATACGTCGACGCGTTGCTGGCCGATCTCGATCAGGACCTGCACGCGGTGTATGGCCGGGAGATCAGCTCGATCTTCTTCGGTGGCGGTACGCCGAGTCTGTTCAGCGCCGAAGCGCTCGGGCGATTGCTAAAAGGCGTCGAGCAGCGCATCCCGTTTGCGCACGACATCGAGATCACCCTGGAAGCCAATCCCGGCACCTTCGAGCAAGAGAAGTTCGTCGCGTATCGCAAGCTGGGGATCAATCGCCTGTCGATCGGCATCCAGAGCTTCCAGCAGCAGAAACTCGAAGCCCTCGGCCGTATCCACAACGGCGACGAAGCGGTGCGCGCGGCAGGTATGGCGCGTCAGGCCGGGTTCGATAACTTCAACCTCGACTTGATGCACGGCCTGCCCGATCAGTCGCTGGACGATGCCTTGAGCGACCTGCGTCAGGCCATCGAACTGAAACCGACGCACATCTCCTGGTATCAGCTGACACTGGAGCCGAACACGGTGTTCTGGAACCAGCCGCCGGTGCTGCCGGAAGACGATACGCTGTGGGACATTCAGGAGGCCGGACAAGCGCTGCTGGCCGCGCACGGTTACGCGCAATACGAAGTCTCGGCCTATGCCCAGCCCGGGCGGCCGGCGCGGCACAACCTCAATTACTGGAGTTTCGGCGACTTCATCGGCATCGGCGCCGGCGCCCACGGCAAGCTCAGCCATCCGGACGGGCGCATCGTGCGCACCTGGAAGACACGCCTGCCAAAGGACTATCTCAACCCAGCCAAGAGTTTCCAGGCCGGCGAGAAAGCCCTGAGCAATGACGAGATGCCGTTCGAGTTCCTGATGAACGCCCTGCGCCTGACTGCCGGGGTGGAATCACGCCTGTATCCCGAACGCACCGGCCTGCCGCTGGAAAGCCTCGCAGAAGGCCGGGCAGCGGCAGAACAAAGTGGCCTGTTGCAGGTCGAACCGTCACGTCTGGCGGCCACCGAGCGCGGACAACTGTTTCTCAACGACTTGCTGCAGAAATTTCTGAGCTGAGCCCTAACGGCCGCCCCAAGGAAAACCGCATGGATTTGATACTTGATCTGCTCGCCACCGTGTCCCGCTGGAGCCGCAGCAACCTCTCGGAAATCGCCCTGGCGCTGGTGGGCTGCCTGCTGGTGCTGTTCGGCGCCGACTTCAAAGGCTGGGTCGAACAACGCCTGGGTAGCATCGCCGGCGCCTTGCGCGTACCGCTGATGGCCCTGCTGTGCGTAATCGGCAGCGGCGCCGCGCTGATCTACGCCACGCCGTGGGTGGTCAAGGGCCTGAGCCAGTTCAACAACTACAGCCTGGCGCCGGTGCTGCTGGTGGTGCTGGTGCTTATCGGCGTAGTCGCTGACCGCCGCTGATTTTCAGCCATCACCAAAAACAACTGTGGGAGCGGGCTTGCTCGCGAAGGCGTCGTATCAGTCAACATCAACGTTGAATGATTCACCGCTTTCGCGAGCAAGCCCGCTCCCACAGTTGATCGCAATGACAGGGAAGTTCATGAGCAAAAAAATTTTGGACGAGACAAGCAAATTTCTCAGCTTCGTATTGCGCCACGAACCTCAGGCGATCGGTCTGACGCTGGACTCTGAAGGCTGGGCAAATATCGAAGAACTGATCAACGGTGCTGCGCGTGACGGTCGCAAACTGGATCGCGAACTGATTGAAGCGGTCGTGACAAGTAGCGACAAGAAGCGCTTCTCGATTTCCGAGGACGGCCAACTGATTCGTGCGGTTCAGGGCCACTCAACGAAAAGCGTGGATCTGCAGTTCGAGCAGAAACCGCCACCGCAAACGCTGTATCACGGCACAGCAACGCGCTTTCTTGATTCAATCAAAGAACAGGGTCTGATCCCGGGATCACGCCATCACGTGCACCTTTCCCAAGACATCGGCACCGCTTCGACCGTCGGGAAGCGCTATGGCACCGTGGTGATTCTGCAAGTCGCCGCACGGCAGATGGAAGAACAGGGCTTCAAGTTCTTTCAGGCCGAAAACGGCGTCTGGCTGACAGAACAGGTGCCGGCGCGCTTCATCTCTACCCTGTAATTTCTCGAACACCCAAAACAACTGTGGGAACGAGCTTGCTCGCGAAGGCGTAGTGTCAGTCAACTCAGCGTTGAATGATCCATCGCATTCGCGAGCAAGCTCGCTCCCACCGTTTTTATTGCATGTTGCTTAAGCGATTTTCTCGAACTTCAGATCCCACACGCCATGCCCAAGACGTTCGCCGCGGCGTTCGAACTTGGTGATCGGGCGCTCGGCCGGGCGCGGTACGCATTTGCCGTCTTCGGCGAGGTTGCGGTAGCCCGGGGCGACGTTCATCACTTCCAGCATGTACTCGGCGTACGGTTCCCAGTCGGTGGCCATGTGCAGGATGCCGCCGACCTTCAGCTTGCTGCGCACCAGTTCGGCGAAGGACGCCTGAACGATGCGACGCTTGTGGTGACGGCTCTTGTGCCACGGGTCAGGGAAGAACAGCATCAGGCGATCGAGGCTGTTGTCGGCGATGCAGCGGTTGAGCACTTCGATCGCGTCGCAATCGTAGACCCGCAGGTTGGTCAGGCCCTGAGTCAGCACGCCATTGAGCAGCGCGCCAACACCCGGACGGTGCACTTCCACACCGATAAAGTCCTGATCCGGTGCCGCCGCGGCCATTTCCAGCAGCGAGTGGCCCATGCCGAAACCGATCTCCAGCGAGCGCGGTGCCGAACGGCCGAACACCTGATCGTAATCCACCGGCGCGTCGGCCAGCGGCAGCACGTACAGCGGCGCGCCCTGGTCCAGACCCCGTTGCTGGCCTTCGGTCATGCGCCCGGCGCGCATCACGAAGCTCTTGATGCGGCGGTGTTGGCGCTCGTCGCCCTCTTCCGTCTGGAGAGGCGTGTCGTTCGATTCAGTCATCAATGGCTCTTACTTGATCAGACCATCCAGCGGCGAAGAGGCGCTGGCATAGAGTTTTTTCGGCATGCGGCCGGCGAGGTAGGCCAAGCGGCCTGCGACGATCGCGTGTTGCATGGCTTGGGCCATCATCACCGGTTGCTGAGCATGGGCGATGGCCGAGTTCATCAGCACCGCGTCACAGCCCAGTTCCATGGCGATGGTGGCGTCGGAGGCGGTACCGACACCAGCATCCACCAGCACCGGAATCTTGGCTTCTTCGAGGATGATCTGCAGGTTGTACGGGTTGCAGATCCCCAGTCCGGAACCGATCAGACCGGCCAGCGGCATGACCGCGATGCAGCCGATTTCCGCCAGTTGGCGAGCGATGATCGGGTCATCACTGGTGTAAACCATCACGTCGAAGCCTTCCTTGACCAGCGTTTCGGCGGCCTTGAGGGTTTCGATCACGTTGGGGAACAGGGTTTTCTGGTCGGCCAGCACTTCCAGCTTCACCAGGTTGTGACCATCGAGCAGCTCACGGGCCAGGCGGCAGGTGCGCACGGCCTCGATAGCGTCGTAGCAACCGGCGGTGTTCGGGAGGAAGGTGTAGCGATCGGGCGACAGCACTTCGAGCAGGTTCGGCTCGCCTTCGATCTGGCCGAGGTTGGTACGGCGCACGGCGAAGGTGACGATCTCGGCACCCGAGGCTTCGATGGCCTGACGGGTTTCTTCCATGTCGCGGTACTTGCCGGTACCGACCAGCAAACGCGACTGGTAAGTACGACCGGCCAGAACAAAAGGCTTGTCGCTGCGAACGATGCTCATGGGGAATCCTCTTTAGGGGTGAGGGTCTTGCAGAATTCTGTGCCCTTGCGGGCCGGCGATCAGCCGCCGCCGATGGCGTGCACCACTTCGACGTTGTCGCCGTCGTTCAGGATGGTGTCGGCATGCTGGCTGCGCGGGACGATATCCAGATTGAGTTCGACTGCCACCCGGCGACCGGTCAGGTCCATACGGGCAATCAGGGCCGCAACGGTTTCACCGTCGGGCAGTTCAAGGGATTCGCCGTTCAACTGAATGCGCATGCGCCTGGCCGCCATCATTTTTAGGGGGTGGCATTCTAGCCCGATCATGACCTAAAGGTCAGCACCAAGCGTCAAGCGGTTTACTGCAGGCGCCAGGCGGCAAGTCCAAGACACAGCCAGCCAACCAGAAACGCCAGACCGCCGAACGGAGTGATGATGCCGAGCTTGCTGATGCCGGTGGTGGTCAGCACATACAGACTGCCCGAGAACAACAGGATGCCGACGGCGAACGAGATACCAGCCCAGGTCACCAGCCGCCCCTGAATCTGCGTGGCCAGCAGCGCCACGCCGAACAGTGCCAGGGTGTGCACCAGTTGATAGGTCACGCCGGTGTGGAAAATCGCCAGATACTCGGGGGTCAGGCGGCTCTTCAGGCCATGCGCGGCGAAGGCGCCCAGGCCCACACCGGTAAAACCAAAGAAAGCGGCCAGCATCAGAAAGCCACGCAGCATGTGGAACTCCAGTCAGACTCGTTCGGCAGGGTCTGTATAATGGCCCGCTCTATCGGTTCGGCCAAGCCATCTCTATGCTGCGTTCACTTTTGCGTCGTCTCACGAAGGCCCTGCTCTGGTTCGCGGGCGGCAGTGTATTGCTGGTGTTGCTGTTTCGCTTCGTGCCACCGCCGGGCACGGCGCTGATGGTCGAGCGCAAGATCGAATCCTGGGTCGACGGCGAGCCGATTGACCTGCAGCGCACCTGGAAACCGTGGGACGAGATCTCCGACGATCTCAAGGTCGCGGTCATGGCCGGCGAAGACCAGAAGTTTCCCGAGCACTGGGGTTTTGACTTCGGCGCGATTCAGGCTGCGCTGGCCCACAACGAACTCGGCGGTTCGATTCGCGGTGCCAGCACCTTGAGCCAACAAGTGTCGAAGAACCTGTTTCTGTGGTCGGGGCGCAGCTATCTGCGCAAAGGCCTGGAAGCCTGGTTTACCGGACTGATCGAGGTGTTGTGGCCCAAGCAGCGGATTCTTGAGGTGTACCTGAACAGCGTCGAGTGGGATGACGGGGTGTTTGGTGCCGAAGCCGCAGCACGTCATCACTTTGGTGTGAGCGCCAAGTCACTGTCGCGGCAGCAGGCGAGTTATCTGGCGGCGGTGCTGCCTAACCCGCGCGTGTGGAGCGCCAGCCATCCGACGGCTTATGTATCGCGCCGGGCCGGGTGGATTCGCCAGCAGATGAGTCAGTTGGGCGGGACCAGCTATCTGCTAGGGCTTGATGATTCGCGTCGGGCGCCTTGGGCCGAATAACCACATTCAATCATTCAGACACCATCAATCACTGTGGGAGCGGGCTTGCTCGCGAAGGCGGTGGGTCAGCCAGCATTGTCGGTGACTGACACGACGCCTTCGCGAGCAAGCCCGCTCCCACAGGGATTTGTGTTGAAACAGAAATAAAAACGCCCCGATCATCGCTGATCGGGGCGTTTTTTGTTTGCCGAGGCACCGGTTATGCGGCGATCGACAATTTGAGCTTGTTCATCGCGCTCTTCTCGAGCTGACGGATCCGCTCGGCCGATACGTTGTACTTCTGCGCCAGGTCGTGCAGCGTGGCTTTCTCTTCTGCCAGCCAGCGCTGGTAGAGGATGTCGCGGCTACGTTCGTCCAGCACTTCCAGCGCTTCGTGCAGGTTGTGGTTGGAGTTGTCGCTCCAGTCGGCATCTTCCAGTTGACGCGCCGGGTCGTACCGGTGGTCTTCCAGGTAGTTGGCCGGCGACTGGAAAGCGCTGTCGTCGTCAGCTTCTGCAGCCGGGTCGAAGGCCATGTCATGGCCAGTCAGGCGACTTTCCATCTCGCGCACTTCACGTGGTTCGACGCCAAGGCTTTCCGCCACACGGTGGACTTCCTCATTATTCAGCCACGCCAGACGTTTCTTCTGGCTGCGCAGGTTGAAGAACAGCTTGCGCTGGGCCTTGGTGGTCGCGACCTTCACAATGCGCCAGTTGCGCAGGATGAACTCGTGAATTTCCGCCTTGATCCAGTGCACGGCGAACGACACCAGACGCACACCCATTTCCGGGTTGAAGCGTTTTACCGCCTTCATCAGACCGACGTTGCCTTCCTGGATCAGGTCAGCCTGAGCCAGACCGTAGCCGGAATAGCTACGGGCAATGTGTACGACAAATCGCAGGTGGGCGAGCACCATCTGCCGAGCCGCCCCCAAATCCTGCTCATAGTAGAGACTCTCGGCCAGTTCACGCTCCTGCTCCGGCGTCAGCAATGGAATGCTGTTGACGGTGTGCACATAGGCTTCCAGGTTCGCACCCGGAACCAACGCGTACGCAGGTTGCAAAGAATTGGTCATGCGAAAAAACCTCCCACTTACATACTCGTGCCTCTCGGCACTGCGAAAAATTGACCGGGAATTCAAGTACAAGTTCCCAAAAAAACCGCAAGGTCAATCACGCGCAAAAAAGATTCTACTTCGGCGCCAGCTCCCTGAGATGACGTGCGACTGCAATCCATGCACCGATATAACCCAACAGCACCGCGCCAAGCAAGAGCGACAGACCGTCGGCAACTGGCACTCCGGCCAGCGCGAAATCACTGCCGTACAAGCCGGCCAGTCCAACCACCGCGTCGTTCAGCCAGTTCAGGCCGAACGCCAGCACACCCCAGGACAGAACCCCCGCACCGAAGCCATACAACGCGCCCATATAAAGGAAGGGGCGACGTACATAGCTGTCAGTGCCGCCGACGAGTTTAATCACTTCTATCTCTGTGCGGCGGTTTTCAATATGAAGACGAATGGTATTGCCTATCACCAAAAGTAATGCAGACACCAAAAGCACCGTCAGACCGAAGACAAAACGGTCACCGAGCTTGAGGATGGCGGCCAGACGCTCGACCCAGACTAGATCAAGTTGCGCCTGTTGTACCTTCGGCAGCTCGGAAAGTTTTTGTCTTAATGCTTCCAGAGTCGGCTTGTCGACCTCGTTCGGGGTCACCAGCACCACGCCCGGCAGCGGGTTCTCCGGCAGCTCGCGCAGGGCTTCGCCCAGACCGGACTGCTGCTGAAACTCTTCCAGCGCCTGATCACGACCGACATATTCGGCATCAGCGACGCCGGGCATGCCTTTGATCTGCTCGCGCAACGATTCACCCTGCGCGGGCGTGGCATCCAGCTGCAGGTACAGCGAAATCTGCGCCGCACGCTGCCACGAACCGCCGAGACGCTCGACGTTGTTGATCAGCAGTGACAAGCCCATCGGCAGGCTCAGCGCCACAGCCATCACCATGCAGGTGAAGAAGCTGCCGATCGGCTGCTTGCCGAGGCGACGCAGGCTGTCGAGCAGGCTGGCGCGGTGACTTTCGATCCACGAACGCAACAGCGTGGAAAAGTCCGGACCGTCGTCATCGTCGTGTTTTTTCTTCTTTGGCGGTTGCGGGTCGGCGGCTTTCGGGGCCACGCGCTCGGAAACCTTCGGACTGCGTGTCGCACTCATACGCCGGCCTCCCCGTCGCCGATCAATCGGCCGCGTTGCAGGGTCAGCATGCGGTGCCGCATACGCGCAATCAGGGCCAGGTCGTGACTGGCGATCAGCACGCTTGTGCCCAGTCGGTTGATGTCTTCGAACACGCCCATGATCTCGGCCGCCAGACGCGGGTCGAGGTTACCGGTCGGTTCGTCCGCCAGCAGCAGGGCTGGACGGTGGACGATGGCGCGGGCGATGCCGACGCGCTGTTGCTGACCGGTGGACAGGTCGCCCGGGTACAGATCGGTTTTATCCGACAGCGCCACGCGCTCCAGCGCCGAATCCACGCGCTTGGCGATTTCGGCCTTGGACAAGCCGAGAATCTGCAGCGGCAGCGCGACGTTGTTGAACACCGTGCGATCGAACAGCAACTGGTGATTCTGGAACACCACGCCGATCTGCCGACGCAGGAACGGAATCTGCGCGTTGCTGATGGTGCTCAGGTCCTGCCCGGCCAGCAGCAGTTTGCCGCTGGTCGGACGCTCCATCGCCAGCAACAGGCGCAACAGCGTGGACTTACCGGCACCGGAGTGACCGGTGACAAACAGAAACTCGCCACGACGGACTCGAAAGCTCAGCTCATGCAAGCCGACGTGACCGTTCGGGTAGCGTTTACCGACCTGTTCGAAACGAATCATGAACGCTCCCGCTCGGCAAACAGTGCCTGGACAAAGGGTTCGGCTTCAAAGGTACGCAGATCGTCGATGCCTTCACCGACACCGATGTAGCGGATCGGCAGACCAAACTGCTTGGCCAGGGCGAAAATCACCCCGCCCTTGGCGGTACCGTCGAGCTTGGTCAGCGCCAGGCCGGTCAGTTCGACGGTCTGGTTGAATTGCTTGGCCTGGTTGATCGCGTTCTGACCGGTGCCGGCATCAAGTACCAGCAGCACTTCGTGCGGTGCGTCGGCGTCGAGCTTGCCGATCACCCGGCGAACTTTCTTCAGCTCTTCCATCAGGTTGTCTTTGGTGTGCAGACGACCGGCGGTGTCGGCGATCAACACGTCGATGCCACGGGCCTTGGCGGCCTGCACGGCGTCGAAGATCACCGAAGCAGAGTCGGCACCGGTGTGCTGGGCAATCACCGGGATCTTGTTGCGCTCGCCCCAGACCTGCAGCTGCTCAACGGCAGCGGCGCGGAAGGTGTCACCGGCGGCGAGCATGACTTTCTTGCCTTCCAGTTGCAGCTTCTTCGCCAGCTTGCCAATGGTGGTGGTCTTGCCGGCGCCATTGACGCCGACCACCAGAATCACGAACGGCTTGTTCTGCGAGGCAATTTTCAGCGGCTGCTCGACCGGCTTGAGCATCGCCGCCAGCTCGGCCTGCAACGACTTGTACAGCGCGTCGGCGTCAGCCAACTCTTTGCGTGCAACCTTCTGAGTCAGGCGCTGGATGATCTGCGTGGTGGCTTCGACACCGACGTCGGCGGTCAGCAGACGGGTTTCCAGCTCATCGAGCAAATCGTCATCAATGGTTTTACGGCCGAGAAACAGGCTGGCCATGCCCTCGCCGATGCTGGCGCTGGTTTTCGACAGGCCTTGCTTGAGGCGGGCGAAGAAGCCGACTTTGGTTTCTTCGCTGCGCGGGGCTTCCACTGGCGTTTCAGCAACCACTTCTACCGGCACCACCGGAGCAGCGACGACAGGTGCAGGTGCAGGTGCAGGTGCAGGTGCAGGTGCAGGCTCGGGCTGCTGAGCGACCGGCGCAACAGGGGCGACGACCACCGGGGTCACTGGCTCGGGAACAGCCGGCGCAGGCTCGACAACCGGCTCAACCACTGGCGCCGGAGCGACTTCAGGGACGAACGCGGCAGGTGCAGGAATCGGCGGCGTCACATGCGGCGCGGCCTCTTCGACCAAGGCCACCGGTTCTTCCGCCACCGGCAAGGTCAGCCACGGCTCGGCCGCCGGAGTCAGTGGCAGCTCGGCCGCCACCGGGGTTTCAGATTCTGGCTCGGGTTCGACCGGTTGCAGCACCGGCTCGGCAATCGGCAGCACGATCGGCGCCGGCTCTTCTTCTATAGCAGGCGCTGGCGTCGGAGCCGGTTCAGGAATCGCGGGCGGCTGTTCGACGACGGGTTCCTGCGGTTTCTTACGCAGCCATCCGAACAGGCTTTTCTTCTCGCCAGCCGCAGCTGGGGTCTTCTTGTCGTCGTTGGAACCAAACATGGAGGACGGCTATCTCACGGTAGCGACGCGCCATAAGGGCGCCCCGGCAAATAAATATTCGATGCAGAACAGACTGTGTTTCATCCAGCTTGTTCACGCGCAACATTTTGTCGAGGCGCCAGCGGCACCCCAAAGATTCGTATTAACGAAGGACTAAACCGGCAAAATCGGCGAAAAAGCGAAGTCTAGTCGATAAACCGCAGCTTTCTGCCGCCAACCTATACAACCGCATCAGGCCTGAAAACCTGATAGGCGTGGTCGCCGGTAAAACGGATCAGTATCCTAGCACCCTCTCGCCCGCCGACGCTAAGACCAAGCGGGCAGCCCAACAGGTTAAAAAACGAATGAATGCTCTAGCCCGCCGCGCTGCAGGCCTGCTGCTCAGCACAGTCTGCCTGCCCCTTTCGGCCTTGGCGGCCGACCCGCAACCGACCCACGAATTCACCCTCGACAACGGCCTGAAGGTCGTCGTGCGCGAAGACCATCGCGCGCCGGTGGTGGTGTCGCAGGTCTGGTACAAGGTCGGTTCCAGCTACGAAACCCCGGGCCAGACCGGCCTGTCCCACGCGCTCGAGCACATGATGTTCAAGGGCAGCGAGAAAGTCGGCCCCGGCGAAGCCTCGTTGATCCTGCGCGATCTGGGCGCCGAAGAAAACGCGTTCACCAGCGACGATTTCACCGCGTATTACCAGGTGCTGGCCCGCGACCGTTTGGGCGTGGCCTTCGAACTGGAAGCCGACCGCATGGCCAATCTGCGCCTGCCGGCTGACGAGTTCGCCAAGGAAATCGAAGTCATCAAGGAAGAGCGTCGCCTGCGCACTGACGATAAGCCGATGTCCAAGGCTTACGAGCGTTACAAGGCTATGGCTTACCCGGCCAGCGGCTACCACACACCGACCATCGGCTGGATGGCGGACCTGGACCGGATGAAGGTCGAAGAGCTGCGCCACTGGTATCAGTCCTGGTATGTGCCAAACAACGCCACGCTGGTAGTGGTCGGCGACGTCACCCCCGATGAAGTGAAGACCCTCGCCCAACGCTACTTCGGGCCGATTGCCAAGCGCGACGTGCCACCGGCGAAGAAACCACTGGAACTGGCCGAACCCGGTGAGCGCCAGATCACCCTGCATGTGCAGACCCAACTTCCCAGCCTGATGCTCGGCTTTAACGTGCCAAGCATTGCCACTGCTGAAGACAAGCGCTCGGTCAACGCCCTGCGCCTGATCTCGGCGCTGCTCGACGGCGGTTACAGCGGGCGCATCCCGACGCAACTGGAGCGCGGTGAAGAGTTGGTCTCGGGCGGTTCGTCGAGCTACGACGCCTACACCCGTGGCGACAGCCTGTTCACCCTGTCGGCGACGCCGAACACGCAGAAGAAAAAGACCATGGCGCAAGCTGAAGCCGGTCTGTGGAAACTGCTGGAACAGCTGAAAACCACCGCACCGTCCGCCGAAGAACTCGAGCGCGTGCGGGCGCAAGTGATCGCCGGCCTGGTGTTCGAACGTGATTCGATCACCAGTCAGGCCACCGCCATCGGCCAACTGGAAACGGTCGGGCTGTCGTGGAAGTTGATGGACACCGAACTCGCCGATCTGGAAAGCGTGACCCCGCAAGACATCCAGAACGCCGCCAAGCTGTATTTCACCCGCGAACGTCTCAGCGTCGCCCATGTCCTGCCACTGGAGACGACTCATGAGTGAGCGCAAATCCCCACGCCTGTTGCTTGGTCTGATCGCCATTGCAGTGATCGGCTCCGCCGCGTTCTATCTGATGCCCGGTGTCAAAACCGACGCCAGCGAAGCACTGGACAACGCCAAGACCAGCCAGAAGCTGCAATCGCTGGCCGAACTCGACGGCAAGGCCCCGGCCAGCCGCAAGCTCGACGTGCAGGCCTGGAACACCGCCGAAGGCGCCAAGGTGCTGTTCGTCGAAGCCCATGAGCTGCCGATGTTCGACATGCGCCTGATCTTCGCCGCCGGCAGCAGTCAGGACGGCAATGCACCGGGCCTGGCAGTCCTGACCAACGCCATGCTCAACGAAGGCGTGGCCGGCAAAGACGTCGGCGCCATCGCCCAAGGCTTCGAAGGCCTCGGTGCGGATTTCGGCAACGGCGCCTACAAGGACATGGCGCTGGCTTCGCTGCGCAGTCTGAGCGCCGCCGACCAGCGCGAGCCGGCGCTGAAGCTGTTCTCCGAAGTGGTGGGCAAACCGACCTTTCCGGCCGATTCCTTTGCGCGCATCAAGAACCAGATGCTCGCCGGATTCGAGTACCAGAAACAGAATCCCGGCAAACTCGCCAGCCTTGAGCTGATGAAGCTTTTGTACGGCGATCACCCATACGCGCACTCCAGTGACGGCAACCCGCAGAGCGTGCCGAAGATCACTCTGGCGCAACTGCGTGAATTCCACGCCAAGGCCTACGCGGCCGGCAACGTGGTGATCGCACTGGTCGGTGACCTGTCGCGCGCCGAGGCCGAGGCGATTGCCAATCAGGTCTCCGGCGCCCTGCCCAAAGGCCCGGCGCTGGCGAAAATCGCCCAGCCGCAGGAACCGAAAGCCAGCGTCAATCACATCGAGTTCCCGTCGAAGCAGACCAACCTGCTGCTCGCACAGCTGGGCATCGACCGTGACGATCCGGATTACGCGGCGCTGTCGATGGGCAATCAGATCCTCGGTGGCGGCGGTTTCGGCACCCGCCTGATGAGCGAAGTGCGCGAGAAGCGTGGCCTGACCTACGGCGTGTACTCGGGTTTCAGCCCGATGCAGGCTCGCGGCCCGTTCATGATCAACCTGCAAACCCGCGCGGAAATGAGCGAAGGCACGCTGAAACTGGTGCAGGACGTGCTCGCCGATTATCTGAAGACCGGCCCGACCCAGAAAGAACTCGACGACGCCAAGCGCGAGCTGGCCGGCAGCTTCCCGCTGTCCACCGCAAGCAACGCCGATATCGTCGGCCAACTGGGCGCCATGGGCTTCTATAATCTGCCGTTGAGCTATCTGGATGACTTCATGCGTCAGTCCCAGAGCCTGACTGTCGAGCAGGTCAAAGACGCGATGAACAAACACCTGAGCACGGACAAACTGGTCATCGTCAGCGCTGGCCCGACCGTGCCGCAAAAGCCGTTACCGGCCCCATCTGATAAACCTGCCGAGCAACCGCTCGGGGTTCCGGAGCATTAATGGCTACTCGTCCTAAAAAACCTGCGCAGAACGTTCACAACGGTGTGAACCAGCTACGCATCATCGGCGGCGAATGGCGCAGCCGCAAACTGAGCTTCCCCGATGCACCGGGCCTGCGCCCGACACCGGACCGCGTGCGCGAAACCCTGTTCAACTGGCTCGCGCCGTATGTGGCCGGGGCCAAGGTGCTGGACCCGTTCGCCGGCAGCGGCGCGCTGTTTCTTGAAGCACTGTCGCGTGGCGCAGCCATGGGTCAGGCGCTGGATGCCAGCCACGTAGCGGTATCGAGCCTGAAGGAACACCTCGGCACCCTGCGCTGCACCAACGGCCAGGTGCAGACCGCCGACGCGCTGCGTTATCTGGAAACCCAGGTCGCCACGCCGTTTGATCTGGTGTTCCTCGATCCGCCGTTCAACCAGAACCTGCTGCCGGCCGTTTGCGCCCTGCTGGAAGAGCGCCAATGGCTGGCGCCGGATTCGTGGATCTACACTGAAAGCGAGACCGCGCCTTCGACGCTGGGCCTGCCGGGCAACTGGCGCCTGCACCGCGAGCAGAAATCCGGGCGGGTGTACTACGCGTTGTGGCAACGTATGGCCGTTAACTGAACGTATTGAACAACCCTGTGGCGAGGGAGCTTGCTCCCGCTGGACTGCGCAGCAGTCCCCAAAAAGGGCCGCTTCGCGCCCCAGCGGGAGCAAGCTCCCTCGCCACAAAAGGTGTGTGCCCTCTGGAAACTGAACGTTTCACCCCCGCCTTCGGCCTCGGCAATCCGCACCTGCAAACCTTGTGGGGGCCGCTGTGGCGCAAAACCGTCCACCTTGATCGCGAGCGGGAACGCCTGTGGCTGGATGACGGCGACTTCCTCGACCTCGACTGGCATGGCCCGCACAGCGCCGAGGCGCCGTTGGTGCTGGTGTTGCATGGGCTGACCGGTTCTTCCAATTCGCCTTACATCGCCGGGATTCAGGCAGCACTCGCCGCGCAAGGCTGGGCCAGTGTCGCGCTGAACTGGCGCGGTTGCTCCGGCGAACCCAACCTGCTGCCGCGCAGTTACCACTCCGGCGCCAGCGAAGACCTCGCCGAAGCCATCAGACACCTGCGCGCCAAGCGCCCGCTGGCGCCGCTGTATGCGGTCGGTTATTCCCTCGGCGGCAATGTGTTGCTCAAGCATCTGGGCGAGACCGGCAGCGACAGCGGCGTGCTCGGTGCAGTGGCGGTGTCGGTGCCGTTTCGTCTTGATCAGTGTGCAGACCGCATTGGCAAGGGATTTTCCAAGGTTTATCAGGCGCACTTCATGCGCGAGATGGTCGCCTACATCAAGAACAAGCAACGCCAGTTCCAGCATGACGGACGCGAGGATGGCCTGGCGGCTCTGGCGGCGCTCGGCTCGCTGGAGAACATGCGCACCTTCTGGGACTTCGATGGCCGGGTCACCGCGCCGCTGCACGGCTTTACCGATGCCGAGGATTACTATCGCCGGGCGTCGAGTCGCTACTTTCTCGGCGAAATCCGCACCCCGACCCTGATCATTCAGGCCGCTGACGATCCGTTCGTGTTCCCCCACAGCTTGCCGACGGCCGAAGAGCTGTCCGCCAGCACCCGGTTCGAGCTGCAGGCCAAGGGTGGGCATGTCGGGTTTGTCGATGGCACGTTGCGCCAGCCCGGTTACTACCTGGAACGGCGCATCCCGCAATGGTTGGCCCGTGTGACGTCATGAGCGACCAGGGCGAGTCGATCCGGTTCTGGCAAACCGCACCGCTGGCCGGGGTCGAGTTGTTGTCGGCGCGCTACATCGAGCATCGCTTCGCCCCGCACGTCCACGACGGCTATGTGATCGGCATGATCATGGCCGGTGCCCAGCGTTATCGCTATCGCGGTGCCGAACACCTGGCCGGCAGCGGCACGCTGGTGCTGATCAACCCGGACGAATTGCACACCGGCCACAAGGGCACCGAGGACGGTTGGCTGTACCGGGCGTTTTATCCCGATACCGGACAGATCGTTTCCCTGCTCGAAGAACTGGAACTGCCCACCGCGCCGATGCCGGCCTTCGGCGCAACGCTCTACCGCGACCCGGATCTGGTCAACGGTTTCTGTCAGTTGCATCGCTTGCTGGAAAGCCCGGCCACCGCGCTGCAACAGCAGACGATGTGGCGCGAAATGATGATGCTGCTGTTGCAGCGGCATGCGGCGGTGCAGATCAACGGTAAACCGGGCAAGGAACACCGCGCGGTGGTGATGGCCAAGGAGTTGCTGCATGCGCAACTCGCTGCGCCGCCGTCGCTGGAAGAGCTGGCGGCCGCAGTGAATCTGTCGCCCTTCCACTTCGCCCGGGTATTCCGCCGCGCCACCGGCATGCCACCGCACACCTGGCTGATGCAGCAGCGCATCGCCACGGCCCGGGGTTTATTGCAGCACGGTTGCCTGCCGGTGGAAGTCGCCATGCAACTGGGCTTTGCCGATCAGAGTCATCTGAGCCGGCAGTTCAAGCAAGTGTATGGCGTGGGGCCGGCAGCGTATCGCAGTGCCCGACAACCTGTCAGCGACGATTAACCCCTGTGGGAGCGGGCTTGCTCGCGAAAGCGGTGTTTCAGCACACATCATGGTTGACTGACAAACCGCTTTCGCGAGCAAGCCCGCTCCCACATTGGGGGTATGGTGACTTTATTCGCCGGTGGCAATCCCGCGAGAAGGCTCGTTGATCCACTCACTCCACGACCCGGCATACAACGAACCCAGCGGATACCCCGCCAGGCACAACGCGAACAGATTGTGACACGCCGTCACCCCGGAGCCGCAGTAAGCGACCAGCTCCGAAGGCGAACGCTCGCCGAGTTTCGCAGCAAAGCGTTGCTTGAGCTGCTCTGCTGGCAGGAAGCGTCCGTCGCTGCCGAGGTTTTCGGTAAACGCCGCACATTGCGCGCCGGGAATGTGCCCGGCAATCGGATCGATCGGCTCCACTTCACCCTTGAAGCGCGGCAAGGCCCGGGCGTCGATCAGGGTCAGGGACGGCTGACCGAGGCGCTTGTGCAATTGCTCGGCGCTCAGCAGCAGTTTCATGTCCGGCTGACCACTGAAGTTGCCCCGGCTGACCGACGGCGCATCCAGACTCAGCGGCAGACCCGCCGCGTGCCAGGCCTTCAGCCCGCCGTCGAGAATGAACACGCCATCGCGCTTGCCCAGCCACGCCAGCAACCACCAGGCGCGAGCCGCATAGGCACCGGGGCCGTCGTCGTACAAAACCACATCGCTGTCGGCATTGATGCCCCAGGCTTGCAGACGTTCGATCAATGCCGCCGGTTCGGGCAGCGGGTGACGCCCGGTCACGCCTTTGATCACCTTGCCGCTGAGGTCACGCTCAAGGTCGGCGAAGCGGGCGCCGGCGATGTGCCCTTCGGCATAGCTGCGCTGCCCGTAGTCCGGGTCTTCGAGGGCAAAACGACAATCGAGAATCACCAGCCCCGGCTGCTCCTTGCGGGCATCCAGTGCATTCGGGCTGAGCAGTTGCGCAATCGGCATAACGGACTCCTGTGAGCGACTTCGAAATGGGTTACCGCCCTTCCTCGAGGGCCTGGGCCAGCGGCACGTAGAACTCGTCGAACAAGGCATTCACCTCTTCACGGGCCTGATCGGTGACGAATCCGGCTTCCAGCACCAGCACCTGATACACGCCACGCTTGATGGCCTGCTCGCTGAGGTGGTTGGAGTTTTCCCGGGTGGTGCACAGAAAGCGCACCCACGAGGTGAGGATGATCCAGGCATTGATCGTCAGGGATTCGATCTGCACCCGATCCATCTTGAGAATGCCGGCGGCGACGAAACCTTCGTAGATCGCCATGCCCTGAATCACGCAGCGCTGAGAGAAACGCCGGTAGCGCGCGGCCAGGTCCGGGTCGCTGTCGAGCAGGTGCTCAAGATCCCGATGCAGAAAGCGGTAGCCCCACATCGCCGACAGCAGCTCCTTGAGGTAATAGCGCTTGTCTTCGACGGTGGCGGCACGCCCCTGCGGCGGGCGCAGAAAGCTGTCCACAAGCGTCTCGTACTCACTGAACAGCACGGCGATGATCGCCTGCTTGTTCGGGAAGTGGTAGTACAGATTGCCCGGAGAAATCTCCATGTGGGCGGCGATGTGATTGGTGCTAATGCTGCGCTCGCCCTGCTGATTGAACAGTTCGAGGCTGTTCTGCACGATGCGCTCGCTGGTTTTTATTCGTGGGGCCATGGCTTGAGCTTTAATTCAGAGTGCGGTGAGGGGCATCTTACGACCTAACCGGAACTGGATAAAACAAAGCTGTGTCGGGAAGTCATTTGACTTTCTAGAGCATAGACTCTAGAACGTCATCACTACAATAAATCCGGAGCCGACGATGACTGCCGACATTGCTTATCTGCAAACGCTGCAACAGCCCCTGGAAGAGCTGGATCGGCTGTTCGCGGCACAGCGCGCCGCCTATGCCGCCAACCCGATGCCACCGGCAGATCAGCGCCAGCAATGGCTCAAGGCGTTGCGCGACTTGCTCAGTAATGAGCGGCAGGCGCTGGTCAATGCCATCAGCGCAGATTTCAGTCATCGCAGCGCCGATGAAACCCTGCTCGCCGAACTGATGCCCAGCCTGCACGGCATCCATTACGCCAGCCGCCACCTCAAGGGCTGGATGAAGTCGTCGCGACGCAAAGTCGGCATGGCCTTTCAGCCAGCGTCGGCGAAAGTCGTGTACCAGCCGCTTGGCGTGGTCGGCATCATCGTCCCGTGGAACTACCCGTTGTATCTGGCCATCGGCCCACTGGTCGGCGCGCTGGCGGCGGGCAACCGGGTGATGCTCAAGCTCAGCGAATCGACCCCGGCCACCGGCCAGTTGCTCAAGACCCTGCTGGGACGGATTTTCCCCGAAGATCTGGTCTGCGTGGTGCTGGGCGAGGCCGACATCGGCGTGGCGTTCTCCCGCCTGCATTTTGATCACCTGCTGTTCACCGGCGCCACCAGCATCGGCAAACACGTGATGCGCGCTGCGGCGGAAAACCTGACCCCGGTGACCCTCGAACTGGGCGGCAAGTCCCCGGCCATCGTCTCTCGCGACGTGCCGCTCAAGGACGCCGCCGAACGCATCGCCTTCGGCAAGACCCTGAACGCCGGCCAGACCTGCGTCGCCCCCGATTACGTGCTGGTGCCGCAAGACCGCGTCGGCGCGTTCGTCGAAGCCTATCGTCAGGTGGTCAACAATTTCTATCCGACCCTCGCCGACAACCCGGACTACACCGCGATCATCAACGAACGCCAACTGGCCCGGCTCAACGGTTATGTCAGCGACGCCACGAGCAAGGGCGCGCTGCTGATCCCGCTGTTCGAACAAGGCCAGGGCCGGCGCATGCCGCACAGCCTGCTGCTCAATGTCACTGACGAGATGACCGTGATGCAGGACGAAATCTTCGGCCCGTTGCTGCCGATCGTGCCATATCAGGATCTGGATCAGGCGTTTGCCTACATCAATCAGCGCCCGCGTCCTCTGGCGCTTTACTACTTCGGCTACGACAAACGCGAACAGAACCGCGTGCTGCACGAAACCCACTCCGGCGGCGTGTGCCTGAACGACACCCTGCTGCACGTGGCGCAGGACGACATGCCGTTCGGCGGCATCGGCCCATCGGGCATGGGCCATTACCACGGCCACGAAGGCTTCCTGACTTTCAGCAAGGCCAAGGGCGTACTGATCAAACAGCGCTTCAACGCCGCGAAGTTGATCTATCCGCCCTACGGCAAATCGATTCAGAAACTGATCCAGAAGCTGTTCATCCGCTAATCGTCGTCACCGCCGGGTAATAACAACAATGCACCCAAGCCTGACCGAAACACCTGCCCTGTCGCGCCGTGGCCTGCTGAAGTTCAGCCTTGGCGCCACAGCGTTTCTCGCCACCGCCGGCCTCGGCGCCAGCCTCAGTGGCTGTTCATCGAGTGTCGCAGCCAATGGCTTCGTCACTTTGCGTGACGGCGACCTGCTGTTTCTGCGCGCACTGATTCCGGTGATGCTCGAAGGCGCCGTGGCCGCCGAGAAAATGCCCGGTGCGGTGGATGGCACCCTGAAGTCGCTGGACTACAGCCTCGATCACCTGTCGCCGGAAATGCTCAAACTCACCCGGCAATTGTTCGATGTGCTCGGCATGACCGTCACCCGCGGTCCGCTCACAGGGATCTGGGGCAGTTGGGAAAACGCCAGCCCCGAGACCATGCGCCACTTCCTCGAGCGCTGGCAGAACAGCTCATTGAGCCTGCTGCGCATGGGCCACAGCTCATTGCAGCAGATGGTGATGATGGCCTGGTACACCCGCGCCGAGTCCTGGGGCCATTGCGGCTACCCCGGCCCGCCCACGGTCTGAAACCGAGTCGCGCCGTTCGCGAGCAAGCTCGCTCCCACAAGGGAATGCATTTCAATGTGGGAGCGAGCTTGCTCGCGAAGGCGCCAGCCACCACACCACCGCTCCCAGAATAATAAAGAGAACCTGATCAATGCCCGTACCCGACCCGTTCCGCGAAGGCCTCGCCCGTGGCTGGAAAACCTACAACGGCGCCCAACTGACCGGCGACCTGACGCTGCAAGCCGATGTGGCGATCATCGGCAGCGGTGCCGGTGGCGGCACCACGGCAGAAATCCTCAGCGTCGCCGGTTACAAAGTGCTGCTGATCGAAGAAGGCCCGCTCAAGACCAGTTCCGACTTCAAGATGCTCGAAGACCAGGCCTACAGCAGCCTCTATCAGGAAGGCATCGGCCGCATGAGCAAGGACGGCGCGATTACCATCCTCCAGGGCCGTGCGGTCGGCGGCACCACGCTGATCAACTGGACCTCGAGTTTCCGCACGCCCGAGCCGACCCTCGAGCACTGGGCCAAGGAACACAACGTCAAAGGCCACAGCCCGGCCGAGATGGCGCCGTGGTTCGAAAAAATGGAGCAGCGTCTCGGCGTCGCGCCATGGATGGTGCCGCCCAACGCCAACAACGACGTGATCCGCAAGGGCTGCGAGCAACTCGGCTACAGCTGGCACGTGATCCCGCGCAACGTGCGTGGCTGCTGGAACCTTGGCTATTGCGGCATGGGCTGCCCGACCAACGCCAAGCAGTCGATGCTGGTCACCACCATTCCGGCGACCCTGGAAAAGGGCGGCGAGTTGCTGTACCTGGCCCGCGCGGAAAAGCTGTTGATCAGCGGCGACAAGATCACCGGCCTGCAATGCGTGGCGATGGACGAGCGTTGCGTCGCGCCGACCGGACGCAAAATCACGGTCAAGGCCCGGCATTACGTGCTGGCCGGCGGTGGCATCAACAGCCCGGCACTGCTGCTGCGCTCGGATGCACCGGATCCGCATCAGCGCCTCGGCAAACGCACGTTCCTGCATCTGGTGAACATGTCCGCCGGGCGTTTCGACGAGGTGATCAATCCGTTCTACGGCGCGCCGCAGTCGATCTACTCGGATCATTTCCAGTGGAAGGACGGCACCAGTGGGCCGATTGGCTACAAACTCGAAGTGCCACCGCTGCAACCGGCACTGGCCGCGACCTTGCTCGGCGGTTTCGGCCAGCAGAATGCCGAACACATGGCCGACCTGCCGCACACCCACGCGATGCTCGCGTTGCTGCGCGACGGTTTCCACCCGGACAGCCCCGGCGGCAGTGTCGAACTGCGCGGTGATGGCTCGCCGGTGCTCGACTATCAAGTCTCGCCTTATGCCTGGGAGGGCCTGCGCCGCGCCTTTCACAGCATGGCCGAGATCCAGTTTGCCGGCGGCGCCAAAGCCGTGATGCCGATGCACGCCGATGCGCGCTACGTGAAAACCCTGGCCGAAGCCCGCACGCTGATCAACGGTCTGAGCCTTGAGCTGTATCGCACGCGCCTGGGCAGTGCCCACGTGATGGGCGGTTGTGCGATGGGCGAAGACCCGAAAAACGCAGTCACCGACAGCCTTGGCCGGCATCATCAACTGAGCAATCTGTCGATTCACGATGGCTCGCTGTTCCCCACCAGCATTGGCGCCAACCCGCAATTGTCGGTGTATGGCCTGACCGCGCACCTGGCGACAGCCCTCGCCGATCGGCTGAGAAATCCGTGAAAAAACCGGTTTATCGCGTCGTCTATAGTGCTTTCTTACCCAACAGGCGACTTGGCCGACCGGGACGGCTGCGATACCATCCGACTCCCCAACGGACTCCCGCCAGGACGACGCGATGAACCGAGTGTTGTACCCAGGTACCTTCGACCCTATTACCAAAGGGCATGGCGATCTGGTCGAACGCGCCTCGCGCCTGTTCGATCACGTGATCATTGCGGTCGCCGCCAGCCCGAAGAAAAACCCGCTGTTCCCGCTGGAACAACGGGTTGAGCTGGCTCGCGAGGTCACCAAACACCTGCCCAACGTCGAAGTGGTCGGCTTCTCGACGCTGCTGGCGCATTTCGCCAAGGAGCAGAACGCCAATGTGTTCCTGCGTGGCCTGCGTGCGGTGTCGGACTTCGAATACGAATTCCAGCTGGCCAACATGAACCGCCAGTTGGCCCCGGACGTCGAGAGCCTGTTTCTCACCCCGTCCGAGCGTTATTCGTTCATTTCCTCGACGCTGGTGCGGGAAATCGCCGCGCTGGGCGGCGATATCAGCAAGTTCGTGCACCCGGCCGTGGCCGATGCCCTGACCCTGCGCTTCAAGAAGTAACGACCGTTCAAACGGCGCCCGCGTGCACTGCGGGCGCCAATGCGGCACAATTGCGCGCATTGATTTATAGCGCCCGGGCCTGCCGCCCCGGCTGGAGTTAGCATGTCCCTGATCATCACCGACGATTGCATCAACTGCGACGTCTGCGAACCCGAGTGCCCGAACGCCGCGATTTCCCAAGGCGAAGAGATCTACGTGATCGACCCGAACCTGTGCACCCAGTGCGTCGGCCATTACGACGAACCGCAGTGCCAGCAGGTCTGCCCGGTGGATTGCATTCCACTGGACGAGGCGCATCCTGAGACTGAAGAACAGTTGATGGAAAAGTACCGCAAGATTACCGGCAAGGCCTGATCTGAACGTTTTGTAGCGCTCTTCCGGGCCTCTTCGCGAGCAAGCTCGCTCCCACATTTGAAATGCGCTCCAATGTGGGAGCGAGCTTGCTCGCGAAAGGGCCATCAGCAGCAGCGCAAAACCCTGATCAGCTCACTCGCGCTGCTCAACCCCCTCCCCTGTACACCCCAAACAGCGCACAAACGCCGCTTTCGCCGGATCCACCACCAGCGCCTGCCCCGCATCGCCTACCCCGCCCCCCAGCGCGGTAAACGGCAATGACACCACAAACACCCCCGCACCCAGCACCGTCGCCACCACCAGCAAAGGTCGGGCAATCAGCAAATCGCCGATCATGGCGTAGGCGGGAGGGTTCTGGATGGCGTAGCGCGGATCACCGCTGCCGTTTTCCGCGGCCTGAACGGCCAGGCTGGAACACAGCAATAGTGTGGCAAACAGGACTTGCAAGGACTTCATGGCACGATCCTTCGGGCTGAACAGTGAGACCACTCACTATAGACCGTAGGACTTTTTCAGATTTTTGCCTCAGGTCTGGCAGCGCGGACAGAACACACTGGCCCGTTGCCCCAGCTTCACTTCCCGCAGGCCAGTACCGCAGACCTTGCAGTGCTCGCCGCCACGGCCATAAACGAACAGCTCCTGCTGGAAGTACCCCGGTTGCCCGTCACCGCCGATGAAATCCCGCAACGTGGTGCCGCCGCGCTCGATGGCTGCGGCGAGAATCCGTTTGATCTCAATCGCCAGCTTCAGATAACGCGCCCGGGAGATGCTTTTGGCTTCGCGGCGCGGATCGATCCCGGCAGCGAACAGCGCTTCGGTCGCGTAAATGTTGCCGACACCCACCACCACCGCGTTGTCCATGATGAACGGCTTGACCGCCATCGAACGCCCGCGCGACAACTGGAACAGGCGCTCGCCGTCGAACAGATCGGTCAACGGCTCTGGCCCGAGACGAATCAGCAGTTCGTGATTGAGCGGGTCGGTACTCCACAGCATCGCGCCGAAACGGCGTGGATCGGTGTAACGCAGCGCCAGACCGGATTCCAGCTCGATATCGACGTGCTCGTGCTTGAGCGCCGGCAACCCGACTTCCACCAGCCGCAAGTTGCCCGACATGCCCAAGTGACTGATCAACGTGCCGACTTCGGCATTGATCAACAGATACTTGGCCCGCCGCTCGACCAGCACGATGCGCTGCCCGGAAAGACGCACATCGAGGTCTTCGGGGATCGGCCAGCGCAGCCGACGATCCCGCACGATCACCCGGCTGACGCGCTGGCCTTCCAGGTGCGGAGCAATGCCCCGGCGGGTGGTTTCGACTTCCGGCAGTTCAGGCATGGTGTCCTCGAATCAATGCGCGCCGAGGTCGCGGATCGTCTGTTTGAGGGTTTCGAAATCGTAGTCCGACAGACCGACGTAATCGAGAATAAGCGGGCCAATGCTGTTCCACTCGTGGTCTTCAGTCTGGTTGCCCAGCACCCGATAAGACGCACAGATGTGCTCGGCCATCTTCAAGATCGCCAGCAGATTCTTCATCTGGCTGTTGCGAGAGGATTCGTCGCTGAAGATCGCCAGCGCATTGTGGTGATTGGCGATCGCCGTGCTGACGTGTTCCGGCAGGCGCCACGACTTGGCGGTGTAGTAGCCGACCACGGCGTGGTTGGTATTGAACTCGGCGTTCTCGGTGTCCACCACCCGGCATTCGGCGCTGGCATTGGCGTAAGCCTTTTCCAGTACCGACATGTAGTTGGGGAAGCGCTGCAGCATCAACGGCACGCCGCAGTCGTGGAACAGCCCCAAGGCATAGGCTTCATCACCGGCCTGGGTGCCGATGCGCTTGGCCAGGGTCAGGCAGGTCATCGCCACGTCCTGGGCGGTGTCCCAGAAACGGTTGAGGGTGACGATGGTGTCATCGTTCATCTCGCCCTTGATCGACTGCGCGTTGATCAGGTTGATGATCGAACGGCTGCCCAACAGATTCACCGCACGCTGGATCGAAGTGATCTTGTTGCTCAGGCCGTAATACGGCGAGTTGACGATTTTCAGCAGAGAACCGGACAGGCCGGGATCCTGGGCGATCAGCTTGGCGATCACCTCCAGGTCCGGGTCGGGCATGTACTGCTCCATCTGCAGATCCACCATGATCTGCGGCTGCGCGGGCACGCTGATGCCTTGCAGGGATTGTTGAATCTGTTCGGTGGTCAGCTCTTGGGACATAAGTACACACTCTGGGACAGGCGGCGATTCTAACCTCTAAAAACCGCAGGACGACACACCAGTGGGCAATTGTCAGGAACTTTCATTCACGCTCAGGCTTCGGACTTTGTAAGGCCGACCGGACAATCAAGCACCGGCTCGGCGGTAATTTCCCGCAGACTCAGGAGCTTATCGATGGCTACTTCCCTCACTGGCAAACGCGTCGCCATTTTAGTAACAGACGGTTTCGAACAGGTCGAACTGACCGGGCCCAAGCAAGCACTGGAGCAGGCCGGCGCCCAGGTCGACATCCTTTCCGCCGAGGCCGGCAAGGTCAAAGGCTGGAACCACGACAAACCGGCGGATGACTTCAAGGTCGACCAGACCTTTCAAGGCGCCAGCAGTGAGCAGTACGACGCGATCGTTCTGCCGGGCGGCGTGCAGAACTCCGACACCATTCGCATCGACCAGGACGCCCAGCACCTGGTCAAGACCAGCGCCTCGGCCGGCAAGCCGATTGCGGTGATCTGCCACGGCGGCTGGCTGCTGATTTCCGCCGGGCTGGTCAACGGCAAAACCATGACCAGCTACAAGACACTCAAGGACGACCTGGTGAATGCCGGGGCCAACTGGGTCGACAAGGAAGTGGTCAAGGACGGTCATCTGATCAGCAGCCGTCAGCCGGACGATATTCCAGCGTTCAACAAGGAGTTGATCAGCGCCCTGTCAGCCTGATCTGTGGGCTAGTGAATTTATGTGGTGAGGGGATTTATCCCCGATGGACAGCGCAGCTGTCCCAGATCGACTCACGCGGTCAGTCAGAAAACTGCCTTGGGGGTTTGCGGCTGCTGCGCAGCCGATCGGGGATAAATCCCCTCGCCACAGGTAATGTCTTCCACCGGCAATGACTTGCCACATGTCCACTCACCAGCCAATCAGGCCGAGCAACACGGTATACTCCCGCTCTTTTTTCCGGAGCGACGTCATGTCCCTGCCTAGCCTGCGCCTCAAAGCCAACGCCGACCGTCGCCTGCGCAACGGCCACTTGTGGGTCTACAGCAACGAAATCGATGTGGCTGCCACGCCACTGCACGGCTTCAAGGCCGGCGATCAGGCGATCCTCGAAGCGGCCGGCGGCAAGTCGCTGGGCATCGTCGCCATGAGCCCGAACAACCTGATCTGCGCTCGTCTGCTGTCGCGCGACATCAAACTGCCGCTGGACAAATCACTGCTGGTACATCGCCTGAACGTGGCCCTGTCGCTGCGCGAGCGCCTGTTCGACAAGCCGTTCTACCGCCTGGTCTACGGCGACTCCGACCTGCTGCCGGGCCTGGTGGTCGACCGTTTCGGCGACATCCTCGTGGTGCAGATCGCCTCGGCGACCATGGAAGCGCATAAAGATGACGTGATCGCCGCACTGACCCAGGTGCTCAAGCCAAGCGGCATTCTGTTCAAGAACGATTCCGCCGCCCGTGATGCCGAAGGCCTCAACCGTTACGTCGAAACCGTGTTCGGCCTGGTGCCGGAGTGGGTCGCCCTGGAAGAGAACGGCGTGAAGTTCGAAGCGCCGGTCATTGGCGGCCAGAAAACCGGCTGGTTCTACGACCACCGCATGAACCGCGCCCGCCTCGCCCCTTACGCCAAGGGCAAACGCGTGCTCGACCTCTATAGCTACATCGGTGGCTGGGGCGTGCAGGCTGCGGCGTTCGGTGCCAGCGAAGTGTTCTGCGTCGACGCGTCGGGCTTCGCCCTCGACGGCGTCGAGCGTAACGCCGCGCTGAACGGCTTCGCCGACAAGATGACCTGCATCGAAGGCGACGTCTTCGAAGCATTGAAGGAACTCAAGGCCAGCGAAGAACGTTTCGACGTGATCGTTGCCGACCCGCCAGCGTTCATCAAGCGCAAGAAAGACATGAAGAACGGTGAAGGCGCCTACCGTCGTCTGAACGAGCAAGCCATGCGCCTGCTGACCAAGGACGGCATTCTGGTCAGCGCTTCGTGCTCGATGCACCTGCCGGAAGACGATCTGCAGAACATCCTGCTGACCAGCGCCCGTCACCTGGACCGCAACATCCAGATGCTCGAACGCGGTGGTCAGGGCCCGGACCACCCGGTACACCCGGCCATCGCCGAGACTCGCTACATCAAGAGCATCACCTGCCGCCTGCTGCCTAACAGCTGATCGGCCCATGAAACGGGGAGCCTGCGGGCTTCCCGTTGGCTTTACGGCGATGCAATGTCGTCGAATTTCTTCCTCTTTCCTACAACTAACTTCCTACATGCATGCAGGACATTTCCCTGCGCATTACATTTCAACATCTAATACTTACAAGTTTGCCCTTGCAGCACGCCCACTCCGACAAAATTAATAGAAATTTCCTACCCAAGTATCGCTTGCCAATAATTCATTACAACCTATTATTAAGTTGTCACCACGACGGTGACATTCACTCTCAATGAACAAGGAGTTCATACTTATGAAAGCAATTACTCTGGAAACCAACCAAATCGCAAACCTGGCCTTCCTGGTTGCGCCTAAAGCCCGCTAAGTGAGCCAGAACGCTGGGGAGTGCCGGCACCCCAGCGTTCTTCCGACCCGTTCCAGAGCGATGAACACAACATGCATATCAATCCCTATTTATTCATATTGCCGCGCACGCCCGGACAAATAGTCTGGAACTATAAAGACCACACCCAACATGAACTTGACCTGACTTACTCTTGTCGACTTGCACAACTTATCAATAACCCGGAACAGTTCGACAGACGCAACATAATAGACTCACAACTTCTGAACGCGGGCATATTAACCGTTGCAAAAATAGACAGTCCGCCATGGGGCTGGGATGAATTGTCGAAGATTTATCATATTGGCACCCAGAACATTCCCTGCGAACAGATACCCCAGAATATTCAAGAGTGGTCCAGGCAATACCTGAACCATTGCAGCGCGGTGCTGACTACACCGGCCCCCGCACTAGATCGGTCGACACCTCAAGACGAACCTCGAATCGCCCTGCCCGCCTCCGCGGCCCTGACCGTTGCCAGCTTGGGCAATGTCCTGCGCCTGAGAAAAACCTGCCGCTCTTTCACTGGCGCAGCGATCACCCTCAATGACGTCGGTACACTGCTGTACCTCTCGCTGGGCTTTCTTCGCCATCGCGACAATGACCGCGACGAGAGCATCGCCGAGGGCCTCGGCGCCCGCCGCAGCAGTCCTTCAGGTGGCGGGTTGAATGCCTGTGAAGGATTTCTTCTGGCACGCAATATCGAGGGCCTCGAACCGGGTGTCTACGCCTACCACCCGGCAGAACACGCACTCAGCCGGGTCAATCCTTTGCCCGACCCCGCGCTGGGTCATTTGCTGGCGGGTCAGCACTTCATCAATAACCTGCCACTGGGTCTGTTTATCACCGCTCGTTTCGACAAGCTCTGGTGGAAGTATGAACACTCACGCGCCTATCGCATGGCGTTTGTCGAGGCGGGTCATCTGTCGCAAACCTTTCAACTGGTGGCCACAGCGCTGGGCCTGGGAACGTGGCTGACCGGGGCATTCACCGACCGCCAGGTCGAAGCCCTGCTCAAACTCGAAGGCAGCGCTGAACAACCGTTGTTCTTTGTCGGCTGCGGCGCTAGCGACGGTCAGGCGATGTGTCAGGAAATGCGCGACCTGTTGCAGGAGACGCGCAAATGAGCGCATCAACCGTGGATCAGCCCGAAGCGCCAGAGTCCTGGGCGCTTCGATTCACCCTCGGCGACTGGAACAACCACGCTTCGGTACGCACCAGCCGGCACGACTACCAGTTGCCGGCAGACCTGCAGTTGCAACTGCAAACCCGCTTCTGGTTTCCGCCGGCATTCCTGCCGTATCTGTCCCACCCGGCGATCGAAGCCGCAGGCAGCAAGGTCATGCATCGGCTGGCTGCCAACCACCTGGTGCACTTTCTCGACTACACCACGCTGCTGGAACACCGCATCGTCAACCGCGCCGTGGAAACCATCGTCCACGGTGAGTTGCCCGCGCACATTCCGTCGAGGATGAAAACCGCCGCGCTGCAGCTCTATACCGACGAGGGTTATCACGCACTGTTCTCCCATCATCTGGCCGAACAGATCGCCGAACTGCATGGTTTCACCGGTCGTCAGCAGGTGCCGTTGCGCATCACCCGCCTGACCGGTCAGATCGCCCGAACGCCGGAGAGCAAACGCCCGCTGGCATGGTTTCTGCTCGGCTTCGTCTCCGAAACCATCATTGCCCGGGAGTTGCTGGATGTGTGTCGGGAAACGCTGGTCAGCAGCGTGAACGACATGCTGCGCGACCACCTCGCTGATGAAGCGCGCCACAGCCGTTTTTTTTCCGAGGTCTTTCACTACCTCTGGTTGACCCTGAACAGCCGCCAGCGCGCCTTTGCGGCCAGAACCTTGCTGGAGACCCTGGCGACCTTCTTCGAAGTCGACGAGCAATGGCTGCACCAAAGCCTGCGCCGCGCCGGCATTGGCGAAGGTGCGATCAAGGAAATCCTCGACAGCCTGACCAACGAACAGGCCAGCCGCCAGCGTGCCCGATCCGGAGCCACGGCTACGCTTGCTGCACTCGAAAAAGCCGGATTCTTCGCGCTACCCAACAACCGCAAACTTTTCGCCAAGGCAGGACTGATCGATGCTTGAAGGAAGAACGGTGGTAACGACCCGACAACGACGCGGGGCGGTCAGCCTGCTTTTGGCCATGGTGCTACTGGGGGTGTTTCCGCTGGACGTCCTGCTGCCGTCGTTCCCGGCGCTGGCCGAACACTTCGCCAGCACTCCGACCGACATCGCCCTGTCGATCAGCCTGTTCGCGGTGGGCATTGCCTTTGCCCAACTGTTGATCGGGCCGTTGTCCGACGTCATCGGGCGCAAGGGGTTACTGCTCGCCGGCATGGCTGTCTCGATCCTCGGCGCCATCGGCTGCGTAATGACCAGTGACTACATACTGTTCATGACTTTTCGCATCGTGCAGGCCATCGGTTGTGGCTGTTTCGTCCTGTCACAGGCGCTGGTGCAGGATCTGTTCGAGGGCGCAGAGCGCGATCGCCTGCGGATCCTGATGGTGACCGCCACCGGGATCTTCATCTCCATATCACCGCTGGCCGGAACCTTTCTGCAGGCGACCCTGGGCTGGCGTGGCAGCTTCTGGCTGTTCATCGCACTGGCGGCGGTGGTGTTGCTCAAGGCCTGGCTGTTTCTGGACGGCGGTCGGCCAGTCGCCAAGGGCACACCGCTCAACTTTCTCAGCGCCTATCGACGGGTGCTGGGGGATTTCGAGTTCGTCGGCTACTGGCTGATTTCGGCTTTCGCGTTCGCCTGCCACTTCTCGTTCATCGTCATTTCGCCATTGATCTTCATGGATCAGTTGCAGCTGTCAGCCTACGACTTCTCGCTGATCCTGCTGATCTACGGTGCGGCGTATGTGACCGGCGGGATTGCCGCCACGCTGTTGAGCCGGCGCATCAGCTCTGCGCAACAGATCGTGGCCGGGTTGAGCCTGATTCTGCTGGCAGGGCTGGTGATGCTATTCCTGTCGCAGTACTTCGCACTCTCGCCCGTCACGGTATTGATCCCTATGCTGATCTGCACCGCCGGCACCACCATTGCACGCCCGGCCGCCACCTCACGCGCCATGGGCCTGTTCCCGGAGAACGCCGGTACTTCGGCCTCGGCAGGTAGCACGATCATCTTCATCTGCGGCGGGTTGATCAGTGCGCTGATCAGCCTGAGTCCAGGCAACCTGCAGGCCACTCTCGGCTACTGTTTTGTCCTGCTGAGTTGCATCGCGCTGGCGCTGAACAAGAGGATCAGCCATCGCGCCAGCATTATCGAGAACGGCGCCGTCACGCCCTCTGGCAGCGATTGAGCCTGCCGGTCGTCATGCCATACGCACCGTCGGCACTGGAACAACACTTTGCGCCATTCCCTCCAGACGCCAGCGGTGTAGAATCGGCTGATTCATCGCCATTCATCCCCCGGCGGGTTTATGAGCTCAGGCTGAGGCAAGCGGCGATCCCGCAAAGTCATCGGCAACATCCAGGACACACGGCCATTTCTGAGTGTTCCAGACGTCAATAGAAGCTCACTCCCTTTTGATACCTGATTAGCCGCCCGGAGTGCTCCATGCCAGATTACCGCTCGAAAACATCCACCCACGGCCGCAACATGGCCGGCGCCCGCGCACTGTGGCGCGCCACCGGGATGAAAGATGACGACTTCAAGAAGCCGATCATCGCCATTGCCAACTCCTTCACCCAGTTCGTGCCGGGCCACGTGCACCTCAAAGACCTCGGTCAACTGGTTGCCCGGGAAATCGAACGCGCCGGTGGCGTAGCGAAAGAATTCAACACCATCGCCGTGGATGACGGCATCGCCATGGGTCACGACGGCATGCTCTATTCGCTGCCGAGCCGCGAGATCATCGCCGACTCTGTCGAATACATGGTCAACGCCCACTGCGCCGACGCCATCGTCTGCATCTCCAACTGCGACAAGATCACCCCGGGCATGTTGATGGCCGCTTTGCGCCTGAACATTCCGGTGATCTTCGTTTCCGGCGGCCCGATGGAAGCTGGCAAGACCAAACTCGCTTCCCACGGCCTCGACCTCGTCGACGCCATGGTGATCGCCGCCGACTCCAGCGCTTCTGACGAGAAGGTTGCCGAGTACGAGCGCAGCGCCTGCCCGACCTGCGGTTCGTGCTCCGGCATGTTCACCGCCAACTCGATGAACTGCCTGACTGAAGCCCTCGGTCTCGCACTGCCGGGCAACGGTTCGACCCTCGCCACCCACAGCGACCGCGAACAACTGTTCCTGCAGGCCGGCCGCACCATCGTCGACCTGTGCAAGCGCTACTACGGCGAAAACGACGAATCCGTGCTGCCGCGCAACATCGCCAACTTCAAGGCGTTCGAGAACGCGATGATGCTCGACATCGCCATGGGCGGTTCGACCAACACCATCCTGCACCTGCTGGCTGCCGCCCAGGAAGCCGAGATCGATTTCGATCTGCGCGACATCGACCGTCTCTCGCGCAGCGTGCCGCAACTGTGCAAGGTCGCGCCGAACATCCAGAAGTACCACATGGAAGACGTGCACCGCGCTGGCGGCATCTTCAGCATCCTCGGTTCGCTGGCACGCGGCGGTCTGCTGCACACCGACCTGCCGACCGTGCACAGCCGCAGCATGGAAGAAGCCATCGCCAAGTGGGACATCACCCAGACCGACGATGAAGCCGTGCACCACTTCTTCAAGGCCGGCCCGGCGGGCATCCCGACCCAGACCGCGTTCAGCCAGTCGACTCGTTGGGAAACCCTGGATGACGACCGAGAAAACGGCTGCATCCGCAGCTTCGAACACGCCTACTCGAAAGAAGGCGGCCTGGCCGTGCTGTACGGCAACATCGCTCTCGACGGTTGCGTGGTAAAAACCGCCGGCGTCGACGAGTCGATCCATGTCTTCGAAGGCAACGCGAAGATCTTTGAAAGCCAAGACAGCGCGGTGCGCGGCATCCTCGCCGACGAAGTGAAGGAAGGCGATATCGTCATCATTCGCTACGAAGGCCCGAAAGGCGGCCCGGGCATGCAGGAAATGCTCTACCCGACCTCGTACCTGAAGTCCAAAGGTCTGGGCAAAGCTTGTGCGTTGCTCACCGACGGTCGTTTCTCCGGCGGTACTTCCGGCTTGTCGATCGGCCACGCTTCGCCAGAGGCTGCGGCCGGTGGCGCGATCGGTCTGGTGCAGGACGGCGACAAAGTGCTGATCGACATCCCGAACCGCTCGATCAACCTGTTGGTCAGCGATGAAGAACTGGCTGCGCGCCGGGTCGAACAGGACAAGAAAGGCTGGAAACCGGTCGAGCAGCGTCCACGCAAAGTGACCACTGCGCTCAAGGCCTACGCCCTGCTGGCGACCAGCGCCGACAAGGGTGCGGTGCGTAACAAGGCGATGCTCGACGGGCTGTAAGCGTCAATCGCAAAAACAAAAATGCCCGGCCAAAGTGCGGGGCATTTTTTTGCCTGATCCAAAAACAATGAAGATCAAAACTGTGGGAGCGGGCTTGCTCGCGAAAGCGGTCTACCGGTCAAAAAATCTCCCGCCTGACACTCCCTCTTCGCGAGCAAGCCCGCTCCCACAAGGGACTGTCAGTGATTCTGGAATCTAAGTTCCAACAGGGATTGGGGGCTTACTGGATTTCTTCAGGCTTGACGATCACCCAGTTCTTGTCCGCCGTCACCGGCAATCCTTCCTTGGCCTGCGCCGCTGCGTGTTTGGCCATCATGCCGTTGAGCTGGGTCATGTATTTGTCCTTGCGGTTGACCCACAAGTGAATGCCGCCCTTGGCTACATCCACATCGTGGAACAGCATGTAGCCGTCGCTGCTCGGTGTGTCGCCGCCCACCAGTACCGGTTTTTTCCACTCATCAATGTAGGTCAAGATCGCCGCGTGTTTGCCGGCCATCCAGGTTGCCGGGGTCCACAGGTACGGCGTCAACTCCAGACCGAGGTTGGCCTTCTCGTCATATTTGCCGGCGGTGATCTGCTTGCGCGCGGTCGTCAGCTCGCCGGTTTCGCGGTTCTTCAGCAACATGGTCACGCCGATCACGTTCTGCGGTTTGACGTTGTAGCCGTACTTCGGATCAGCCGCGACCATGCGCACCAGCTCTTCTGAAGCGGCGGTCATCACGTAAACCTCGATGCCGTTCTCCATCAGCTTGTTGTACAGCTCTTGCTGGCCGGTGAAGATCTTCGGCGGGTTGACGTCGAGTTTCTTCACCACATCGCCTTCGTAGTAGGTCGCCGGCACCGGTTTGCCCGACGCCATCAGCTCATCGACGTAGCCCTTAAGTTCCTTGAGGGTAAAGCCGGAGAACACTTGCGCCACCCACGGGTAGCAGACCATGTCGTCGACTTCGCACAGGCGATAGTAGTAACTGAACAGGCTTTCCTTGTGGTCGGCTGTGTCCTTGAACGGCATCAGTTTCAGGGAGGGATCGAGTTTGTCGCGGGTGATCACGCCCTTGTTTTCCATGAACGGCAGCAACGACTCTTCGAGGTCGTAGCGGTAACTGGTGTTGTCCATGTCGAACACCGCGTAGTTACCTTTGTTGGCATTGGCGGCGATCATCGCGTCCAGTGCCTTGGCCTGATCCGCCGGCCAGTGCTTCAGGTCGGTGGCGAATGCGTGAGCGGCCAAGCCCAATCCAAGAACCACAGCGAGCATTTTCGGTGCGAATTTCATCGGCGTTTTCTCCCTGACTGAAAGACATCGACGCTAACAAATAAGTGTGACAGTCCTCGTCTGTCAGCGACCGCTTACGTCTCCTCTACGCCAGTTGCATTGCCGAGAGCGACAAGCGCTTATTCCAAAAACGACGGACAACCTGCGATTTCGGTATTAATTCATTGGAAATCAAACTGTTAGGCTTGCCGGTTCGCAGTTGCCCCAGAAGGCGACTGGCACAAGTCTTATCGGAGTCTTCATGAATCTGCCGCTGATCCTCAATCTGCTGGTGTTCCTCGCCCTGCTCTTCGGTCTGGCGCAAACCCGCCACACGACGTGGAGCCTGGCGAAAAAAGTCCTGCTCGCGCTGGTGCTCGGCGTAGCCTTCGGTGTTGCCCTGCACACTGTTTACGGTGCCGGCAACCCGGTCCTGAAAGCCTCGATCGGCTGGTTCGATCTGGTCGGCAACGGCTACGTGCAACTGCTGCAAATGATCGTGATCCCGCTGGTGTTCGCCTCGATCCTCAGCGCGGTTGCGCGTCTGCACAACGCCTCGTCGCTGGGCAAAATCAGCTTCCTGACCATCGGCACCCTGCTGTTCACCACCGCGATCGCGGCGCTGATCGGTATCGGCCTGACCAACCTGTTCGGCCTCACCGCCGAAGGCCTGGTCGCCGGCACGCAGGAAATGGCCCGCCTGCAAACCATCCAGACCGACTACGCCGGCAAGGTTGCCGACCTGAATGTGCCGCAGCTGCTGCTGTCGTTCATTCCGCAGAACCCGTTCGCCGACCTGGCCCGCGCCAAGCCGACCTCGATCATCAGCGTGGTGATCTTCGCCGCGTTCCTCGGGGTCGCGGCGCTGCAACTGCTCAAGGATGATGTCGAGAAAGGTCAGAAAGTGATCAACGCCATCGACACCCTGCAAGCCTGGGTGATGCGTCTGGTGCGTCTGGTGATGAAGCTGACCCCGTACGGCGTGCTGGCGCTGATGACCAAAGTGGTCGCCGGTTCCAACCTGCAGGACATCATCAAGCTCGGCAGTTTCGTCGTGGTCTCGTACCTCGGTCTGGGCCTGATGTTCGTGGTGCACGGCCTGCTGGTGTCGGCGGCCGGGATCAATCCGCTGCGGTTCTTCCGCAAGATCTGGCCGGTGCTGACGTTCGCGTTCACTAGCCGTTCCAGCGCGGCGAGTATTCCGCTGAGCATCGAAGCGCAGACCCGTCGTCTGGGCATTCCGCAGTCGATCGCCAGTTTCGCCGCCTCGTTCGGTGCGACCATCGGCCAGAACGGTTGCGCCGGTCTGTACCCGGCGATGTTGGCGGTGATGGTTGCGCCAACAGTCGGCATCAACCCGCTGGACCCGCTGTGGATCGCGACGCTGGTGGCGATTGTGACCTTGAGTTCGGCCGGTGTGGCCGGGGTCGGTGGCGGCGCGACGTTTGCCGCACTGATCGTGCTGCCGGCGATGGGCTTGCCGGTGTCACTGGTGGCGCTGCTGATTTCGGTGGAGCCGCTGATCGACATGGGTCGTACGGCGTTGAACGTGAGTGGTTCGATCACCGCGGGTGCGATCACCAGCCAAGTGATGCAGCAGACCGATAAAGCACTGCTGGATGCGAATGAGCATGCGGAGCTTGCTCAGGCTTAAATTCTTCTTTGCCTGACCTGCCCTCTTCGCGAGCAAGCCTTTTCCCAGACCTCGAAGTTGTAAGCGGGCTTGTCGCCCTCAGCCGGATTCGGCACGTTCGACACCAGCTTCCACTGGTTCAGGTCAAACTCCGGAAACCACGCATCGCCTTCCGGGCTCAGCGCCACTCGGGTCAGATACAAACGATCTGCCTGCGCCAGCCCCTGTGCATACAACTGCGCGCCGCCAATCAACATCAATTCATCGACACCCTGCGCTTTCGCCCATTCCTCGGCGCGCACCACTGCAGCTTCCAGCGACGGATACACTTCCGCCCCCTCCAGCAGCAGATCCGGCTGACGGCTGACCACGATGTTCAAGCGCCCCGGCAGCGGACGACCGAGGGAGTCCCAGGTCTTACGGCCCATGATGATCGGCTTGCCGAGGGTCGTGGCCTTGAAGTATTTGAAGTCCCCCGGCAGGTGCCAGGGCATGCTGTTGTCGACGCCGATCACGCGGTTTTCACCGAGGGCTGCGATCAGGCTGAGGGGGAGTGATTTAGTCATGCCGGCGAGGATACCAGAGCCTCGCTTGACCCGATAAGTGCCACAGCGGTTATGCTCACTGCTCAATCGAGCAACGGAATGGCGCGTGACTGAACTGACTCCACTGCAAAACCTATGGCTGACCGAAACCATCCGCCTGCGCGAAGAACACGCAGGTCCCCTGGAGGATCTGGAAGCTAATCGACTGGCCCGCGCGGCCGGCGGCGATCTGCCGGGCCGTATTCAGCGCCGCGCCGTGTGGCTGGCCGAGCGCGACGGGCTGAGCGCAGCACTCCAGCACTGGCTGCAAGGCGCGCGTCTGGCGCTGGTGCTGCTGGTCATTTTTGCGCTGCTGAGCGGCGCCGGGCTGGCCTTCGCCGCACTGAGCCAGACGCCGGTCAATGTGTTCTGGGCCCTGGGCAGCCTGCTCGGGCTGAACCTGATTCTGCTGCTGAGCTGGGCGCTGGGGCTGATCTTTGCCGGTGAACACGGCGCCACCCTCGGGCGCTTGTGGCTGTGGCTCAGCGAAAAACTCGCTCGCGATGCCAAAGCTGCGCAACTCGCGCCGGCCCTGCTGCTGATGCTGCAACGCAAAAAACTCAATCGCTGGGCGCTCGGCACATTGGTCAACGGTCTGTGGTTGCTGGCGATGCTCAGCGCCCTGCTGTTGCTGCTGACACTGATGGCGACCCGGCGCTACGGCTTCGTCTGGGAAACCACGATTCTCGGCGCCGACACCTTCATCAACCTGACCCAAGCCCTCGGCGCGCTGCCGGCGCTGCTCGGCTTCAACGTGCCGACCGTAGAGATGATCCGCGCCAGCGGCGGCGCAGCGCTGGATATCGAAAGCGCACGCCAGGCCTGGGCAACCTGGCTGGTCGGCGTGCTGGTGGTCTACGGCGTACTGCCGCGCCTGCTGCTGGCGCTGTTGTGTTTCTGGCGCTGGAGTCGCGGCAAAGCCGCGCTGACGCTGGACCTGAACCTGCCCGGTTACGCCCAGTTGCGTGAGCGGCTGATGCCGACCAGCGAACGCCTCGGCATCAACGACGCCGCGCCTGCGCAGTTGCATCGCGTTGAAAGCAGCGTCAGCGAACACGCCAGCGACGGCGCTTTGCTGGTGGCCATCGAACTCGACGATCAGCGCCCGTGGCCACCGGCCCTGCCGAAAACCGTGAGCAACGCCGGCATCCTCGACAGCCGCGAATCACGGCACAAACTGCTCGAACAGCTCAGCCGTTTCCCTCCGGCACGCCTGCTGATCGCCTGCGACCCGCGACGCTCGCCGGATCGCGGCAGCCTCGCGCTGATCGCCGAACTGGCGCGCAACGCCAACGCCACCCGGGTCTGGCTGCTGCAAGCACCGCCCGGCGAAGCGCTGGACAGTGCCCGTCTCGGCGACTGGCACGTTGCGCTGCAACAACTGGAGTTGCCGTTCGCCGATTGCGCACCGATGAACTGGCTGGAGAGCGGTCATGACTGATGCCCGGAGAGCGCCGCTGAAACTCGCGGTGGTCGGCCACACCAACGTCGGCAAGACTTCGCTGCTGCGCACCCTGACCCGCGACGTCGGCTTCGGCGAAGTCTCCCACCGCCCAAGCACCACCCGGCATGTCGAGGGCGCGCGGTTGTCGGTGGACGGCGAGCCGTTGCTCGATCTCTACGACACGCCGGGGCTGGAAGACGCCATCGCCCTGCTGGATTTCCTTGAGCGTCTGGAGCGCCCCGGCGAACGTCTCGACGGCCCGGCGCGACTGGCGCGGTTTCTCGACGGCAGCGAAGCACGTCAGCGTTTCGAACAGGAGGCGAAAGTCCTGCGACAGCTACTCGCGTCCGACGCCGGTCTGTATGTGATCGACGCCCGCGAACCGGTGCTGGCCAAGTATCGTGACGAACTCGAAGTGCTCGCCAGTTGCGGCAAGCCGCTGTTGCCGGTGCTGAATTTCGTCAGCAGCGCCAACCATCGCGAGCCGGACTGGCGCGAAGCGTTGGCGCGGCTCGGCCTGCATGCGCTGGTGCGCTTCGACAGCGTTGCGCCGCCGGAAGATGGCGAGCGGCGCCTGTACGAAAGCCTTGCGCTGTTGCTGGAAAACGCCCGTCCGCAACTGGAGCGCTTGATCGCCGATCAACAGGCCCAGCGCCTCGCCCGCCAACAAAGTGCGGCGCGTTTGATCGCCGAATTGCTGATCGACTGCGCCGCCTGCCGACGCAGTGTGGTCAGCGAGGCCGAGCAGGAGCAGCAAGCGATCAGCGAACTGCGCAAAGCCGTGCGCCAGCGTGAACAGAAATGCGTCGAAGCGTTGCTCAAGCTCTATGCGTTTCGCCCGCAGGATGCGGCGGCCAGTGATCTGCCGTTGCTCGATGGGCGTTGGGGCGACGATTTGTTCAACCCGGAAACCCTGAAGCAACTCGGCGTGCGCGTGGGCGGCGGGATTGCTGCCGGTGCCGCGGCGGGGGCTGGGGTTGATCTGCTGGTCGGCGGGATCACCCTTGGCGCTGCGGCATTGGCCGGTGCGATCGCCGGTGGCGCGCTGCAAACCGCGCGCAGTTATGGCAGCCGCTTGCTCGGCAAGATCAGGGGCCAGCGGGAGTTGACCGTGGATGACGGGGTGTTGCGGCTGCTGGCGTTGCGTCAGCGCCAACTGTTGCTGGCGCTCGATCAGCGCGGGCATGCGGCGATGGACGCGGTCCAGGTCGCCACCCCGCAGGACAAGACTTGGCGCGAGGGCAAGTTGCCGGAAGCACTGAGCAAGGCGCGGGCGCATCCGCAGTGGTCTTCGCTCAATCCGCATGCGAAGTTGAATCAGGCGGAGCGGCAGGAGCAGATTGAGGCGTTGGTTGATCGGGTGCTTGAGCTTTAGATCGCTACCCCCTCACCCCAGCCCTCTCCCGCAAGGGGTAGAGGGGGGAAGGGAGCAGATCTTCTGGCTTTTCAAAACCTGAGTTCGACTGGATATTTCAGATCGATGTAGGGCCCAAGAACAACACGGTCGGCTCCCTCTCCCTCCGGGAGAGGGCTGGGGTGAAGGTTGCAATCACTCAGCAGACAACAAAACCTCAGCCTTGCGCTTCAGCACACCCAAATCCATCACCGGCACCGCCCTCTCCTTGGCCAGCTCGTCCCACTGGCGCATGCGCAAGCTGACGGCACACAACGAATCCCGCTCAAACACATCCGCCTCAGCCTCGCTCATCACCCCGCCCTGATATTCCAGCGTGCGGCGACTCGCTTCACTCAGGCGCTCTAAATACCCAGGCTCACGCAAGGTCAGATAGCGCTTGGCCTGCACGTGATATTCCACCAGCCGGGCCATACGCTCACTAAAACCCGCCTCACGCAAGTAGTCCGCACCCAATCGCTCATGGCTGACCACGCCATAACCGCCCATGTTCTCTGCGCCTTCGGCACACAAATGACCGATGTCGTGGAAGAACGCGGCGAGCACCACTTCATCATCAAAGCCTTCAGCCATCGCCAACTGCGCTGCCTGAGACATGTGCTCGATCTGCGACACCGGCTCGCCGATGTAATCGCGGGTGCCAAAGCGTTCGTACAAGTCGAACATTCGGTCGACGACCTGTTGCTGATCCGCCATCAGATTTCCTCCAGCCACTGCGCGACATTGCGCTCGGCCAGTGCCGGGCCGACGCTCATGCCGACGCCGGTGTGCATCAACGCCACACTCAGCCCCGGTGCCGGGCGCAGCAACGAAAACGGCCCCGGCCCACGGGCACCGTAGACGCCCTGCCAGCGCTCGACCACTTGCACCTTGCAGCCCAGCGTGTGCTCGGCCAGTTCGAGCATCCAGTTGTCCACTTGCTCGGCGTTGAACGGCGACGGATCGCTGCCGTAATGGTGCGAGTCGCCGATGATCAGCTCGCCATACGGCGTCGGACTGATCAGCAGGTGAATGCCGTTGTCGTGCAGGTGCGGTTGTTCGCGCAGGATCTGCGCCTGCACCGCCGCCGCTTCTGGCAAATCGGCGAAGGCGCCGTAGTGCACGCAGCTCAAACCGGTGAGCAAGGCGTGTTGCAGATTCAGCTCGATCTGCGGTTTGGCGCGGAGCATTTGCAGGCGGCAGATCTGCGGATCGAGCGCGGCAATCGGTTCGGCCAGCAGGGTCTGATAATCGTGGCCGGAGCAGACGATGATTTGCTTTGCCGTGAAGCTGCCGGCGGTACTATGCAGGTGCCCCGGTTCGACGTCGCGCACCAGCGTACTGAAGTGAAACTCGACGCCGAGGTCGCGGCGCAGATAGTCGATCAACGCCGGAATCGCTTCGCGCGAGTACAGCTGTTGATCGTCCAGGCCGTGCAACGCCGCGCGGTGATGACTGAACTGACCGTGGTACAGATCACGCAGGGCAGCGCCATGCAGCAAGGCGACGTTGTACCCGTGCTCCACGGCGCGGCCGTTGCAGAAAGCTTCGAGCAAGTGTTCTTCGGCTTCGCTGCGGGCGAACAGGTACGAGCCGTTGCGCTTGATCTGCAGACCGGCGAGTTGCGCCCAGTCACCCCAGATCTCGCGGCTGGCCTTGGCCAGTTCAAGCATCGGCCCGGGTGGCTGACCGGTGACCAGCGCCTGACCGAAGTTGCGCACCGAGGCACCGAGGGGCGTGGCGGTGCGTTCGAATACGCTGACCTTGAGGCCGCGTTTGGCGGCGGCGTAGGCGTGGGACAGGCCGAGGATGCCGGCGCCGACGATGAGCAGGTCTTTGTGTTGAGTCATGGAGATTTTCCCTGAATGGGAGACCGCCTTCGCGAGCAAGCCCGCTCCCACAGTTTGATCGCATTCCTTCCGGTGGAACTCGGTCGAATGTGGGGGCGGGCTTGCTCGCGAAGAGGCCCTGTCAGTCGATAAAGATCTTACTTGGCGACAACTTTCTCGGACTTGCCGTCATAGCGCTTGCGCCACTCGGTCAGGATCTCGTCGCGATTCTTCGAGGCCCAGGCAAAGTCGTTCTTGATCAGGCGCTGCTCGTAGTCGGCTGGCAGTTCGGTCTGTGGCTTGGCGATACCCGGCTGCGCAAGAACCGCAAAGTTCTCCTTGTACAGATCCATTGCCTCGGCGCTGGCGGAGAAGTCCGCGAGTTTTTTCGCCGCGTCTTCATGCGGGGTGCCTTTGATCACGGCAGTCGCTTCGATTTCCCAGCCCAAGCCTTCCTTCGGCAGGATGATGTCCAGCGGCGCGCCCTGGCGTTTCAGCTGTACGGCTGGATACTCAAAGGAAATGCCGATCGGGAATTCCCCCGCCGCCGCCAGTTTGCAAGGCTTGGAACCGGAGTGAACGTACTGGCCGATGTTCTGGTGCAGACCGTCCATATAGGCCCAACCCTGCTTCTCGCCGAAGGTTTGCAGCCAGGCGCTGACGTCGAGGAAACCGGTGCCGGACGACGCCGGGTTAGGCATGACGATCTTGCCCTTGTACTCAGGCTTGGTCAGATCCTGCCAGCTCACCGGCTTGCTCAAGCCCTGCTTCTCGGCTTCCACGGTGTTGAAGCAAATAGTCGCGGCCCACACGTCCATGCCGACCCAGGCTGGCGGGTTGGCAGCATCGCGGTAGTTCGCGCCGATCTTGCCCAGATCCTTCGGTGCGTAGCTTTGCAGCATGCCCTGCTGATCGAGGATCGCCAGGCTCGAAGCGGCCAGGCCCCAGACCGCGTCAGCCTGCGGACGGGCCTTTTCGGCGAGGAGTTTGGCGGTGATGATCCCGGTGGAATCGCGCACCCACTTGATCTCGACGTCCGGGTTAGCCTTCTCGAACGCAGCTTTGTAAGCGGTCAGTTGCTCGGCTTCGAGGGCGGTGTACACCGTCAACTCGGTTTTTGCCGCGAAGGCATTCAGGCTGAAAGTAGCGAGCACAGCAGCGGCCAGGGCCATAGGCTTGAACATGATCGTTTTCCTGTCGGTGAGTTGAGGCTGTAGGGATAAGTCGTCAATCAGTGACCGGGCGCGGTTTGCCGCCAGGCCTGGGAACGGCGCAGCAAGCCGCGCGAAGCCCACGCCAGCAGCAAGGACACGCCTGCCGAGGTGAACAGAATCAGGGTCGACATCGCCGCCGCGCCGCCGACGTTGCCGGCGTCATCCATGTTCAGCACCGCCACCGCCGCGAGGATGGTGTCGGGGCTGTAGAGGAAGATCGCCGCCGACACCGTGGTCATCGCCGAGACGAACAGGTAGCGCACGATGTCCAGCAGCGCCGGCAGGCAGATCGGCACGGTGACGCGCAGGTAGTGGCGGTACAGCGGGGCCTTGAGCGACAGCGCGGCGGCCTCGAACTCGGCGTCGAGCTGGCGCAGCGCGGTGGTCGCGGTCATTTGCGCGGTGGTCAAATAGTGCGCAATGGTGCAGACGATCAGCAGGGTCATCGTGCCGTACAGCACGTGCAGCGGGTTGCCGCTGAGGTTGAAGAAAAAGACGTAACCCAGGCCAAGCACCAGCCCCGGCACTGCCATCGGGATGAAACTGAGCATGCGCAACGTCAGGTTGAGGCCGCGTTGGCTGCGGGTTTTCTCCATCAGGTAAGCGCCAGTGAAGATCAGCACGCTGCCAATCAGCGCCGTGCCCAGCGCCATCTTCAAGCTGTTGCTGTACGCCAGCCAGCCACCGCCGGCGGTCTCGTTGAACTGGTAGTGATTGAGCGACAGCGACAGGTTGTACGGCCAGAACTTCACCAGCGACGAAAACACTGCCATGCCGAACACCAGCAGCAGCGCCGCGCTGATCAACAAAACAATCGCCAGATAGCAGGCATCGCGCCGCTTCGACGGCGCCGGTTTGAACACCTGGGCGCGGCCGCTCATGGAATCGCCGTGACGCCGACGCAACCAGGCATCGACGCCGAAGCTGAACAGCGCCGGCAGCAACAGCACCATGCCGATCAGCGCCCCGCGACCGAATTGTTGCTGGCCGACCACGGCTTTGTAGGCTTCCAGCGCCAGCACTTGATAGTCGCCACCGACCACCACCGGCACGCCGAAATCTGTGATGGTCAGGGTGAACACCAAGCAGAACGCGGCGAACACTGCCTGCCGGGTCGCCGGCCAGGTGATGCTGCGAAAGGCTTTCGCCGGACTGGCGCCCATGCTCGACGCCGCATCGAACAGCCGCGCATCGGCCAGCGACAGCGCCGACAGCAGAATCATCAGCGCATGGGGAAAGGTGTAGATCACCTCACCCAGCACAATGCCCCAGAAACCGTAGATATTGTCCGAGAGCAGCCCGCGCAACATGCCCTGGTTGCCGAACAGATAGACCAATGCGATACCCGGCAGCATCGATGGCGCCATCAATGGCAGCAGGGAAATCCCGCGCCAGATGCCCTTGGCTGGAATCAATGTACGTTGCAGGGCGTAGGCAAACAGGTAGGCCAGCGGTACGACGATGGCCGCGACGCTGAGGGAAACTTTCAGGCTGTTGCCGAGCAGCCAGTGGAAATTCGCGCTGCTCACCAGTTCCTTGGCGGCGAGCCAGCCACCGCCCTGCCCGGCCTCGCTGCTGAAGCCGCGCCAGAAGATCGCCAGCAACGGCAGCAGCACAGCGACACCGAGTAGCAATAGCAGCAGGAGTTTGCCGCCGAGGACGAAGATCCGGTCACCGACCTCGGCCCCGGACACTCGCCGCGCCTGCTTGTGCGGTAGCGGCAGTGCGATGTTCGCGCTCATCAGGCGAACACCTGCAGGCTGCGCGGCGGCAAGGCGACCATGATCTGCTGGGCGCCAAGGCGTGGCATGGCTTCCGGCGCCAGTTCAGCAAGCAGCGCGTGGCCCGGCAATTGGTCGAGTTCGAAGCTCATGCGGCAGCGATTACCGAGAAAGGTGATCTCACGGACTTTCGCCGGGAACATGTTTTCTTCGTGCACCAACGGATTGACGTTGATTGCTTCCGGACGGCAGAACAGTCGGCCCGAAGCGCCGCTGACGCTACCATCCGCCAGACGCACATCCATCCCGCCCACCCGGGCGTGACTGGCGCTGCTGCGCTGGAACGGCAGCCAGTTGCCCTGCCCGACGAACTCGGCCACGAATGGCGTGGCCGGGCGGTTGTAGATTTCCTGCGGGGTAGCGTATTGCTCGACGCGGCCGTTGTTCATCACGGCGATGCGGTCGGCCATCAGCATGGCTTCGCCCTGATTGTGCGTGACCATCAGGGTGGTGATGCCGAGGTTGCGCTGCAGTTGGCGCAGCTCGGTGCACAGATGCTCACGGACGCGGGCGTCGAGGGCCGACATCGGTTCGTCGAGCAATAGCAGCGACGGCGCCGGGGCCAGGGCGCGAGCCAGGGCAACCCGCTGTTGCTGGCCGCCGGACAATTGACCCGGGTACTTTTTCTCACTGCCGGTGAGGCCGACCAGTTCCAGCATCTGCCCGACGCGACGGCGTACTTCGTCGCGACCGCTGCCGGCGAGGCCGTAGGCAATGTTCGCTTCGACGGTCAGATTGGGGAACAGCGCGTAGGACTGGAACAGAATCCCGTAATCCCGGGCCTGCGGCGCGAGGTGCGAAACATCGCGGTCACCGAGGTACAACTCGCCGCTGTCCTGCTTCTCCAGCCCGGCGATGCAGCGCAGCAGCGTGGTCTTGCCACAGCCCGACGGGCCGAGCAGACACACCAGCTCACCGGCCGCGACATCGAGGGAGACGTTATCCAGCGCGGTGAACGCGCCGAAGCGTTTCTGCACGCCGCGCACTTTCATCGGCGCACCGGGGTTGGTCAGGGCAGTTGCGATTGCAGGATTCATGGACAGACCTCATCAAGCTGATGGGGCCAATCCTAGAGTTGTAATGCGTCCGTCATGTGGCAGTGAGGCAAAAACGGCTGATAGTGGTATTCGGGGATTTTGGTTCAGGTTTCAAGTCATGTGTTGCCTGGTCTGACGCCTTCGCGAGCAAGCCCGCTCCCACACGGGGACAGTGTTCACAACACAAATCCAATGTGGGAGCGGGCTTGCTCGCGAAGAGGCCCATATGTGCACTGAAGAAATCAGGCCGGGGACATCTCTTGGGCCAGGCCAAGAAACGCCGCCGGCAACCGCGCACCCTTGCGCTCCTTGAGGCAATACAGATACTCGGGAATCTGCGGCGCATTCTCGATGGTCAGCACCCGCAACTGCGGATCGTGCGGCACTTCCTGGCGGGCAATGATGCTGATGCCGATATTGCGCAGCACCGCCTCGCGGATCGACTCGCGGCTGCCGATCTCCAGCAACGGGCCGAAACTGACCCCGGCGCTTTGCAGCAACTCCTCGGTCAAACGGCGGGTGGTCGAACCCGACTCGCGCATCAACAACGTATGCCCGGCCAGCGCACTCAACGCCACATGTTCCTGCGCCGCCAGCGGATGATTGCGATGCACCGCCAGCACCAGTGGATCGCTGCCCAATACCCGGCGAATCAACCGCGCATCCTCAAGCAACTGCGACGACGCGGCGACATCGACCCGGTAATCCTCCAGCGCTTCGAGCACCTGCTGCGAGTTGCCGATCTCCACCGATACTTCCACCTGCGGCAGACGCTCGCGGAAGGTCTTCACCAGATCGAGGATGTAATACGGCGCAGTGGCAGCGATGCGCAACGTGCCCTGCACCTGACCGCTGTTGCGCAGGAAGAACTCGATATCGGCCTCCTGCTGCAACAGCGCCTTGACCATCGGCAGCAACCGCGCGCCTTCGTCGCTGACACTCAAGCGTCGGCCGCCACGGTAGAACAGTTCCACCGAGTACTGACTTTCCAGATTACGAATCTGCGTGGTCACGGTGGGTTGGCTGAGGCCGAGCTTTTTCGCCGCCAGCGTAATGCTGCCCAGGCGGGCGACCATATAAAACGCTTTCAGCTCGGCACTCAGCACAACCATCCCTCATCGTTTATTTACGCAGCAGGCGCAAACCGTTGAACACCACCAGCAGGCTCACACCCATGTCGGCGAACACCGCCATCCACATGGTGGCGAGCCCGGCGAAGGTTACCCCAAGAAAGATAGCCTTGATCACCAGTGCCAAGGCGATGTTCTGTTTCAGGATGCTCGCGGTGTCACGCGACAGGCTGATGAACGCGGGAATTTTGCGCAGATCGTCGTCCATCAGGGCGACATCGGCGGTTTCAATCGCGGTGTCGGTGCCGGCGGCCGCCATGGCGAAACCGATCTCGGCGCGGGCCAGTGCCGGGGCGTCGTTGATGCCGTCGCCAACCATGCCCACCCGATGACCCTGTGCATAAAGCGCTTCGATGGCTTGCAGCTTGTCGGTTGGCAGCAAGTCGCCCTTGGCCTGATCGATGCCGACCTGCGCGGCAATCGCCTGCGCGGTGTGCACGTTGTCACCGGTGAGCATCATGGTTTTCACGCCCAGCGCGTGCAACTGGCGGATCGCTTCGCGGCTGGACTCCTTGACCGTGTCGGCCACGGCGAACAGCGCCAGCGGACCAGAACTGTCGAGCAGCAACACCACGGATTTGCCCTGTTTCTCCAGCGCAAACAGCTTCTCTTCCAGTTGCGGCGAGCACAGGCCCAGCTCCTCGACCAGACGATGGTTGCCCAAGTGATAGGTCTGGCCGTTGACCTGTCCCTTCACGCCACGACCGGCCAGCGCTTCGAAGTTATCCACAGTCAGCACGGCGAGGTTTTTATCCACAGCCGCATTGGCGATGGCCAGCGACACCGGGTGATCGGAGCGCCCGGCCAGTGCGGCGGCGATTGCCGGAGCGCTGGCGTCGGCGGTCGGGTCGAGCGACAGGTAATCGGTCTGCACCGGTTTGCCGTGGGTGATCGTGCCGGTCTTGTCCAGCGCCAGATAATCGAGCTTGAAACCGCCCTCCAGGTACACGCCACCCTTGACCAGAATGCCTTTGCGCGCCGCTGCCGCGAGGCCGCTGACGATGGTCACCGGGGTGGAAATCACCAGTGCACAGGGACACGCCACCACCAGCAGCACCAGCGCACGGTAGATCCAGTCGAACCACAACGCGCCCATAAACAGCGGCGGAATGATCGCCACCGCCAGCGCCAGCACGAACACCACCGGGGTGTAGATTTTCGAGAATTGATCGACGAAGCGCTGAGTCGGTGCCCGTGCGCCCTGAGCCTGCTCGACGGCGTGGATGATCCGCGCCAGGGTCGAGTTGTTCGCCGCCGCAGTCACCGTGTATTCCAGCGAACCGGCCTGGTTGATGGTGCCGGCGAAGACTTTGTCGCCGATGGTTTTCTCCACCGGCAGGCTTTCACCGGTGATCGGCGCCTGATCGATGGTCGAACTGCCGCTGACGACCTCGCCGTCCAGCGCAATGCGCTCGCCGGGTTTTACCCGCACGCGGGCGCCGAGTTCGACGCTTTTGACCTCTTGTTCGACCCAGTTGCCGTCGGCTTGCTGCACCGTGGCCTGTTCCGGGGTCATCTGCATCAGGCCGCTGATGGCATTGCGCGCACGATCCAGCGAGCGCGCCTCGATCAGCTCGGCCACGGTGAACAGGAACATCACCATCGCCGCTTCCGGCCACTGCCCGATCAGCACCGCACCGGTCACCGCGATGCTCATCAGCGCGTTGATGTTGAGGTTGCGGTTCTTCAGGGCGATCCAGCCCTTTTTATAGGTGGTCAGGCCGCCGCTGAGGATCGACACCAGCGCAATGATCGCCACCACCCAGGTCGGCGCGGCGTTGGTGAAGTGGATCACTTCAGCCGCCAGCGCACCAACGCCAGACAGCGCCAGTGGCCACCAGTGTTTTTTCACCGGCGCCGGGGCCGGGGTTTCGATGCCCGCCTCCAGTGGTTCGGCGTGCATGCCCAGAGACGTGATCGCATCGGTGATCGGCGCGGTGTCCGGCAGATTGTGGGTCACGCCGAGCACGCGGTTGATCAGGTTGAATTCTAGTTGCTGCACACCGGCCAGTTTGCCGAGTTTGTTCTGGATCAGCGTCTGCTCGGTCGGGCAGTCCATCGCTTCGATGCGGAAACTGCTCAGGCGGGCGTCAGCGCTGGTCTTTTCGCTCAGTTGCACCAATGCAGGCGCGGCGACTGTCGACGAGCAGCAAGAATCTTCGTGCGAATGAACCGGTGCCGGTGCTGCGGCTTTCGACGCGCAGCAGGAATCGCCACCGTGGTCATGCTTATGCACAGGCTGCAATTTATGGCTGTGGCTATGATCGTGCCCGTCGCCGGGCTTGTGGGTGTGCTGGGAATCGCTCATTGGTCGCGTCCATGAAGGTGCCTGTTGCCAAGTAAAGACCCTGTAGCCACTATAGGGTCAAGCACCCTTTTGGAGATTGCCGTCATGAAGATCGGAGAACTGGCCAAACTCACCGACTGCGCCGTGGAAACCATCCGCTATTACGAGCGCGAAAACCTGCTGCCGGAGCCGGCGCGCAGCGACGGTAACTACCGCGTTTACACCCAGGCCCACGCCGAACGCCTGACCTTCATCCGCAACTGCCGCACCCTCGACATGACCCTCGAAGAAATCCGCAGCCTGCTGGCCATGCGCGACAGCCCGCAGGATCAGTGTGCAAGCGTCAATACGCTGATCGACGAGCACATCCAGCATGTGAAAGCGCGGATTGACGGGTTGCTGGCGTTGCAGACACAACTGCTCGACCTGCGCCAACGCTGTGGCGAAGGGCCGGGGGCGGATCAGTGCGGGATTTTGCAGCGGCTGGAGGTGAGTGGCGGGGTTGTGGCGACGGAAGTCGAACACTCCCATGTGGGCCGTAGCCACGGCCACTGAGACTTACACAGAACCGAATGTGGGAGCGGGCTTGCTCGCGAAGACGGAGTGTCAGTCGACATCATCGTTAACTGATACACCGCATTCGCGAGCAAGCCCGCTCCCACCAGGTATTGCGTGAAGTTTTTAGACCGCCATCGGCGCGGTCATCGGCGCGTGGTGCTCATAGCCTTCCAGCGAGAAATCGCTCGGTTCTACCAACTCCAGCCACTCCGGCTGGTACACACCGGTGTTGGCAAACTCCGGCACGCGGTCGGAGATCTTCAGTTTCGGCATGGCGAACGGCTCGCGCTTGAGCTGTTCGTTGAGCATGTCCAGGTGGTTTTCGTAGACGTGGGCGTCACCGATGAAATAGGTGAACCAGCGCGGCGTGTAACCGGTCAGGCGCCCGATCAGGCTTAGTAGGGCGGCGCCCTCGGTGAGGTTGAACGGCGTGCCCAGGCCCAGGTCGTTGGAGCGGATGTACAGGGTCAGGGAGATCTCTTTGGTCTCGACGTTCGGGTGGAACTGGTACAGCAGATGACATGGCGGCAGGGCCATTTCATCGAGCTGGGCGACGTTCCAGCCGTGGAACAGAATACGGCGGCTGCCCGGATCGTTGATGATCGTGTCGACGCACTGGCGCACCTGATCGATGGCTTTGTACAGCACCACGTAAGCCTGGCCGTCTTCTTCGCCCTGGGCGATCTGCTTGTAGCCGTTGCTCAGGGTTTGTTCGATGGCGGCGGTGTTGCTCAGCGGGATCTGCTTGTACGCCGGCCATTTGCGCCATTGCACGCCGTAGATTTCACCGAGGTCGTCTTCGCCCTGACGGAACGGGTTGGCCAGCCACTGCGCGTTTTCGTTGGCGTTCTGGTCCCAGACCTTGCAGCCCAGCGCACGGAACTCCGCGGCGTTGTTCACGCCACGCAGAAAACCGCACATCTCGCCGATGGCCGATTTGAAGGCCATCTTGCGGGTGGTGATCGCCGGAAAGCCTTCCTGCAGATCGAAACGCAGCATCGCACCCGGGAAGCTGATGGTGTTGATGCCGGTGCGGTTGTCCTGTTTGGTGCCGTTCTGAATGACGTGCGAGACCAGTTCGAGATATTGCTTCATGAGTTACCTGTGTCCTTTGAGCCCCGGCGTCGCGCGCCGGGGTTCGTAGTTTAAGCGGTCGGCGCGAGCGGCGCTGCCGGCGCACGACGATAGGCCAGCCAGATCAGGAACAGCCCGCCGACGATCATCGGTACGCACAGCACCTGACCCATGGTCAGCCAGTTCCAGGCCAGGTAGCCCAGTTGCGCGTCCGGCACGCGGACGAACTCGACGATGAAACGGAAAATGCCGTAAAAAAGCGCGAACATGCCGGATACGGCCATGGTCGGACGCGGTTTACGCGAGAACAGCCACAGGATCAGGAACAGCGCCACGCCTTCGAGCGCGAACTGATACAGCTGCGACGGGTGACGCGGCAGCTGCGCCGGATCGCTGAACGGCGGGAAGATCATCGCCCACGGCACGTCGGTCGGCTTGCCCCACAGCTCGGCGTTGATGAAGTTGCCGATACGCCCGGCACCCAGACCGATCGGCACCATCGGAGCAACAAAGTCCATCAGTTGGAAGAAGGTCTTGCCGTTGCGTTTGCCGAACCACAGCGCGGCGAGCATCACGCCGATGAAACCGCCGTGGAACGACATGCCGCCCTTCCACACTTCGAAAATCAGCGTCGGGTTGGCGAGGTAGGCGCTCAGGTCGTAGAACAGCACATAGCCCAGACGTCCACCGACAATCACCCCCATCGACAGCCAGAACACCAGATCGGAGAGCTTCTCCTTGGTCCAGGTCGGGTCGAAACGGTTGAGCCGGCTCGACGCCAGCAGCCATGCGCCGCCGATGCCGACGAGGTACATCAGGCCGTACCAGTGGATTTTCAGCGGACCGATGGCCAGGGCCACCGGGTCGATCTGCGGGTAAGGCAGCATTGCGACTCCTCGTTAGAGTTGAAACCAAAATTCCCGGGCGACGCTGCCACCTCAGGATTAAGCCAGGATTGCGGCCTGCTCTGAACCAGAGGCTCAGAGCAGGAAATTCAGGCCCACGCAGAACAGCAAAGCGGCGAACAGCCGTTTCAGCAAGCGCGGCGACAACTTGTGCGCCAGACGCGCGCCGAGACGGGCGAATACCATGCTGGTCAGGGCGATGCCCAGCAGCGCCGGCAAATAGACAAAACCGAGACTATGCGGCGGCAACAACGGATCATGCCAGCCCAGAATCATGAAACTTAACGCACTCGCCACAGCAATCGGCAAGCCACAGGCCGACGACGTTGCCACCGCCTGCTGCATCGGCACGCTGCGCCAGGTCAGGAACGGCACGGTCAGCGAACCGCCGCCGATCCCGAAAATCGCCGAGGCCCAGCCGATCACACTGCCGGCCACGGTCAGACCGAGTTTGCCCGGCACCGTTCGACTGGCCTTGGGTTTGACCTCCAGCGCCAGTTGCACGGCAATCACCAAGGCGAACACGCCGATGATCTTCTGCAGGTTCGGCCCGGAAATCGCCTCGGCCGTCAGCGCCCCAAAACCGGCGCCGAGCAGAATACCCACGGTCATCCACATGAAGATCGGCCAGCGCACCGCACCACGCCGATGGTGTTCACGCACGGCATTGACCGAAGTGAAAATGATGGTCGCCAGCGATGTCCCTACCGCCAGATGCGTGAGGATCGACTGATCGAATCCCTGCAAGGTAAAACTGAACACCAGCACCGGGACAATAATGATCCCGCCGCCCACCCCGAACAGCCCGGCCAGCACGCCCGCACAGGCGCCCAACGCCAGATAGAGCAGAAATTCCATGACCGTCTCCCAGACGCATCCCCAAAACCGGAGCGGCATGGTAACGGATGCATGCCCTTTGGCTCCACTGACGATGGATGCACGGACGCCGACTGCGTAGAGTGAGCAGAAAACACACAAGGACCACCTTATGTGCCTGATCGTTTTCGCCTGGCACCCGGGCCATGCCCAGCCGCTGATCGTCGCGGCCAACCGTGACGAGTTCTACGCCCGCCCGAGCCTGCCGCTGGCGCCATGGGCCGACGCGCCGCAAGTGCACGCGGGGCGCGATCTTGAGGCTGGCGGCACGTGGCTGGGAATCGGCGCCAATGGGCGCTTTGCCGCGCTGACCAATATCCGCGATCCGCACCAGCCGCCGGCGCGTAAATCAAGGGGCGAGCTGGTGGCGCGGTTTCTCACGGGCGATGCGTCGATTGATGATTATTTAAGCGATGTGGTCGCGCGCTCGCCGGAGTACGCCGGGTTCAATCTGCTGCTGGGTAATACCCATGAGCTGTGGCACTTCAATGCGCGGACGTCTGAGCCGGTGATGCTCGAGCCCGGAGTTTACGGGCTATCGAATGCCGGGCTGGATACGCCGTGGCCGAAGTTGCTCAAGGCCAAGGCGGCCCTGAGCGCGGTCTTGGATGATCCGCAGCCTGCGCGACTGCTGGGGTTACTGAGCGATGCGCAGACCGCGCCGTTTAACGAATTGCCGGACACCGGGGTCGGGCTGGCCACTGAATCACTGCTGTCGAGTGTGTTTATTGCCAGTCAAAGTTACGGGACACGGGCGAGTACGGCGTTGATCGTGCAGGCGGACGGCACGCGGCGGATGGTCGAGCGCAGTTTCGGGCCGTATGGCGGGCATTTGGGCGAGGTGGAGATTGCTGTTTAGCAGCGTTTGAACTGACGCCTTCGCGAGCAAGCCCGCTCCCACATTCGACCACATTCCAAAGGTAGAACTCGGTCAAATGTGGGAGCGGGCTTGCTCGCGAAGAGGCCCTCAAGGTTTTAGAGGGCCTTGTTGACCGCCGGCGGATTCATCTTCGACAACCCGAGATTCTTCAGCGCCAGTTGCAGCGAGCTGTGGATCACTTGCGGGTTATCGATCTTCATCAGCTCCGCCAGCAAATCCTTGGCCTTGCTCAGGTTGATCTGGCGCAGCATCCACTTCACTTTCGGCAGGTTGGTGGCGTTCATCGACAGGCTGTCGAAGCCCATCGCCATCAACAGCACCGCCGCTGCCGGATCACCGGCCATTTCGCCGCAGATGCTCACCGGTTTGCCTTCGGCATGCGCATCGCGCACCACGGTCTGCAGGGCTTGCAGCACCGCCGGGTGCAGGTAGTCGTAGAGATCGGCCACTCGCGGGTTGTTGCGGTCGACCGCCAGCAGGTACTGAGTCAGGTCGTTGGAGCCGACCGACAGGAAGTCCACCTGCCGCGCCAGTTCCTTGGTCTGGTACACCGCGGCCGGAATTTCGATCATCACTCCGATCGGCGGCATCGGCACGTCGGTGCCTTCGTCGCGCACTTCGCCCCAGGCCCGGTGGATCAGGTGCAGGGCCTCTTCGAGTTCGTGAGTGCCGGAAATCATCGGCAGCAGGATCCGCAGGTTGTTCAGGCCTTCGCTGGCCTTGAGCATCGCGCGGGTCTGCACCAGGAAGATTTCCGGGTGATCGAGGGTCACGCGAATCCCGCGCCAGCCGAGGAACGGGTTGTCTTCCTTGATCGGGAAGTACGACAGCGACTTGTCACCGCCGATGTCCAGGCTGCGCATGGTTACCGGTTGCGGGTGGAACGCGGCGAGTTGCTCGCGGTAGATTGCCAGTTGTTCCTTTTCGCTCGGGAAACGCTGGTTGATCATGAACGGCACTTCGGTGCGATACAGGCCGACACCTTCGGCGCCGCGCTTCTGCGCCCGCGCCACATCGGCCAGCAGCCCGGTGTTGACCCACAGCGGCATGCGGTGGCCATCGAGGGTCACGCACGGCAGATCACGCAGGGTGTCGAGGCCCAGCGCCAGTTGTTTCTCTTCTTCGACCACCTCGGCGAACTGCTTGCGCAGCACATCGCTGGGGTTGGTGTAGACCTCGCCGCGGGTGCCATCGACGATCACTTCGATGCCGTCAACCTTGGCGTACGGCAGGTCAACCAGACCCATCACCGTCGGAATGCCCATGGCCCGGGCCAGGATCGCGACGTGCGAGTTACCCGAACCGAGGACCGACACCAGACCGACCAATGTGCCTTCCGGCACCTCGCCGAGCATCGCCGGCGTCAGCTCTTCGCTGACCAGAATGGTTTTTTCCGGGTAGACCAGGTTCTGCTGACGCTCTTCCTGCAAGTAGGCCAGCAGGCGGCGGCCGAGGTCTTTGACGTCCGACGCACGCTCGCGCAGGTAGGCGTCGTCCATCAGTTCGAAACGATTGACGTGCTCAGTGACCACCTGACGCAGCGCGCCCTGGGCCCACTGGCCGGTCTTGATCACGGTGGTGATTTCGCTGCCCAGCGAGGCATCGTCGAGCATCATCAGGTAGACGTCGAACAGCGCACGCTCTTCCGGGCGCAGCTGGGTCGCGAGCTTGGCGGACAACGCGCGCATGTCGGCGCGCACACCTTCGATGGCGGTCTTGAACAGCGCCAGCTCGGCGTCGATGTCGGTGATGGTTTTATCTGGCACAACGTCCAGGTCCGCCGGCGGCAGCATGACCACCGCGGTACCGACCGCCGCACCCGGCGAGCCCGGTACGCCGACGAACTTGGCTTCCTGAATGCCCTTGCCCTGTCTGCCCAGACCACGGATCGAGCCGGTGGCCTCGGCGTGGGCGATAACGCCGGCGAGCTGCGCGCTCATGGTCACGAGGAAGGCTTCTTCACCTTCATCGAACTGGCGGCGTTCTTTCTGCTGGATGACCAACACGCCGACGACGCGGCGGTGGTGAATGATCGGCGCCCCGAGGAAGGAGGCGTAGCGCTCCTCGCCGGTCTCGGCGAAGTAGCGGTAGCGCGGGTGATCCGCGGCGTTTTCGAGGTTCAGGGGTTCTTCACGCGTGCCGACCAGACCCACCAGACCTTCGTTGGGTGCCATGCTGACTTTGCCGATCGAGCGCTTGTTCAAGCCCTCGGTGGCCATCAGGACGAAGCGGTTGGTCTCGGGATCAAGCAGGTAGACCGAGCAGACCTGGCTGCCCATGGCCTCTTTGACGCGCAACACAATAATCCCCAACGCCGCCTTGAGATCCTTGGCGGAGTTAACTTCCTGGACGATCTTGCGCAGCGTATTGAGCATGGCTCGGGGTCGAACTCCGTCGTCAGTCGCGCGCTAAAAGGCGCGGGGCAAGCTCTTTGAGGGCGCGTCGATACACCTCGCGCTTGAATGTCACCACCTGGCCCAACGGATACCAATAACTGACCCAGCGCCAGCCATCGAACTCCGGTTTACCGGTCAAATCCATCCGCACCCGCTGCTCGTTGGAGATCAGGCGCAGGAGAAACCATTTCTGCTTCTGGCCGATGCACAGCGGTTGGCTGTGGGTACGCACCAGACGTTGCGGCAAACGATAGCGCAACCAGCCACGAGTACAGGCCAGTATTTCAACATCTTCACGTTCCAGGCCAACTTCTTCGTTCAGCTCGCGGTACAAGGCGTCCTCCGGCGTCTCCTCGGGGTTGATTCCCCCTTGTGGAAACTGCCAGGCATCTTGATTGATACGGCGAGCCCATAGCACCTGGCCGGCGTCATTCGTCAGAATGATCCCGACATTGGGGCGGAAACCATCGGGGTCGATCACGGCAACAACCTCGCAAACGCATGTCGCCGCATTGTTCCACAAAGCTTGATAAGGCGGCAACGAAGGTTCCTACCTTATGTGCACTCTTGTGAAAAGACCGTATTCTTGTCGCCTTTTTACTGACTTTTCAGCGGGTAACTGCAATGCGCCTGGCTCTATTCGATTTGGACAACACCCTTCTGGGCGGCGACAGCGATCACGCTTGGGGCGACTATCTGTGCGAACGCGGCTTCCTCGACCCGGTTGCATACAAGCAGCGTAACGACGAGTTCTATCAGGATTACCTGGCCGGCCAACTGGATAACGCCGCGTACCTGAACTTCTGCCTGGAAATCCTCGGCCGCACCGAAATGGCTGTGCTTGAGCAGTGGCATAACGATTACATGCGCGACTGCATCGAGCCGATCGTGCTGCCCAAGGCGCTGGAACTGCTCAAACAGCACCGCGACGCCGGCGACAAACTGGTGATCATCACCGCCACCAACCGCTTCGTCACCGCTCCGATTGCCGTGCGCCTGGGCGTTGAAACCCTGATCGCCACCGAGTGCGAGATGGTCGATGGCCGCTACACCGGGCGCAGCACCGACATTCCGTGCTTCCGTGAGGGCAAGGTGACGCGTCTGAATCGTTGGCTCGAAGAAACCGGGTATTCGCTGGATGACAGCTATTTCTATAGCGATTCGATGAATGACCTGCCGCTGCTGGAGCAGGTGGCGAACCCGGTGGCGGTGGATCCGGATCCGAATCTGCGGGCCGAGGCCGAGAAGCGCGGGTGGCCAGTGATTTCGTTGCGCGACTGATTACGCCTTCGCGAGCAAGCCCGCTCCCACAGGAGATGGTGTTCACAACACCAATCCAATGTGGGAGGGGGCTTGCTCCCGAATGGGCTCGACTCGGTGTGAAGCCTTAAACAGGCTTGGCGCCCATCAACCCGGCAATGGCGATAAAGCAGACAAAGCTGAATAACGCCAAGGCAAAAGTGAACCTGCCAACCCCGCCCGGCGCCTTGCGCAACCGATTCAACCGCACCAGCAACCAGAACCACGCCAGCGCCGCCACGGTGTACAGCACGCTGGAAGCCAGCAGCCAGGTCTGCCCCAGCGGCCACCCCACCAGATGCACCATGCCCCAGCCGGTAAACGGCATGCTCAGCAACGCCAGGCCCATCAACAGCCAGATGAACACCCGTGGCCGTTGCAAGGTGCGGCTGCCAGCCGTTGCATCACCTTTGCGGCGCGCCAGAAAAACCCAGACTCCCAAACCCAGCGCACTGGCCAGCAACACCACGGTGGCGACCATGTGCGCGGTTTTCAGGGCAGTTAACGTTTCCATTGTTCGATTTCCTTAAGGCCTGCCCATCAGCGTAGCCGCTCAGCCAAGAAACAGCTGATAGGCCGGGTTCTCGCTTTCATCCCAGTACGGGTAACCGATTTCTTCCAGTGCCGCCGGCACCAGATGACGCTCGTCATGCGGTACTTGCAGGCCTGCGACGACGCGACCATCCGCCGCGCCATGATTGCGATAGTGGAACATCGAGATGTTCCAGCGCCCGCCGAGCTTGTTGAGAAAGTTGAACAGCGCGCCCGGACGCTCCGGGAATTCGAAGCGAAACACCACTTCGTCGATCACGTGCGCCGCGTGGCCGCCGACCATGTGGCGGATGTGCAACTTGGCCAGTTCGTTGTCGGTCAGGTCGAGTACCGGGAAGCCCTGCTCGGTCAGGCTCGCCAGCAGTGCGCTGCGTGGGTCGTTTTCCGGGTGAGTCTGCACGCCGACGAAGATGTGCGCTTCGCTGCCGGTGTTGTAGCGGTAGTTGAATTCGGTGATCTGGCGCTTGCCGATCGCTTCGCAAAACGCCTTGAAGCTGCCGGCCTGCTCCGGGATGGTCACGGCGATGATCGCTTCGCGACCCTCGCCCAGCTCGGCGCGCTCGGCGACGTGGCGCAGGCGATCGAAGTTGACGTTGGCTCCAGAGTCGATGGCGACGAAGGTCTGGCCACTGACGCCGCGCAACTCGACGTACTTCTTGATCCCGGCCACGCCCAAGGCGCCGGCAGGTTCGGTGATCGAGCGGGTATCGTCGTAGATATCCTTGATGGCCGCGCAGATTTCGTCGGTGCTGACGGTGATCACTTCGTCGACATAGTCTTTGCAGATATCAAACGTGTGCTGGCCGATCTGCGCCACAGCCACGCCGTCGGCGAAGATGCCCACGGTCGGCAGCACCACGCGCTCGCCGGCGGCCATGGCCGCTTGCAGGCAGTTGGAGTCGTCCGGCTCGACGCCGATGACCTTGATGTCCGGACGCAGGTATTTCACGTACGCCGCAATACCGGCAATCAGACCGCCGCCGCCGACCGGCACGAAAATCGCGTCCAGCGGTTGCGGGTGCTGGCGCAGAATTTCCATCGCCACGGTGCCCTGCCCGGCAATGGTGTGTGGATCGTCGTACGGGTGGATGTAGACGTAGCCCTTTTCATCGACCAGTTTCAGCGAGTACGCCAAGGCTTCCGGGAAGGAATCGCCGTGCAGCACCACTTTGCCGCCGCGCGAACGCACGCCTTCGACCTTGATCTCCGGGGTGGTCTTGGGCATCACGATGGTCGCTTTCACGCCCAGCACTTTCGCCGCCAGCGCCAGACCTTGCGCATGGTTGCCCGCCGACGCGGTAACCACGCCACGGGCGCGCTCTTCGTCAGTCAGCTGGGTCAACTTGTTGTACGCGCCGCGAATCTTGAACGAGAACACCGGCTGCAAGTCTTCACGCTTGAGCCAGATGTCATTGCCCAGCCGCTCGGAGAGCTGGCGAGCGTTCTGCAGCGGGGTTTCTACGGCAACGTCATAAACGCGCGAGGTGAGGATCTTTTTGACGTACTGTTCGAGCATCGGAAAGCATCACTGGCGATTGGGCGGGACCGACGAGTCTAACCCGGCTTTTGGGCGCACGACCACACTGAACAGGGGGTTTTAGCTGGGGCGAACAGTTTGTGATGTAAACCTCATTGTGGTGAGGGGATTTATCCCCGATCGGCGGCGCAGCCGTCGTCAACCTGAGAGCGCAATATTTGGGAGGAGTGCTGGGGAGCGCTTCGCCCTCCATCGGGGATAAATCCCCTCACCACAGGAGTGTTTCCCCCTGCCTTGTCGCGAGGCCTATAATGCCGGCCTTTCCGCACTCACCTTGCCCGCTTCCGGAGCCCGCATGACCCAGGATCAACTCAAACAGGCAGTGGCTCAGGCCGCCGTCGACTTCATCCTTCCGAAACTCGACGACAAGAGCATCGTCGGGGTCGGCACCGGCTCCACCGCCAACTGTTTCATCGATGCGCTGGCCCAGCACAAGGGCGCGTTCGATGGCGCGGTCGCCAGCTCCGAAGCCACTGCCGCACGCCTCAAGGGCCACGGGATTCCGGTGTATGAGCTGAACACCGTCAGCGACCTCGAGTTCTACGTCGACGGCGCCGACGAGAGTGACGCGCACCTGAACCTGATCAAGGGTGGCGGCGCCGCCCTGACTCGCGAGAAGATCGTCGCGGCCGTGGCCAAGACCTTCATCTGCATCGCCGACGCCAGCAAACTGGTGCCGGTGCTGGGCGAATTCCCGCTGCCGGTCGAAGTGATCCCGATGGCCCGCAGCCACGTCGCCCGCCAATTGGTGAAACTGGGCGGCGACCCGGTTTACCGCGAAGGCGTATTGACCGACAACGGCAACATCATCCTCGACGTGTTCAACCTGCAGATCACCAACCCGGTGGAGCTGGAAGCGCAGATCAACGCGATCGTCGGCGTGGTCACCAATGGCCTGTTCGCGGCGCGTCCGGCGGATCTGCTGTTGCTGGGCACCAGCGAAGGTGTGAAAACCCTGAAGGCTGAGTAAGCCCGGCCGCCCCATTCTTGAGGGTAATTGCGTTACCCCCTGTGGGAGCGGGCTTGCTCGCGAATGCGGTGTGTCAGATACATTAATTTGTCTGATACACCGCATTCGCGAGCAAGCCCGCTCCCACATTTGGTTTTTTGGGGTGTCAGTCAGTTTTGCGCAGGTTTCTTGAAGACGTAAAACAAGTTCGGTTCACTCACCAGATACAACGTCCCGTCGTCATCCATCGCAATGCCTTCGGCTTGCGGCACCCTCTTCTGCAAACCCTGCCGCCCCTTGTTCAGTGACAGTGTGCTCAACGGCCGCCCGTCCACATCCAGCTCCAGAATCAGCCCCGACTCGTCGGACAGCGCCAGCAAATGGCCGCTGCGCTCGTCGTATTGCAGGCTCGACAGATCGCGCACGAACATCCCGGCATCGCGCTTGGGGTTGTTGATCACGTGTACCGCGTAGGACTTTTCCGGATTGAAGTGCGGAAAACCGTGCACCTCATAAATCAGCATGGGGTCACGCTCCTTGGCGACGAACAGACGCTTGCCCACTGAATCGTACGCCAGGCCTTCGAAGCCCTTGTTACCGCTCATGTGCACGCCCAGGGTCATCTGTTCAGCGTCCGCCGCATCGAGGAAAGTGGTGCCCTGCTCCAAATGGACTTTGATCAGGCGTTGCTGGCGCTCGTCGGTGATCACATAGGTGTCGGCGCTGATGAACTCCACCGCTTCAGGATCGCCGAAGCCGATCAGCGCGATGCGCCGCAGGATTTTGCCGTCGAGGGACAACTCGACCAACTCGGCATTCTTGTTGGTCACGGTGAACAGGCTTTTGCGCACCGGATCGTAGGTCAGCGCCGAGACATCGTCGTTCAGGCCGTCGATGATCCTGGCCTCGACCTCGACCCGGTATTGACCCAGACCAATGGCCTCGCTGCTCAACGGCTGCCACAAGGTATGCAGATTGAACCAGGCGCGCTCGAACAGGCGCAGGTATTGGCCGATCGCGATCAACACGATCAGGACAACAACCGACAGGATGATAAACAGGGGCTTGGGGCGGGCAAGTCGACGCATTCAGGCAGGCTCGGGATCAAAACAGGCGGATGAAATATCACGCCTGTCTGAACTGAAGCTTAATGGCCACTTGCCTCAGGCCACAAGACAACCCTGTGTAGGAGTTGCCGCAGGCTGCGATCTTTTGATCTTGAAAAACAAAAGCAAAAGATCGCAGCCTGCGGCAGCTCCTATATGAGGATTAGTGAAAGGTGGTTATTTCTGCTTTTCGAAGCGATAGAACAGGTTCGGCTCGCTGACCATGTACAGCGTACCGGCGTCGTCCATGGTTACGCCTTCGGCACGGGGAATGGTGTCCTTCAAACCATTGAAGCCGCCAAGCAGGGTCATGAAGCTGACCTGCTCGCCCTTCTCGTCCAGTTCCAGCAACAGGTGCGAGTCGGCCGACAGCACCAGGGTGTGGCCGGTACGCGGGTCGATGGCCAGTGCCGAGAGGTTGCGAATGTCCAGTTCATCATTGGCCAGCTTCTGCTTGTCGCCCTTGAGGATCTGGCTGCCGTCGCTTTTCCAGGTGAACAGCGCTGGCGGCCGCTCTTCGCCCAGCAGCAACTGCTGGTTGCGCGGATCCCAGGTGATCGCCTCAAAGGCCTTGTTCTGGTTCTTCGACGGGCCGAGGTCGTATTTCGGGAAGTCGGCGATATTCAGCTCGCGGGTGTTGGCATCTACCTTGACGATGGTCAGCAGGTGTTCGCGCTCATCGACGATCGCCATCAGGCCGTTTTCCATCACGGTCACGCCCTCCGGATTGCTCCAGCCCACCAGCGGCATCTTGCGCAGCACATCACCCTGCAGGGTCAGTTCGACCAGAAACGGATTCTTGCCCATCACCGAAAACAGGGTTTTGGTCTGCGGGTTGTAGGACAGGTCCGAGGCCTCGTCCTTTTCCATGCCCGGCAGCAGTTTGCCGTCGATCACCGCCCGATAATCCGGCAACCAGATGCTTGCCTTCTGCTCGGCCTGAGTCTCGAGTCGCTCGCGCAGCCACAGCAGGCCACGGTCGTCCCAATGCATGATATGCGCCACGCCATAAGCGACAGCGAGCACCAGCAACAGCCAGACATACCAGCGCAGGGCAAAACGTGAACGACGGGAAGTTTTGAGCTGAGTTTGAGCGGACATCAGGGACGCGTTCCGAATATTCAGGCTATGGGTAATAGCACAAAGAGGCCGGCTCAGATGCCAGAATGAGAGGAATTATCCGGACAGAATGTGAAAAAAACGGCAAATGGCGGGATTGTCGTGCGGCTTTGCGAGCCGCGACACAGAGCCAATGTAGGAGTGAGCCCTGTGGTGAGGGGATTTATCCCCGATGGGCTGCGAAGCGGCCCCAAAGCTGGGACTGCTGCGCAGGCCATCGGGGATAAATCCCCTCACCACAACAGGCTCGCTCCCACAGGGTGTTACGGTTTCGCGATTAACGTACGCTGCTGCTGAAGCTGCTCGCGCCAACCAGTTCCAGCACGATGTCGTCGCCGACATTCAGCGGGCCGACGCCCACTGGCGTGCCGGTGAGGATCACGTCGCCGGCCTGCAGCGAAAAGCAGCCGGCCATGTGCTGGATCATCGGCACGATCGGGTTGAGCATCGCGCTGCTGTTGCCGTCCTGGCGTACTTCACCGTTGATGGTCAGACGAATGCCGATGTCGGTCAGGTCAGGGAAAGTGCTGCCGACCACGAACGGGGCAATCACCGCCGCGCCGTCGAACGACTTGGCGATTTCCCATGGCAGGCCCTTGGACTTGAGCTCGGCCTGCTTGTCACGCAGGGTCAGGTCCAGCGCCGGGGCGAACCCGGAGATCGCGTCGAGCACTTCTTCACGGCTCGGCTTAGTCGACAGCGGCTTGCCGATCAACACGGCGATTTCCGCTTCGTAGTGCACCGAACCGCGCTCGGTCGGAATGCTGAAACCGCCTTCCAGTGGCACCACGCAACTGCCTGGCTTGATGAACAGCAACGGCTCGGTAGGCACCGGGTTGTCCAGTTCCTTGGCGTGTTCGGCGTAATTGCGGCCAATGCACACCACCTTCCCGATCGGGAAGTGAATGCGCGTGCCGTCGACGTACTGGTGCTGATAGCTCATTTACCGACTCCTGCCTTCATTGATTCATCAGGGATTGCCAATCAAACCGCGAAGATCTTGCCCGGGTTCATGATGCCGTTCGGGTCGAACACCGCTTTGACCGCTTTCATGTACTCGATTTCGACCGGAGAACGGCTGTAGGTCAAGTAGTCGCGCTTGGTCATGCCCACGCCGTGCTCGGCGGATATCGAACCGTTATATTTCTCGACGGTTTCGAACACCCACTTGTTGACGGTCGCGCACTTGGCGAAGAACTCGTCCTTGCTCAGGTTATCAGGCTTGAGGATATTCAAGTGCAGGTTGCCGTCGCCGATGTGGCCGAACCAGACAATTTCGAAGTCCGGATAGTATTCGCCGACGATCGCGTCGATTTCCTGCAGGAATGCCGGGACTTTCGACACGGTCACCGAGATGTCGTTCTTGTACGGCGTCCAGTGCGAGATGGTCTCGGAGATGTACTCGCGCAGCTTCCACAGGTTCTGCAGCTGGGTTTCGCTCTGGCTCATCACACCGTCCAGCACCCAGCCTTGCTCGACGCAGTGTTCGAAGGTTTCCAGCGCCGTGTTGGCCACTTCTTCGCTGGTCGCCTCGAATTCCAGCAATGCGTAGAACGGGCACTCGGTTTCGAACGGCGCCGGTACGTCGCCACGCCCCAGCACTTTGGCCAGGGCCTTGTCGGAGAAGAATTCGAACGCGGTCAGGTCGAGTTTGCCCTGGAAGGCGTGGAGCACCGGCATGATCGAGTCGAAGTCGGCGGTGCCGAGGACCATGGCGGTCAGGTTTTTCGGTGCGCGATCCAGACGCATGGTCGCTTCGACCACAAAGCCGAGGGTGCCTTCGGCGCCGATGAACAACTGGCGCAGGTCGTAACCGGTAGCGTTCTTGATCAGGTCCTTGTTCAGCTCCAGCACATCGCCCTTGCCGGTAACCACTTTCAGGCCGGCGACCCAGTTACGGGTCATGCCGTAGCGAATCACCTTGATCCCGCCGGCATTGGTGCCGATATTGCCGCCAATCTGACTGGAACCGGCCGACGCGAAGTCCACCGGGTAGTACAGGCCGTTTTCTTCGGCGACGTTCTGCAGGTGCTCGGTGACCACGCCCGGCTGACACACGGCGGTGCGGTCGGTGAGGTTCACGTCGAGAATCTGGTTCATGTAGTCGAACGACACCACCACTTCGCCATTCGCGGCCACGGCGGCAGCGGACAGCCCGGTGCGCCCGCCCGACGGCACCAGCGCCACTTTACGGGTGTTGGCCCAGCGGACGATGGCCTGCACCTGCTCGATGGTCTTGGGAAACACGATGGCGCTCGGCGCGGGGGCGAAGTGCTTGGTCCAATCCTTGCCGTACGCGTTCAGGGAGTCGGCGTCGGTCAGGACCTTGCCAGGCTCGACCAGGGTCTTCAGTTCATCAATCAGGGCAGGATTGGTCATCGACAGAACTCTCGAACAATTCATGGTCATCCTGAAGACGCTTCACGTCGCAGGAATGAGTGTTTAGCGGGGTGGCTATGCTAGCATACCGACCCCGCAGGCCAGTGCCCAAGGCCAGTTCTGCGGTGACGGCTTTCTTGTCGTCCAGGTCAATGTCTGTTGACCATTTCCTGCCATTTTTCTCCGGGATACAGGTTTACGCAGATGAGCAAGACTTCTCTCGATAAGAGCAAGATCAAGTTCCTTCTTCTCGAAGGCGTCCACCAATCGGCTGTCGACGTCCTCAAGGCGGCGGGCTACACCAGCATCGAATACCTGACAGGCTCCTTGCCGGAAGCCGAGCTCAAGGAAAAGATCGCTGACGCTCACTTCATCGGCATTCGTTCGCGCACCCAACTGACCGAAGAGATCTTCGATCACGCGAAGAAGCTGGTCGCGGTCGGCTGTTTCTGCATCGGCACCAACCAGGTTGACCTGAGTGCTGCCCGCGAGCGCGGCATCGCCGTGTTCAACGCGCCGTACTCCAACACCCGCTCCGTCGCGGAACTGGTGCTGGCCGAAGCGATCCTGCTGCTGCGCGGCATCCCTGAGAAAAACGCTTCCTGCCACCGTGGCGGCTGGATCAAATCCGCAGCCAACTCCTTCGAGATCCGTGGCAAGAAACTCGGCATCGTCGGCTATGGCTCGATCGGTACTCAGCTGTCGGTTCTGGCGGAAGGCTTAGGGATGCAGGTGTTCTTCTACGACACCGTGACCAAGCTGCCGCTGGGCAACGCCACTCAGGTCGGCAACCTGCACGAGCTGCTGGGCATGTCCGACATCGTCACCCTGCACGTTCCGGAAACCGCGGCGACCCAGTGGATGATCGGCGAGAAGGAAATCCGCGCCATCAAGAAGGGCGGCATCCTGATCAACGCCGCGCGCGGCACCGTGGTCGAGCTGGACGCCCTGGCGGACGCGATCAAGGACAAGCACCTGATCGGCGCGGCCATCGACGTGTTCCCGGTGGAGCCACGCTCCAACGACGAAGAGTTCGAAAGCCCGCTGCGTGGCCTGGACAACGTGATCCTGACCCCGCACATCGGTGGTTCGACTGCCGAAGCGCAAGCCAACATCGGTCTGGAAGTGGCGGAAAAACTGGTCAAGTACAGCGACAACGGTACTTCGGTGTCGTCGGTGAACTTCCCGGAAGTGGCCCTGCCGGCCCACCCTGGCAAGCACCGCCTGCTGCACATCCACGAGAACATCCCGGGTGTGATGAGCGAGATCAACAAGGTCTTCGCCGAAAACGGTATCAACATCTCCGGTCAGTTCCTGCAGACCAACGAGAAAGTCGGTTACGTGGTGATCGACGTCGACGCCGAGTACTCGGAGCTGGCGCAAGAGAAGCTGCAACACGTCAACGGTACTATCCGTAGCCGCGTGTTGTTCTGATCCGACGCTGAGCGACAAAAAAAGGGAGCCTTCGGGCTCCCTTTTTCATGCGTGCGAAAACGTCATTCGACGTTGACGGTGATCTTTTTCGAGACGATCGGCGGATCGAACGCCATGTGGCCGCTGTCACCCAGCTCCAGTTGCAAGGTGTGCTTGCCCGGAGCCAGTTTGATCGTGGCCTCGGTCTGTGCCTTGCCGAAGTGCATGTGGTTGGCGTCGGTCGGCACGACGGAACCGGCCGGAACGATTTCCTTGGCATCAATCAGCAGGTGGTGGTGACCGGTGTTCTTGGTGACGTCACCGGCCGGTGCCAGCGCAACGTCCTTGACCCCGAACTTGACCTTGAACTCCTGAGAAACCGTGGCCCCGTCTTCGGGAGAAACGATGAACACTTCGGCGCCCTTGGGTGCCGGGGTCGCTGCACTGGCCAGCACTGAAACACTCATCAACAGGCCAGCCAAGGCTGCTCGTGACATAAACGTTTTCATTCTCTTCTCCAGTTTTTCCGTAAAATCCGCGCGGTCATGACAACTTCATGACCATTCGTTGTCGAAGGCACTCGACAACCATAGCAAAGCGAGCCTGACTCAGAGCATCGCAATAATGACTTCAAAGGAGTGACCATGCGCTTTCTGCCTGGCCTGATCTGCCTGCTACCCCTTCTGAGCCCTCTGGCTCACGCCGAACTGATTGATGACGTCAACGACCGTGGCGAGTTGCGCATTGCCCTTGAGGCTAATACACCGCCCTTCAATTTCAAGGATGGCGACACACTCACGGGGTTCGAGGTCGAGCTAGGGCAACTGCTGGCCAACGAGCTGGATGTGCGCGCCGACTTCATCGTCACCGACGAAGCCGACCTGCTCCAGGGCGTTGAAAGCGGCAAGTACGACGTCGCGCTTAACCACATAGCACTGACACCTGAACTCAAGGATCGTTTCGACGTCAGCGAGCCTTACGGCAAGGTCGATTCGCAGCTGCTGGCGAAGAAGGATGAGCAGCCTCGACCGATGGTGCTGGTACAGGCGCTGACCGAGGAGAAGCCGAAGACGGCGGTGCCGGTGGAGTTGGCGATTCCGTTTCAGAAGGGTAATCCGGCGTTTCAGGCGAGCCTTGCGGGTGCGTTGCAGCGGATCAAGGCGGATGGGCGGTTGGCGGCGTTGTCCGAGAAGTGGTTCAGCGAGCCCAAATGAACACTTAAACCCTGTGGGAGGGGGCTTGCTCCCGAAGGCGTCGTGTCAGGCAATACACAGGTTGGATGACCCGCCGCTTTCGCGAGCAAGCCCGCTCCCACATGGGTTTTGTGGGTGGCTTTCAGTCGAGTTGGGTCAGGGCCATTGCGGCCTCAGGCAGTTCGAGCTCACTGAACACCTGCACCCCATGCCGTTTGAGCAGCGCAGCCGTCACGCCTTCGCCACTGACCTTCACCCCACTGAACGTCCCGTCATAGGTCAGCAAATTCCCGCAAGAAGGACTGTTGGCCTTGAGCACCGCCACGCGGATGTCATGCTTTTGCACCAGCGCCAGCGCTTGCCGCGCACCATCGAGAAACTGCGCGCTGACGTCCTCGCCCTCGCTGGTGATCACCGCCGCCGTGCCATCGAGCACTTCCGCGCCCTGCCCGCCCGGGATCTCCGCCGCTGCCCGCGGGGTTGGCAAACCGCCAGCCACTTCGGGACACAGCGGCACCACACGGCCCTCGGCGATCCACTGTTCGAGCAGATCGAACGGCCCGCTGGCCCCGCCGTCGTAACGCACGCGGTGGCCCAACAGGCAGCGGCTGACCAGAATCTTCTGCATATCAGAACGGCTCGTTGCCACGGCGACGGAACCAGCCGGTCAGCGACAGGCGTTCGCGGTGCGCCGGCAGCACTTCATGCGGCACCTCACCGGAGAGGAACACCACCAGACAGCCGCCGGTGGGTTGCACGTCGTGGACCCGGTCTTCGTCCAGATACATGCGCAACTGACCGCCGTCTTCCGGCAGCCACGCGTCATTGAGATAGACCACCGCCGAAACCATGCGCCGGTCATCGTCGCGAAAACGGTCGACGTGCTTGCGGTAAAACGCGCCCGGCGGATACAGGGCGAAGTGGCACTCGAAATCCTCCAGCCCCAGGAACAGCCCGCGATTGAGCGCTTCGCGCAGGCTTTCCATCAGGTTCAGATAACGGTCGCTGGCTTCGGCCTGGCCCGGGTCGATCCACTGGATGTGGTCGCCACGAATACCCTCGCGAATCTCTGAAAACGGCCCACGGCCTACCGCTGCCGGCGCCAGTTCACCCTCGGCCTCACGTTTGCGGCACTCGGCCGCCAGCTCGCGGGTCAAACCTGCGGGCAGGAAAATGTTCTGCTGCGACCAGCCGTGTTCGGCCAGGTCGTCGACGATGCGTAACAGCAGCGGGTGTTCAGAGGATATTTGCATGGCGCGCATAGTATGCCGGCGGCAGGAAATCCGACAGAGCCACGCAGCGGCTTGCTACGAATTCTCGACAAGTACCGGCACCGCACGGAGAATAGTCCGCTGCTGACAGGAGTCCCTATGCGCCGTTTGCTTTTTTCACTGTTGATGTTCTGCGTTTTGCCCGCCTGGGCGGACGGCCACGATCAGCTGTACAAGATCGCCGGCTGGCCAGATCAACGTGCGCATTTCAATGATGCCCTGAGTGCCGCGCAGCAGCGCTACCAGAACAACCTGCCGCCGGCGGTGTTTCAAGCCCTGGTCAACAACAGCAACCAGCGCTTCGCCCCCCAAGCCATGGATCAGCGTGCCGAAGCGCAATTGCGCCAGCACCTGGCCGATCCACAACCGGCGCTGACGTTCTTTCAATCGCCGCTGGGCAAGAAAATCGTCGCCGCTGAATTGCTCGCCACCCGTCGCGATCAACTGGCGAAGAACGCCAAGGGCCTGCCGAAGATGCAGGCCAGCGACAGCCGCCTGCTGATCATCGGCCATCTGGCGCAAGCGCTGCCGGCGCGCGAGGCCGGTGCCGAGGTCAGCCTGGCGATTGCCGGGGTGGCGGCGGACAGTCTGAGTTCGATGATCCCCGGCTTGCTCGGCGGCGGTCAGGCGCAAGGCATGTTGAACGGCCAGCGCCAGCGCCTGATGGAGCAGATCGGCGCCGACCTGAACAACACGCTGCTCTACGTTTATCGCGATCTGTCGGATGACGAACTGGAGCAGTTCGCGACCTTCGCCGAGTCCAGCGAGGGCAAGGCGTATTACCAGGCGGCGCTGGCGGCGATTCGGGCGGGGTTGGCGGTGGGGCAAAGCTCCTCGAACCTTGGCCAGTAATCTTTATTGCCTGACCGGCCGCCTTCGCGAGCAAGCCCGCTCCCACAGGTGATCGCGGTTTCATGTGGGAGCGGGCTTGCTCGCGAAGAGGCCCTTACAAACACTATAAATTTCTGCCCCTGATCCGCTTGTTCAGAAACTCGAAATACTCCTCGCGCATTTCCAGCGTCTCATTCGCCAGATGATGCCGCGCCTCCGGCAGCAGCAGAATCTGCGGCCGGTCGAACTTCCACTTCAGCACCTGCAAGTTGTGCTGCCAGTCCACGGTCATGTCCGCCTGCCCCTGAATGATCAGCGGCCGTCGCGGACTTTTTTTCGCGTGTTCCACACGGATGATCCAGCGCGACAGCGCACCGACCCACGCCGTCGGCAAGCGTTTGGGCTGCAACGGATCGGTCTGCAGAAACGGCAGGAAATCCGGGTCGTTGGAGTTCTCGCTGAAGCGCCGGGCGATGCCCCGCACGAAAGGCCTCAGCAGGTAATAACTGAGCTGCGACCAGCCCCAAGCGCGCGGACGCACCAGCGGCGCCAGCAGAATCAACTGGCCCTGCGCCGGACTGTTCTCGCCATGGTTGAGCACATGATCGACGACGATCGCGCCGCCAGTGCTTTGTCCGCACAGATGCCAGGGTTGCGGCAGGGCGATCGAACTGGCTTCGGCGAACAACGCCTGCAAGGCGTCCTGGTATTCGGAGAAGTCGCGAATGCTCGCCCGCGGCCCACTCGACAAACCATGACCCGGCAAGTCGCAGGCGATGACGGCAAAATCCTGATCCAGCGCCCACTCGATCACATGCCGATACAGCCCGGTGTGATCGTAAAAACCGTGCAGCAGAAACAGCGTGCCCTTGACCTTCTCCGGCCACCAGCAATGGCTGACCAGCTCATAACCGTCCACCTCGAACCGGCCCATGCCGCGCCAGACATCGCGCTCGGGAAAGTCGGTCTGATAGAACCGCTGATACGCCTTGGCCTCGTCCGACAACGGCTGCCACTGGGCCAAAGGCTTGAGGCTGGCGCGTAAATGATCGGCATCGAAAGTGTCAGGCATGCGGGTATTCCAAAGCGGTAAACAGACTTTATCGGCCTGCGATATTCATCTGTTGCGGCAAGCATGGCAAGCTAGCCCCCCTTCGAGGATCGAAAAACCATGCGCTCGCCCTACCGCACCGCACTGTTTGCCAGCCTGCTCGCGCTTGTGTGTGCCGGGGTGCTGTGGGCGGCGTACGACTGGTTTCAGGGGCGTTATCTGCGCGCGTTCAGTCAGCACACCGCGGTGTTTTCCGGTGATCCGTTGCGCCTGCCGGATGAACTGGCCGGCCCCGGCAAAATCCGTCTCGTGCACTTCTGGGACCCGGCCTGCCCGTGCAACGTCGGCAATCAACAGCACCTGACCGAGATGGTCGAGCAGTACGGCGCGCGCGGTGTGGAATTCTTCGCCGTGCAGCGCGCCGGCTCCCACGGCCAGTTACCCGCCACCCTGAGCAATCTGAAAACCATCGCGGTATTGCCCGGCTCCGAGCAGATCCCGGCCAGTCCCGCCGTGGCGATCTGGGACCGTAGCGGCAAACTGGCGTACTTCGGCCCTTACAGCGAAGGGCTGACCTGCAACTCCAGCAACAGCTTTATCGAACCGATCCTCAATGCCCTGACCGATGATCGCCCGGTCAACGCAACGCACACCCTGGCGGTCGGTTGTTATTGCCCTTGGCCGGTGGTGGCGCAGTAAGGCATTCCGGACTTTTCGAGGACAGCGATGCACGGCACGGAAGGTCTGTGCTAATTGTTTGCAGCCCGACGGGCGGCAATCCCGCATGCACAAGGAGTCACCATGAAACGCGTCTTCACCGTTCTTGCCTTGCTCATCGTTGTCCTGCTCGCCGGAGTCGGCGGGTACGTCTATAGCAAGCAACCGACGCGTCAGGGCCAGGTAGAGCTGCGCAATCTGCAAGGTTCGGTGACCGTGCGCTATGACGAACGCGGGGTGCCGCATATTCGTGCCGAGAACGAAACCGATCTGTATCGCGCCCTCGGCTACGTGCACGCTCAAGACCGGTTGTTCCAGATGGAAGCCATGCGCCGCCTCGCGCGCGGCGAGCTGGCCGAAGTGCTCGGGCCGAAGCTGCTCGACACCGACAAACTGTTTCGCAGCCTGCGCATCCGTGAACGCGCTGCCAGCTATGTCGCCAGTCTCGATAAGCAGTCCCCGGCGTGGAAGGCCCTGCAAGCCTATCTGGACGGCATCAACCAATATCAGGACAGCCACGTCGCGCCGGTGGAGTTCGACGTGCTGGGCATTCCCAAGCGGCCGTTCACGGCGGAGGACAGCATCAGCGTCGCCGGTTATATGGCCTACAGCTTCGCCGCCGCGTTTCGTACCGAACCGCTGCTGACCTACGTGCGCGATCAACTCGGCGCCGATTACCTCAACGTCTTCGACCTCGACTGGCAGCCCAAAGGCGTGCTCGCCAAAGATCACGCCAATAAGACCCCGGCCCTCGCCGCCGGCGACTGGAAAGACCTCAATGCCCTCGCCCGCCTCAGCGAGCAGGCGCTCATTGAAAACGGCCTGCCGCAATTCGAAGGCAGCAATGCCTGGGTGATCGCCGGCAGCCGTAGCCAGAGCGGCAAACCGCTACTGGCCGGTGATCCGCATATTCGCTTCTCGGTGCCGTCGGTGTGGTACGAGGCGCAACTGTCGGCACCGGGCTTTGAGCTCTACGGCCATCATCAGGCGCTGGTGCCGTTCGCATTCCTGGGGCACAACCTGGATTTCGGCTGGAGCCTGACCATGTTCCAGAATGACGATCTGGATCTGATCGCCGAGAAGGTCAACCCGGACAACCCGAATCAGGTCTGGTACCACGGCCAGTGGACCGATCTGGTCAGCACCGAGCAGCAGATCGCGGTGAAGGGCCAGGCGCCGGTGACGCTGACCTTGCGCCAGTCGCCCCATGGCCCGATCGTCAACGACGCCCTCGGCACTGCCGCCGGTAAAACGCCGATCGCCATGTGGTGGGCGTTCCTCGAAACGCCGAATCCGATTCTCGAAGGTTTCTACCAGCTCAACCGCGCCGACACCCTGGCCAAGGCCCGGGCCGCTGCGACCAAGGTGCAGGCGCCGGGGCTGAACATCGTCTACGCCAACGCCAAGGGTGACATCGCCTGGTGGGCCTCGGCGCTGTTGCCGAAACGCCCGGCCGGGGTGAAGCCCGAGTTCATCCTCGACGGCAGCAGCAATCAGGCGGACAAGGACGGCTACTACCCGTTCAGCGCCAACCCGCAGGAAGAAAACCCGGCGCGCGGCTACATCGTCTCGGCCAACTTCCAGCCGCTGTCGCCGACCGGAATGGAAATCCCCGGTTACTACAACCTCGCCGATCGCGGCCAGCAGCTCAACCGCCAGCTCAGCGACAAGAACCTGAAGTGGAGCAACGAGGCCAACCAGAAACTGCAACTGGGCACCACCACCGGTTACGGCCCGCGCACCCTGGCACCGTTGCTGCCGGTGCTGCGTGAAGTGGTGAGTGATCCGGCACAGCTGAAACTGGTCGAGCAACTGGCGCAGTGGCAAGGCGACTATCCGCTGGATTCGGTCAACGCCACAGTGTTCAACCAGTTCCTCTACGATCTCGCCGATGCGGCGATGCGTGATGAGCTGGGCAACGATTTCTTCGAGACCCTGCTGTCGACCCGAGTGATCGATGCCGCCCTGCCGCGCCTGGCGGCGAATGCGGACTCGCCGTGGTGGGACAACCGCAACACACCGAACAAGGAGACTCGCGCCGACGTCGTCAAAGCGGCGTGGCAGGCGAGCATGGTGCACCTGAAACAGACCCTCGGCGACAACCCGCCCGACTGGCAATGGGGCACGGCGCACACCCTGACCCACGGTCATCCGTTGGGTCAGCAGAAGCCGCTGGACCGGATCGTCAATGTCGGGCCGTTCGCTGCGCCCGGCAGTCATGAAGTGCCGAACAATCTCTCGGCCAAGCTCGGCCCGGCGCCATGGCCGGTGACCTATGGACCTTCGACGCGGCGCCTGGTGGACTTCGCCGACCCGGCGCACAGCCTGACCATCAACCCGGTCGGCCAGAGCGGTGTGCCGTTCGACAGCTATTACGACGATCAGGCCGAGGAGTACGTCGAGGGGATGTATGTGCAGGCGCATTTCAGCGAGGAAGAGGTGACGGCCAATACCCGTAGTACCTTGAAGCTGTTGCCGGCGCGGGCTGCCCAATAGTTCTCGGTTAGCCGGACGGGCCCTATCGCGAGCAGGCTCACTCCTACAGGGGAACGCATTCCAATTGTAGGAGTGAGCCTGCTCGCGATGGGGCCCGCCAACTCAACACATCTCTCAGAGCATCAACGCAAAATTCAACCGAAACTGCTGCGGCGTCACCCCCAACCGCCGATTGAACACACTGCGCATGTGCTGCGCATCGCGAAACCCGCACTGATAGGCCACGGTCTTCAGCGGTGCCGTGGTGCTTTCCAGCAGCACCCGCGCCGCATCCACTCGCGCACTTTCGACGAACTCCGCCGGGGTGACCCGAGCCTCACGGGCGAACACCCGGGAGAAGTTGCGCGCACTCATGTTCGCCGCGTTCGCAAGATCGGCAATCGTCAAATCCCCGGTGAGGTTGGCCAGCACATAAAACTGCACCATCGCCACCGCCGACGTCGGCTCCGCATGCGGCGTGAGGAACGGGCTGAACTGCGATTGCCCGCCAGAACGCTGGGTGAATACCACCAGCCGCTTGGCCACACTCAGCGCCACTTCAGCGCCGTGATCGCGGGCCAGCAGGTACAACGACAGATCAATCCCGGCGGTGACCCCGGCCGAGGTGTAGAGCGCACCGTCCTCGACATACAGGCGATCGGCCTCGACTTGGGTCGATGGACACAACTGGGCCAAGGCTTCGGCATCGTTCCAGTGGGTGGTCACCGTGCGCCCTTCGAGCAACCCCGCCCGCGCCAGCATGAACGCGCCGTTACAGATCGAACCAAAGCGCCGCGCACGGGTGCAGGCCTCGCGCAGCCAGGTGTCGAAAGGCTTGCCGAAATCCATGAACGGCAACTGCGGGCCGCCGGCGACCAGCAACAAATCATAAGCGTCCAGCGCTTCGCTGAAGTGCCGGTGAGCGCTGATGCTCAGGCCATTGGAACAAGCCATCGGCCCGCGTTCGAGGCCGATCACCTCCAATTGATAGTGATCCTCGGGCGGCAGAAACCGGTTGGCCTCGGCGAACACATCCATCGGCCCGCTGACATCCAGCGCCTGCACGCCGGGGAACACCACGATGGCGACGGTTTTGTTCATGAGCCTCCAATGTCCTCAATGCCTGTGGCAAACACAAATCCCTGTGGGAGCGGGCTTGCTCGCGAAAGGGCCCTTACATTCAACTTATCTGTTGAATGACACACCGCTTTCGCGAGCAAGCCCGCTCCCACATGGGCCGTGCCTGCCTTGTTGATTGAGCCAACCCTAGCCAATCCAGGTTCAACAAGCGAGGTTGGCACGATTTGCAGGTCGATTGGCAAGGATCGCAGCCATGCGTTGATTGTCCGTTTAGTGCCTCGGGGAACAGACTCCATCCATCAGCGCCACGACGGCGTTTTCGACGAGGAAACACCTTATGAGCACGACCATTGCCGGCATCAAAATCCCCGACAGCGCCCTCGCCCGGGCCACCACCGAGTACATTCGCGACATCGAATCCGACCTGCTCTACCACCACTCGCGCCGGGTGTTTCTGTTCGGCGCATTGAGCGGCGAGCGCCAACAACTGGCCTACAACCCGGAGCTGCTGTACGTCGGCGCGATGTTCCACGACCTCGGTCTGGTCGAGGGCTATCGCAGTGCTGACGAGCGTTTCGAAGTGGATGGCGCCAACGCGGCCGCGGCGTTTCTCAAACCGTACGGGCTGAGCGATGACGACATCGAGCAAGTCTGGCTGTCGATTGCCCTGCACACCACGCCAGGCGTGCCAAAGCACTTGCGGCCGACCGTCGCGCTGGTCACCGCCGGGGTCGAGATGGACGTGCTGGGCATGGATTACGCGGCGTTCAGCAGCACCCAGCGCGAGGCGGTGGTGCATGCGCATCCACGCGGGGAAGGTTTCAAGGAGTGCATCATCTGCGCGTTTGCCGACGGCTTGCGCCATCGTCCGCAGACCACGTTTGGCAACGTGAAGACCGATGTGCTGGTGGATCAGGAGCCGGGGTTCAAGCCGATGAATTTTGTTGAGGTCATCCGCCAATCTCCCTGGACTGCCTAATACCCAATGTGGGGGTGTGCCCTGTGGTGAGGGGATTTATCCCCGATGGACTGCGTAGCAGTCCCTTTCTTTTTGAATCAAGAGAGGGGGCCGCTTCGCAACCCATCGGGGATAAATCCCCTCACCACAAAAGCCCGCTCCCACAGTTGGATTTGGGTTGGCCTTGATAAAGGGGCCAACCCGAGTTTGCTTTAAGCCGCTTCCGGCGCAGGCGCGCGGCGCACGTCCGGTTGCTTCCACGAATCGGCGGCGCCTTCTTCGATGGCTTGCTGGATGGCTTTCTTGCGCGCTTCTTCGGCGCGGCGGCTGAAGAACCACACCATGAACGTCACGATCGACACCGCCAGCAGAATCAGGCTGGCCACGGCGTTGATCTCAGGCTTCACGCCCAGACGCACCGCGGAAAACACTTCCATCGGCAGAGTGGTCGAACCCGGGCCGGAAACGAAGCTCGCCAGCACCAGGTCGTCCAGCGACAGGGCGAACGACATCATTCCGCCCGCTGCCAGCGATGGCGCGATCATCGGGATGGTGATCAGGAAGAACACCTTCCACGGCCGCGCACCCAGATCCATCGCCGCTTCTTCGATCGACAGGTCCAGCTCACGCAGACGCGCCGACACCACCACCGCCACATACGCCGCACAGAACGTCGTGTGGGCGATCCAGATGGTGACGATGCCACGTTCCTGCGGCCAGCCGATCATCTGCGCCATGGCTACGAACAGCAGCAACAGCGACAGACCGGTGATCACTTCCGGCATCACCAGCGGCGCGGTGACCAGGCCACCGAACAGCGTACGGCCCTTGAAGTGGGTGATGCGGGTCAGCACGAAGGCGGCCAGCGTACCCAGCGCCACCGCGGCAACGGCGGTATAGCAGGCGATTTCCAGGGAGCGCACCACCGAGCCCATCAGTTGGGTGTTGTCGAGCAGGCCGACGTACCACTTGATCGACCAGCCGCCCCACACCGTCACCAGTTTCGAGGCGTTGAACGAGTAGATCACCAGGATCAGCATCGGCAGGTAGATGAACAACAGACCCAGTACCAGCATCAGGCTGGAGAAACGGATGCGTTTCATTCTTTGCCCTCCATTTCCTTGGCCTGACTGCGGTTGAACAGGATGATCGGCACAATCAGGATCGCCAGCATCACCACCGCCAGGGCGGACGCCACCGGCCAGTCACGGTTGTTGAAGAACTCTTGCCAGAGCACTTTACCGATCATCAGGGTTTCCGGGCCGCCGAGCAGTTCCGGGATCACGAACTCGCCGACCACCGGGATGAACACCAGCATGCAGCCGGCGATGATCCCGTTCTTGGACAGCGGAATAGTGATTTTCCAGAAGCTGTTGAAGGTGCTCGAACCGAGGTCGGAAGCAGCTTCCAGCAGGCTCTGATCGTGCTTCACCAGGTTGGCGTACAGCGGCAGGATCATGAACGGCAGGTACGAATAAACCACGCCGATGTACACCGCGAGGTTGGTGTTGAGGATCTGCAGCGGCTCGTCGATAAAGCCCATGCTCATCAGGAAACCGTTGAGCAGACCGTTGTTGCTGAGGATGCCCATCCACGCGTAAACGCGGATCAGGATCGCAGTCCAGGTCGGCATCATGATCAGCAGCACCAGCACCGTCTGCAGCTCTTTGCGCGCACTGGCGATGGCGTAGGCCATCGGGTAGCCGATCAGCAGGCACAGCAGCGTGCTGAAGAACGCCATCTTCAGCGAGCCGAGGTAGGCGGCGATGTACAACTCGTCGTCGCCCAGCATCGCGTAGTTGCCCAGGTTCAGCAGCAATTGCAGCTTCTGCTCGGCGAAGGTGTAGATCTCGGTGTACGGCGGGATGGCCACGTCGGCTTCAGCGAAGCTGATCTTCAGGACGATGAAGAACGGCAGCATGAAGAACAGGAACAGCCAGATGAACGGAACCCCGATGACCAGTTGCCGGCCATTGGGAATTATTCGGTTGAGCCGTCGTTTGAACTTGCGCATGTTCATGAGCGAAGTACCACGCCGCTGTCGTCTTCCCACCACACGTAAACCTGATCGCCCCAGGTCGGACGCTGGCCGCGACGTTCGGCGTTGGCAACGAACGATTGCACCAGCTTGCCGCTCGGCAATTCGACGTAGAACACCGAGTGCCCGCCGAGGTAGGCGATGTCATGCACCTTGCCGCTCGACCAGTTGTATTCACAGGTCGGCATTTCGGCGGTGACCAGCAGCTTCTCCGGACGAATCGCGTAGGTCACGGACTTGTCTTGCACCGAGGTGCTGATGCCGTGGCCGACGTAGATCTGCCGGTCGAGGTCCTTGCAGGTGATGGTCGCGTGGCCTTCGGCGTCGTCGATCACTTCGCCTTCGAAGATGTTCACGTTGCCGATGAATTCGCAGACCAGACGGCTGGTCGGGGTTTCGTAGATGTCGATCGGGCTGCCGATCTGGGCGATCCAGCCCAGGTGCATGATCGCGATGCGCTCGGCCATGGTCATGGCCTCTTCCTGGTCGTGGGTCACCATCACGCAGGTCACGCCGACGCGCTCGATGATCTCCACCAGCTCCAGCTGCATCTGCGAACGCAGTTTCTTGTCCAGTGCGCCCATCGGCTCGTCGAGCAGCAGCAGCTTCGGCCGCTTGGCCAGCGAGCGCGCCAGTGCCACACGCTGACGCTGACCGCCGGACAGTTGATGCGGCTTGCGCTTGGCGTACTGGCTCATCTGCACCAGCTTGAGCATCTCGGCCACGCGCGCATCAATCTCGGCGTTGGGGATCTTGTCCTGCTTGAGGCCGAAGGCGATGTTCTGCGCCACGGTCATGTGCGGGAACAAGGCATACGACTGGAACATCATGTTGATCGGTCGCTCGTACGGCGGCATGTCGGTGATGTCGACGCCGTCGAGGAAAATGCGCCCCTCCGTGGGCCGTTCGAACCCTGCCAGCATCCGCAGCAGCGTGGATTTGCCCGATCCCGAGCCGCCGAGCAGGGCGAAGATCTCGCCTTTCTTGATTTCCAGGGACACATCGTCCACGGCAATCGTCTCGTCGAACTTCTTCGTGACCCGGTCGATTTTGACCAACACCTGCTTAGGTGTCTGGTCGCCCTCGAGGGCTTTCTTATAGGCGCCGGAGGCAACTGCCATTTACGAAACTCCCAGATAAAAACAGTGCAGTTCGCCCAACGCGGACGAACCCAGGATAGTTTGTGCCTTACTTGCCCGACTTGACCTTGGTCCAGCTACGGGTCATCAAACGCTGAATATTGGGTGGCAACTCGACCGACACGTAAGTCTTGTCGAGGACTGCTTGCGGTGGATAAACCGCTTCATCGGTGCGGATGGACTGTTCCATCAGCTTGTCCGACCCGGGGTTAGGGTTGGCGTAACCGACGTAATCACTGACCTGGGCGATCACCTCAGGTTTCAGCAAATAGTTGATGAAGGCGTGGGCCTCTTTGACGTTGGACGAATCCTTCGGAATCGCCAGCATGTCGAACCACAATGCGCCGCCCTCTTTCGGAATCGAGTAGGCGATGTTCACGCCCTTCTTGGCTTCTTCGGCACGGTGTTTGGCCTGGAAGATATCGCCGGAGAAACCGATGGCCACGCAGATGTCGCCGTTGGCCAGATCACCGATGTATTTCGACGAGTGGAAATAGGTCACGTAGGGACGCACGGCCAGCAGTTTGTCGGTGGCCTTGGCGTAGTCCTTCGGATTGGTGCTGTTGGCGTTCAGCCCCATGTAGTTGAGCACGGTCGGCATCATTTCATCGGCCGAGTCGAGGAACGCGACGCCACAGCTGTGCAGCTTCTTGATGTTCTCCGGCTCGAACAGCACGCTCCAGGAGTCGATCTTGTCGATGCCGAGCACCGCTTTGACTTTCTCGACGTTGTAGCCGATGCCGTTGGTGCCCCACAGGTACGGCACGGCGTACTGGTTGCCCGGGTCGTTCTGTTCCAGGCGCTTGAGCAGCACCGGATCGAGATTCGAGTAGTTCGGCAACTGCGACTTGTCGAGCTTCTGGAACGCGCCCGCCTTGATCTGCTTGCCGAGAAAATGGTTCGACGGCACGACCACGTCGTAACCGGTACGCCCGGCCAGCAGCTTGCCTTCCAGGGTCTCGTTGGAATCGAACACGTCGTACACCGGTTTGATCCCGGTGGCTTTCTCGAAGTCGGCCAGGGTGGTCTCGCCGATGTAATCCGACCAGTTATAAATATGCACCGTACCGGCGGCCTGGGCTCCGACAGCAATCGTCAGGCCGGCAGTGGCCAGCAGGGCTTTGCGCAAAGAAGAAAAAATAGGCAAGTGGAGGTCCTCTAAATTAGTTGGGCCCAAGTTGCCCCGCGTTACATGACAGCCATGGCTGCCCGGCAACCAAACCGGCGCGCAACTTACCCTCGAAAAACCGTTCCTGCAAAACTTCCTGTCATTTAATTGATCCGCTGGCCGCCGTCGCGGCGACGACGGCCAGTGGTTGCTGCGTCAAACCGGCTTATTTACCGGATTTGATCTTGGTCCAGCTGCGGGTCAGTTCACGCTGGGTAGCGGCCGGCAAATCGGCGATCGCATACAGCTTGGCCTGCACGTCGGCTGGCGGGTAGATGCCTGGATCGGAGGTGATGTCCTTGTTCACGTACTGGGTCGCTTCGGCGTTACCGTTAGGGAAGCGCACCGCGTTGGTGATCTCGGCCATCACTTTCGGTTGCAGCAGGTAGTTCATGAACTTGTAGGCGCCGTCGATGTTTTCCGCATCTTTCGGAATCGCGACCATGTCATAGAAGCTGCCGGCACCTTCCTTCGGAATGGCGTAGCTGACTTTGACCTTGTCACCGGCCTCGGCGGCACGCGACTTGGCCTGCTGCACGTCACCCGAGTAGCCGACCGCTACGCAGATGTTGCCGTTGGCCAGGTCCGAGATGTACTTGGAGGAGTGGAAGTAGGTGATCGAAGGACGAATCTTGAGGAACAGTTCCTCGGCTTTCTTGATGTCTTCTTTCTTCTGGCTGTCGGTTGGCAGGCCCAGGTAGTGCAGCGCGACCGGGAGCATTTCGGTCGGCGAGTCGAGGAAGCTCACACCGCAGCCCTTGAGCTTGGCGATGTTCTCCGGCTTGAGCAGAGTGTCCCAGGAATCGATGGTGTCGACGCCCAGTGCAGCCTTGACCTTCTCCGGGTTGTAGCCGATGCCGATCGAGCCCCACATGTACGGGAAGGCGTGCTTGTTGTCCGGGTCGCTGACCGAAACGGCCTTGAGCAGCGATTTGTTCAGGTTGCCGTAGTTGGACAGCTTGGACTTGTCCAGCTCCTGATAAACGCCCGCCTTGATCTGCTTGGCCAGGAAGTTGTTCGACGGCACAACCACGTCGTAACCGGATTTGCCCGCCAGCAGTTTGGCTTCCAGGGTTTCGTTGCTGTCGAATACGTCGTAGACGACTTTGATCCCGGACTCTTTCTCGAAGTTGGCGATGGTGTCAGGAGCGATGTAGTCGGACCAGTTGTAGACGTGCAACACCTTGTCGTCCGCGTGAACCGCACCCGCCATCATGCCCGCGACGGACAGCGCGAGAAGAGTCTTGCCAGCAAGCTTTTTACCTAATGCCTTCATGCGTCATGCTCCAAATTTTTCTTTTTTGAACCACTTTGTTCAGCGGCCGAACCCGGACAACTGGAACCGCGGCTAGTCTGGCAAGATCGGAGGCGATCTTTCAAGAAAAGGCCAACCTTTCTGACACCTTCGAGCGAGAGCGCCGCAGCTCCCCCGCTCGAAGCCTAGCACTTAGGCCTGCAACGCACTGAGGGTCAGGTCCAGACACTTGCGTGCCTTGGTCACCAGCTCATCGATCTCCGCCTTGCTGATCACCAGCGGCGGCGCAATGATCATGGTGTCGCCCACGGCGCGCATGATCAGGCCGTTATCGAAGCAGAACTGCCGGCAGATCATGCCCACGCCCCGACCTTCGTAACGCTTGCGAGTGGCCTTGTCCTGCACCAGCTCGATCGCCCCCAGCAGACCAACGCCGCGCACTTCGCCCACCAACGGGTGGTCGTTGAGTTCGCGCAGACGTTTCTGCAAATACGGTGCCGTTTCGTTATGCGCGTTCTCGATAATTTTCTCATCGCGCAGGATCCGGATGTTTTCCAGACCCACCGCCGCCGCCACCGGGTGTCCGGAGTAGGTGAAGCCGTGGTTGAAATCGCCACCTTCGTTGAGCACCTTCACCACTTCGTCACGCACGATCAGGCCACCCATCGGGATGTAGCCGGACGTCAGGCCTTTGGCGATGGTCATCATGTCGGGTTTCAGATCGTAGAAATCCGAACCGAACCATTGGCCGGTACGACCGAAACCACAGATCACTTCGTCAGCGACGAACAGAATGTCGTACTTGGCGAGGATTTCCTTGATGCGCGGCCAGTAAGTCTCTGGCGGAATGATCACGCCGCCGGCGCCCTGAATCGGCTCGGCAATGAACGCACCGACGTTGTCCACGCCGACTTCGAGAATCTTCTCTTCCAGCTGATTGGCCGCCCAGATGCCGAACTCTTCCGGCGACATGTCGCCGCCCTCGGCGAACCAGTACGGCTGCGCAATGTGGACGATGCCCGGAATCGGCAAATCGCCCTGCTCGTGCATATAGGTCATGCCACCCAGGCTCGCGCCGGCCACGGTGGAGCCGTGATAACCGTTCTTGCGGCTGATGATGACTTTCTTGTTCGGCTGGCCCTTGATCGCCCAGTAATGGCGAACCATGCGCAGCATGGTGTCGTTGCCTTCGGAGCCGGAACCGGTGAAGAACACGTGGTTCATGCCTTGCGGCGCCACGTCGGCGATGGCCTTGGCCAGTTCCAGTGCCGGCGGGTGCGCAGTCTGGAAGAACAGGTTGTAGTAAGGCAGTTCGCGCATCTGCTTGGCAGCTGCGTCGGCCAGCTCATCGCGGCCATAACCGATCGCCACGCACCACAGACCCGCCATGCCATCGAGGATCTTGTTGCCCTCGCTGTCCCACAGGTACACGCCCTTGGCGTTGGTGATGATCCGTGGACCCTTCTCTTTCAGCTGCTTGAAGTCGCTGAACGGGGCCAGATGGTGATCGCTGCTCAGGGCTTGCCACTCACGGGTTTGCGGGTTGTTGCTGGTCATGCCAATTCTCCTTGTTATCGGTGAAGGCGCGGCTGCTGCCAGCCGCGCCCGGCGTATCAGACGGCGAAGAGCAGGTACTCACGCTCCCAGGAACTGATCACGCGCTTGAAGTTTTCATGCTCGGCCCGCTTGACCGCGACGTAGCCGGTGATGAAGGTCTTGCCCAGGTATTTCTCGATGGTCGCGCTGTTTTCCATACGCTCCAGCGCGTCTTCGATGGTCAGCGGCAGGCGCAGGTTGCGGCGCTCATAGCCACGACCCACCACTGGCGCGCTTGGGTTGAGGCCCTCGACCATGCCGATGTAACCGCAGAGCAGGCTCGCGGCAATCGCCAGGTACGGGTTGGCGTCGGCGCCCGGCAGGCGGTTTTCCACGCGGCGGTTCTGCGGACCGGCATCCGGTACGCGCAGGCCCACAGTGCGGTTCTCTTCGCCCCACTCCACGTTCACCGGCGCCGAAGTGTCCGGCAGGAAGCGGCGGAACGAGTTGACGTTCGGTGCGAACAGCGGGAGCAATTCCGGGATCAGTTTCTGCAGACCACCGATGTGGTGCAGGAACAGCTGGCTCATGGTCCCGTCTTCATTGGAGAACACGTTCTTGCCGGTCTCGATGTCGATGATGCTCTGGTGCAGGTGCATGGCACTGCCCGGCTCACCGGTCATCGGCTTGGCCATGAAGGTTGCGGCCACGTCATGCTTGAGCGCGGCTTCGCGCATGGTGCGCTTGAACACCAGAATCTGATCGGCCAGCGACAGTGCATCGCCGTGACGGAAGTTGATTTCCATCTGCGCCGTGCCGTCTTCGTGGATCAGCGTGTCGAGGTCCAGCTCCTGCAGTTCGCACCAGTCGTAGACGTCTTCGAACAGCGGGTCGAATTCGTTCGCCGCTTCGATCGAGAACGACTGACGACCGATTTCCGGACGGCCCGAACGGCCGATTGGCGGCTGCAACGGATAGTCGGGGTCGTCACTGCGCTTGGTCAGGTAGAACTCCATCTCCGGCGCCACGATCGGCTGCCAGCCCTTGTCGGAATAAAGCTTCAGGACTTTCTTGAGGACGTTGCGCGGCGACAGCTCGATCGGGTTGCCTTGCTTGTCGTAGGTGTCGTGGATCACCTGGGCGGTCGGCTCGATGGCCCATGGCACCAGGTACACCGCGTTCTGGTCGGGGCGGCAGATCATGTCGATGTCGGCCGGGTCGAGCAGTTCGTAATAGATGTCGTCTTCGACGTAGTCGCCAGTCACGGTCTGCAACAGCACGCTTTCCGGCAGGCGCATGCCCTTTTCGGCGATGAACTTGTTGGTCGGCGAGATCTTGCCCCGGGTAATACCGGTCAAGTCGCCGATCATGCATTCGACTTCTGTGATCTTGTGGTCTTTCAACCAATCGGTGAGCTGGTCGAGGTTGTTACTCATAAATGCCTCTGGGCTGAGTCTCCTGACATCGTGTCAGGCAAAGTTTGACGCCGTGGCGTCGCGTTAAAGGGGGTTTGCTTGCGCGCAGTACCGGCTTACGCCTGGCACCGCGCATAGACAATGAAAGAGGAGCTTACCTGCCCTTTACGCTGGCGTTGCATTTCCTGTGCACATTCAAGGCGTGCAGAATCATGAGCACGGCTTTGGGAGCGGCACAGGCTTTGGGACTCAAAGGGATCTATATTGGAAGGAGACGCCATAAACAGGATGCTGTCCCGTGCGTCCAGAATATCGGACGTTGCCGTTGGGCCTGATGCGCACGAGAACCTCGTCGACCCGCCACGAGCCATGCTGGCTGCATTACGGACGGATTTGTCGCCACTGATGTGATGAGCATGCAGACCGGACTGTTGCGAGCAGTCGGTGATGCCGATTAACGGCAGGCGAGACATGAAGCACCCCGGTATTATTGCTGTTATGGGTTTGGTCGGAGCTTAGCCTTGTTCATTTTTTTACACAACACCCCCGTAAAAAATACAACACGGCCTGCTCAAGCCCGCGGGTGCCAAGCGTCCCAAGGACAAAAAACTGCCCCAAAGTGCCCCATAAATGCCCTTGCAGCGCTTTTTTAGGGCAAAAAAGGCCTCGCTTGACTTCGGCAGGCCGTTCGGGTTGACTGAAACCAGAAAAGATCAATGATTGATATTTTTAACAACAAAGGTGTTGCATCATGTCGGTACCCCCGCGTGCCGTTCAGCTTAACGAAGCGAACGCGTTCCTTAAGGAACATCCTGAGGTTCTGTACGTTGACCTTCTGATTGCGGATATGAATGGTGTGGTGCGCGGCAAGCGCATCGAACGCACCAGCCTCCACAAGGTTTACGAGAAAGGCATCAACCTGCCGGCCTCTCTATTTGCTCTGGATATCAATGGTTCTACGGTGGAAAGCACCGGCCTGGGTCTGGACATCGGCGACGCCGACCGGATCTGCTATCCAATCCCCGATACCCTGTGCAACGAGCCATGGCAGAAGCGCCCTACCGCGCAACTGTTGATGACCATGCACGAACTCGAGGGTGACCCGTTCTTCGCCGATCCGCGCGAAGTGCTCCGTCAAGTTGTTGCAAAGTTTGACGAGCTGGGCTTGACCATCTGCGCCGCGTTCGAACTGGAGTTCTACCTGATCGACCAGGAAAACGTGAACGGCCGTCCACAGCCGCCACGCTCGCCGATCTCCGGCAAACGCCCGCACTCGACTCAGGTCTACCTGATCGACGACCTCGACGAATACGTCGACTGCCTCCAGGACATTCTGGAAGGTGCCAAAGAGCAAGGCATCCCGGCCGACGCCATCGTCAAGGAAAGTGCCCCGGCGCAGTTCGAAGTGAACCTGCACCACGTCGCCGACCCGATCAAGGCGTGCGACTACGCAGTCCTGCTCAAGCGTCTGATCAAGAACATCGCCTACGACCATGAAATGGACACCACCTTCATGGCCAAGCCGTATCCGGGCCAGGCGGGTAATGGTCTGCACGTCCATATCTCGGTGCTCGACAAAGATGGCAAGAACATCTTTGCAAGCGAGGATCCCGAGCAGAACGCCGCGCTGCGTCACGCGATCGGCGGTGTGCTCGAGACCCTGCCGGCGCAGATGGCTTTCCTCTGCCCGAACGTCAACTCGTACCGTCGCTTCGGCGCGCAGTTCTATGTACCGAACTCGCCGTGCTGGGGCCTGGATAACCGCACCGTGGCGATCCGCGTACCGACCGGCTCAGCCGATGCCGTGCGTATCGAACACCGCGTGGCCGGCGCCGACGCCAACCCGTACCTGCTGATGGCTTCGGTCCTGGCCGGTGTGCATCACGGTCTAGTGAACAAGATCGAACCGGGCGCTCCGGTCGAAGGCAATAGCTACGAGCAGAACGAACAAAGCCTGCCGAACAACTTGCGCGATGCCCTGCGCGAGCTGGACGACAGCGAGGTGATGGCCAAGTACATCGATCCTAAGTACATCGATATCTTCGTCGCCTGCAAGGAAAGCGAGCTGGAGGAGTTCGAACACTCCATCTCCGACCTTGAGTACAACTGGTATCTGCATACCGTTTAAGCGAATTGCGACCAGATAAAACGCCGTCGGCCGTCTTGGCCCACGGCGTTTTTTTATGGCCGGATTCTGTTCTGAATGGCCGCCTGCGGCGGTTCGGGAGCAAGCCCCCTCCCACAGGGGATCTACAGCGGATGGGGATCTTTTGTACGCAGAAGATCAACTGTGGGAGGGGGCTTGCTCCCGAAGGCGTCCTGGCAGACAACACACGGCGCGGCTCGTACAATGCCCGCTGCCCCGCAGGAGACTTCCATGACGCGTCCCGCCCCCGTTCGCAAACCCCGTGCCCGCAGCCAGGCGCGGATCGATTCGATACTCGACGCCGCGCGTACGCTGCTGGCCGCCGAGGGTGTGGCCAGTCTGTCGATCTACAGCGTCGCCGAACGCGCGCAGATTCCGCCCTCCTCCGTGTACCACTTCTTCGCCAGCGTCCCGGCACTGCTCGAAGCGCTGACCGCCGACGTGCATGCGGCGTTTCGCGCCTGCCTGCAAGCGCCGATCGACCACGAGGCGCTGCGCGACTGGCGTGACCTGTCGCGGCTGGTCGAAGAGCGGATGCTGGAGATCTACGACGAAGACGCGGCGGCCCGCCAGTTGATCCTCGCCCAGCACGGCCTGACCGAAGTGACCCAGGCCGACCGCCAGCACGACATCGAACTCGGCGACCTGATGCACAAGCTGTTCGACCATCACTTCGAATTGCCGCGCCTGCCGAGCGATGTCGATGTGTTCGCACTGGCGATGGAACTGGGCGACCGCGTGTATGCGCGCTCGGTGCAGCAGCACGGGCAGATCACACCGCGCATGGCCGAGGAAGGGATGCGGGTGTTTGATGCCTATATCGGCCTGTATCTGCCGCCTTACCTGCCCAAAAGAGTTCTCTAGCGCATTCACCGGCCCCTTCGCGAGCAAGCCCGCTCCCACAGGGGAACGCATTCCAAATGTAGGAGTGAGCCTGCTCGCGATGGCAGCGCCGCCGATTCAAATCCGTGCACAAAAAGAAAAACCCCGAAGGGCTCACGCCTTTCGGGGTTGTTTTTTACTCACTGGCTTACAACTTGGCGATCGACACCTCGGTGGATTTCACGAAGGCGATCACCTCGCTGCCCACCGCCAGTTCCAGCTCCTTGACCGAGCGGGTGGTGATCACTGAAGTGACGATGCCGGAAGCGGTTTGCACGTCGATTTCCGACAGCACGTCGCCGAGAACGATCTCCTTGATCGAGCCTTTGAACTGGTTGCGCACGTTGATGGCTTTGATAGTCATGGCTTTGATTCCTGTCGTTGGATGTAACTTGAGTTATTGCGCCCAACGCAATTGCGTAGGCAGTGGTGAAACAGGTTCCGGCTCCGGCGGCTCGCCGGGCAGGGACAGAACACGGTTGAGCACTTCGGTTTCCAGCGCCGCCAGTCGATGCGATCCGCGCACTCGCGGACGAGGCAACTCCACTTGCAGGTCGAGGCCGACTTCGCCGTCCTCGATCAGAATCACCCGGTCGGCAATCGCCACCGCTTCGCTGACGTCGTGGGTCACCAGCAGCACGGTGAACCCATGCTTTTGCCAGAGTCGTTCGATCAGTTGCTGCATCTCGATGCGGGTCAGCGCATCCAGCGCACCCAGCGGCTCGTCGAGCAACAGCAGGCGCGGCTGGTGAATCAGCGCCCGGGCCAGCGCCACACGCTGCTTCTGCCCGCCGGACAAAGCGGCCGGCCACTCGTTGGCGCGATCGGCCAGACCCACCGCTTCCAGCGCCTCCAGAGCTTGCGAGCGCCAGTTGCCTTTAAGGCCGAGGCCGACGTTGTCGATGATCTTTTTCCATGGCAGCAGCCGTGCTTCCTGGAACATCAGCCGGGTGTCTTCCCGCGCATCGCTCAGCGGCGCGGCGCCGGCCAGCAGGTCGCCGCCAGTCGGGTGGTCGAGGCCGGCGAGCAAGCGCAGGAAGGTGCTCTTGCCGCACCCGCTGCGTCCGACCACGGCGACGAATTGCCCCGCCGGAATGTGCAGGTCGATGTCGCGCAGCACTTGCCGCGCACCAAAGGTTTTCTGCAGGTTGCGCACCACCAGCGGAATCCCGCGCAGCAGGCGTGGAGGTTGTTGAGCGGTCATGCCGCACCTCCCTTGGCAACCTGATAAGCCGGATGCCAGCGCAACCACACACGCTCAAGAGCACGGGCGGCGAGATCAGCAAGCTTGCCGAGTACCGCGTAAAGCAGGATCGCCAGCACCACCACGTCGGTCTGCAAAAACTCGCGGGCATTCATCGCCAGATAGCCGATGCCGGAGCTGGCGGAGATGGTTTCGGCAACGATCAGCGTCAGCCACATGAAGCCCAGCGCGAAGCGCACACCGACCAGAATCGAAGGCAGTGCGCCCGGCAGAATCACCTGCCAGAACAGGCTGAAACCGCTCAAGCCATAACTGCGCGCCATTTCCACCAGCGCCGGATCGACGTTGCGGATGCCGTGATAGGTGTTGAGGTAAATCGGGAACAAGGTGCCCAGTGCCACCAGGAAAATCTTCGCCGACTCGTCGATGCCAAACCACAGGATCACCAGTGGAATCAGCGCCAGGTGCGGCACGTTGCGGATCATCTGTACCGAGCTGTCGAGCAGGCGCTCGCCCCACTTCGACAGGCCGGTGATGAAGCCCAGCACCAGGCCGATGCTGCCGCCGATGGTGAAACCGAGTGCCGCGCGCCAGCCGCTGATCGCCAGATGCGTCCAGATTTCGCCGCTGCGCACCAGACTGACACCGGCCTCGATCACTGCCACCGGTGCCGGCAGGATTCGCGTCGACAACCAACCGGCCGACACCGACAACTGCCACACCGCCAGCAACAGCACCGGCAACGCCCAGGGCGCGAGGCTGTGGATAATTTTGTTCATGGCGCGCCTCAGCTCTGCGACGCGGCTTTGGGAAGAATGTCGTTGGCTACCATCTCGCCGAACGGGCTGACATAACCGGCGCTTTTCGGCAGTTCCGGGCGCTCGATGTCGAGGTGCGGGAACAGCAGTTCAGCGACGCGGTACGATTCTTCGAGGTGTGGATAACCGGAGAAGATGAAGGTGTCGATACCCAGATCAGCGTATTCCTTCACGCGGGCGGCCACGGTTGGACCATCGCCGACCAGCGCGGTACCGGCACCGCCACGCACCAGGCCGACGCCGGCCCACAGATTCGGGCTGACTTCGAGGTTGTCGCGACTGCCGCCGTGCAGCGCGGCCATGCGTTGTTGACCGACCGAGTCGAAGCGCGCCAGCGATGCTTGCGCACGTTTGATGGTGTCGTCGTCCAGATGCGAAATCAGCCGGTCTGCCGCTTGCCAGGCTTCGGCGTTGGTTTCCCGCACGATCACATGCAAACGAATGCCGAAGCGCACGGTACGCCCGAGCTTGGCGGCTTTGGCGCGCACTTGCTCGATCTTCTCGGCCACTGCGGCTGGCGGCTCGCCCCAGGTCAGTACCATTTCGACCTGTTCGGCAGCCAGATCCTGCGCCGCTTCCGACGAGCCGCCGAAATACAGCGGCGGACGCGGTTGCTGGATCGGTGGATAAAGCAGCTTGGCGCCCTTCACGCTGATGTGTTCGCCGTCGTAATCGACGGTTTCGCCTTCCAGCACCCGACGCCAGATCCGGGTGAACTCCACCGAGGCCTGATAACGCTCTTCATGGTTGAGAAACAGACCATCACCGGCCAACTCTTCCGGATCGCCACCGGTCACCAGGTTGAACAGCGCACGGCCGCCGGACAGACGATCCAGGGTCGCTGCCTGCCGCGCCGCGACCGTCGGGGAAATGATCCCGGGGCGCAGGGCGACAAGGAACTTCAGACGCTGAGTCACCGGGATCAGCGACGCGGCCACCAGCCACGAGTCTTCGCAGGAGCGGCCGGTGGGAATCAGCACGCCGCCAAAGCCCAGACGATCCGCCGCTTGCGCGACCTGTTGCAGATAACCGTGGTCAACGGCGCGGGCGCCTTCGGCGGTGCCAAGGTAATGGCCGTCGCCGTGGGTAGGCAGGAACCAGAAGATGTTGAGGCTCATGGAGTGGTCTCCTTGGGGATTCGATTTACTGGGCTTGGGTAACCGAGCTTTGGGCCACAGCGGCCGGTGGTGTCCAGATCACATCCTTGATGCTCAACGGCTTGGGAATCAGCTTGAGCTGGTAGAAGGTGTCGGCGATTTTCTGTTGCGCGGCGACCACGTCCGGGGTCAGGAACAACGCACCGTAGCCCTGGCGTTTCACCGAGGTCAGGGTGATGTCCGCCGGCAGGCCGAGCAGCGGCGCGACCTGCTGGGTCACGTCTTCAGGGTTGGCTTTGGACCACTCGCCAACGGCGCGCACTTCTTCGACAAGGGTCTTGATCACCTCGGGATTTTTCTGCGCGTAGGGTTTGGTCGCGAGGTAGAACTGATGGTTGTCGACGATGCCTTTGCCGTCACGCAGGGTGTGCGCTTGCAGCTGTTTCTCGGCAGCGGCCTGGTACGGATCCCAGATTACCCAGGCATCGACGCTGCCACGCTCGAACGCGGCGCGAGCATCGGCCGGCGGCAGGAACACGGTCTGGATATCGGAGTATTTGAGACCGGCATCTTCCAATGCGCGAACCAGCAGGTAGTGCACGTTGGAGCCTTTGTTCAGGGCGACTTTCTTGCCCTTGAGATCCGCCACCGATTTGATTGGCGAGTCTTTCTGTACAAGGATCGCTTCGCTGTTCGGCGCTGGCGGTTCGTAGGCGACGTAGAGCAGATCAGCGCCGGCAGCCTGAGCGAATACCGGAGGGGTTTCGCCGGTAACACCGAAGTCGATCGAGCCAACGTTCAGGCCTTCCAGCAGCTGCGGG